>CANBNK010000185.1 GCA_947371015.1 Acetobacteraceae bacterium | reverse complement strand
CACCCCACGCCCGTCCCGGGTGATCCACCCCACGCCCGTCCCGGGTGATCCACCCCACGCCCGTCCCGGGTGATCCACCCCACGCCCGTCCCGGGCGATCCACCCCACGCCCGTCCCGGGCGATCCCCGCCGGCAGCGCCCTCAATGCGCTCCGACATAAATATCCTTGCCCTGCCGCGGCACGAAGCGTCCGGCCCCCGGCTTGGCCAGCACCGCGCTGCCATCCCAGATGCAGGACCCCCGCAGGAAGGTCGCCACCACCTTGGCCTGCACCTTGCGCCCGTCATATGGCGACCAGCGATTCTCCTCGCGGTCCTGGATGTCCTTGGCGTCGAAGGTGAAGTCGCCTTCCTCCATCACGCAGAAATCGGCATCGCAGCCCACGCGAATGGCGCCCTTCTTCGGGAACAGCCCATGGAAGCGCGCCGGCTCCTCGGCGCAGTACTTCGCCATCAGGGAAAGCGGCAGCCCGCGTTCCCGCAGCAGCGTGAACATCACCGGCGCAAAGCTCTGCATCCCTGTCAGCCCGGCGCCAGGTGCGAAGATGTCGCCCTTGTAGAGCTTCCGCTCATACGGCCACGGCGCATGGTCGGTGGAGATGTAGCTGACCTTGCCCGCGACCAGCGCCGCCCACATGCGCTCCACCTCCTCGGCGGTGCGGAAGGGGGGGTTGCACTTGCCGAAGCCTTCCAGCCGGACAATGTCCTCCTCGGTCATGCACAGGTATTGCAGGCAGGCCTCGCCGCTCGCCAGCCCGCCCATCCGCCGGAACATCTCTGCCTGCTCGAACCCGCGGGCGATCGAGGAATGGGCGATGTGCACATGCGCCCCGGTCTCCAGCCCAATTTCGAAAATCTCCAGGTTGGCCATGCTCTCGGCCAGCGGCGGCCTGGTCCGGCAATGCATGATCGGGTCGGTCCGGCCGGCGGCGCGCGCCTGCTCGGTCAGCTTCACCACCAGCTCCTGGTCCTCGTTATGGATCGCCACCATCAGCCCGGTCTTGGCGATCTCATGGAAGGCCGCGACCATCGTCGGGTGGTCGATCCGCGGAAACCGCACGGCGTCATATTCATAGGTGGACAGCTTGAAGGAGCACACGCCGGCCTCGGCCAGCCCGGCAATGGCGCCAACGCCGCCTTCCTTGGTGATGGTGCCGTAAAGCGCCATGTCCACGTGGGAGGTGGCGTTCACCACCTTGATCTTCTCGGCCAGGATCGCCGCATCCGTCACCGGGCGCGGGATGTCGTAGGGCATGTCCACGCAGGTCGTCACGCCGCCCGCGGCCGCGGTGCGCGAAGCCCCCTCTATCCCCGGCCAGCCCAGCGCGGAGGAGGTGTGCATGTGCCCGTCCACCAGCCCTGGCAGCACGAACTTGCCGGAGAAATCCAGCGTGCCCTTGGCCGGCGGCGGCACGCCCTGGCCGATCGCGGCGATCACCTCACCCCGGATGGCCACGTAGCCGTCCCACAGGACGCCATCCGGCAGCACCAGGTCGCCACGGATCACACGGTCGAAATGCAGCGATTCCATCAGTCAACTCCAACCAACAAGTCGCTCGCAGCATCGCCGTGGAACAGCCGCTGCGCAACCGCCAGTGCAGCCTTGGCCGCCTCGGTCTCGCGTTCCGCATTCCACACCAGTGCCACCGGCACGCTGCCCACCGGGTCCGCCAGCGGCCTGAAGGTCACCCCGGTCGGCCGCAGCCGCGCCATGCCGGTGGAAACCAGCGCCACGCCAAGCCCCGCCGCCACGAAGGCCAGCTGCGCCATGGCGCTGCCCACCTCCCGCACCGTGTTCGGCTCGAACCCTGCGGCCCGGCACGCGGTGATCAGCCGATCAAAATAGGCCGGGCTGATGCTGCGCGGCAGTGCCATCAGCGTCTCGTCGGCCAGCGCGCCCAGCGGCAGCGGCCCGTCGCCCTGCGCCAGCGGATGCGCCTCCGGCAGTGCCGCCACCATCATCTCATCGCCCAGCGGCAGCACGCGCAGCGGCGGCCGGTCCGCATCCAGCCGGGCCAGCGCGAAGTCCACCTCGCCGCGCCGCAGCGCCTCCACCGCATCCGCCGTGTCCATCTCCTGCACGCTCATCGCCGCATCCGGCAACTCGCTGCGCAAGGCGCGGACCAATGGCGGCAGGAAGTCGAACAACGCCGAGGTCACGCAGGCCAAGGCCATCGGCGCATGCCGCCCGGCGCGCAATTCCCGCGCCAGGCTCTCCACCTGGCGGGCATCCTCCGCCAACCTTCTCACGATGGGCAGCAGCGCCTCGCCTTCGCGCGTCGGCCGGGCGCCCTTGCGGGTGCGCTCCAGCAACTGCACGCCAAGCTCGGCCTCCAGCGCCTGGATCTGCGCGGTCAGTGGCGGCTGGCTGATACCCAACCGCGCCGCCGCCCGGCCGAAATGCCCTTCCTCCGCCACCGCGAGAAAATGCCCCAACCGCCTGACGATGCGAAAATCCATGTGCTCACCCCAAGCCCGGCGCCCACGGCCCGAAGGGCCGCAAGGCCGAATGGCCGTCGCCGCTTGTGCGGCGTAAGCCAAGGCCGCGGATGCGGCCGCCCGGCGCTTGAGGGCATGCGATACGGAAACCCTATTGTGGGGGGACGTCAATCGGAATGCCAAAGGGACTAGCAAAGCCTTGCCAGCGGCGACACAAAGCGCAATCGCGTAACTGACCGCAAAGGGAACGCCGCACCATGCAAACGCATGACATCAAAGTCCATCCGTCCAAGGCGCTGCTGAAGCGCGAAGACCAGCTTGCCTGGAAGATCGCCGGCGTCGCCGCCGACAAGGTCGCCGTCCAGAAGGACGTGCAGGAGATGATCATCAACCGGATCATCGACAACGCCAGCGTCGCCATCGCCGCCATCAACCGCCGCCCGGTCACCTCGGCCCGCGACATGGCGCTGGGCCACGCCAAGAAGGGCGGCGCCACGGTGTTCGGCATGAAGAACACGGTCCGCGTCAGCCCGGAATGGGCCGCCTGGGCCAACGGCACCGCGGTGCGCGAGTTGGACTTCCACGACACCTTCTTGGCCGCCGACTACTCCCACCCCGGCGACAACATCCCGCCGGTGCTGGCCGTGGCGCAGACCATGGAGAAGTCCGGCAAGGAGCTGATCCGCGGCCTGGCCACCGGCTACGAGATCCAGATCGACCTGGTTCGCGCCATCTGCCTGCACGAACACCGCGTGGACCACATCGCCCACCTGGCGCCCTCCGCCGCCGCCGGCGTCGGCACGCTGCTGGGCCTGAAGCAGGACGTGATCTTCCAGGCGGTGCAGCAGGCGCTGCACACCTCGATCAGCTTCCGCCAGTCCCGCAAGGGCGAGATCAGCAGCTGGAAGGCCTTCGCCCCGGCGCACGCCGGCAAGCTGGCCATTGAAGCCGTGGACCGCGCCATGCGCGGCGAGGGCGCGCCGAACCCGATCTATGAAGGCGAGGACAGCGTCATCGCCTGGGTGCTGAATGGCCGCACGCAGGCCGACAGCAAGGGCCGCGGCACCGTCTATGACCCGACCTACTACCACGTGCCGCTGCCCGGCGCCGGCGAAGCCAAGCGCGCCATCATGGACAGCTACACCAAGGAGCATTCCGCGGAGTACCAGTCCCAGGCGCTGATCGACCTGGCCTTCAAGATGAAGGCGGACATCGCCGAGAGCGGCCGCAAGCTGGAGGACATCGCGAAGATCGTGATCCACACCAGCCACCACACGCACTACGTCATCGGCACCGGCGCGCAGGACCCTCAGAAGATGGACCCCAAGTCCAGCCGCGAGACGCTGGACCACTCCATCATGTACATCTTCGCCGTCGCCCTGCAGGACGGCCGCTGGCACCATGTGGACAGCTACGCGCCGAAGCGCGCCGGCCGCAAGGACACCATCAAGCTGTGGCACAGCATCGAGACCACCGAGGACAAGGAGTGGACCCGCAAGTACCACTCGAAGGACCCGAACGAGCTGTCCTTCGGCGGCAAGGTCGAGATCTTCTTCCAGGACGGCAGCAAGCTGGTCGATGAGCTCGGCGTCGCCAACGCCCACCCGAACGGCGCCAAGCCCTTCGCCCGCGCCCAGTACATCCAGAAGTTCCTGACCCTGACGGATGGCATCATCACGACGCGCGAAGCCAACCGCTTCCTGGCCGATGTGCAGGACCTGGCGAAGATTCCGGCGGGTGAGCTGGCCGTTCTGAACCTGACGCTGCCGGCCGGCACGCTGGCCGAAGGCAAGCCCGGCATCTTCTGAGCCTGAAACCCTCCCTCGGCCAACCGGGGGAGGGGCCTCGCCACCAACGAACGGGAGCAACCCCATGAGCGGTTCCAACGAGCCCACCATCTACAAGGGCCTGGTCGGCGTCTATGCCGACGTGTCGGCGGTCTCCAAGGTGATGCCGGAGACCAACAGCCTGACCTATCGCGGCTACGCCGTGCAGGACCTGTGCGAGTTGTGCTGCTTCGAGGAAGTCGCCTACCTGCTGTGGAACGGCGAACTGCCCAACGCCTCCCAGCTGGCCGACTTCCGCGCCGCCGAGGCCGCGGAGCGCGAGATCAGCCCCTCGCTGCACGCGGTCATCAAGACTTTCCCGCGCGACGCGCACCCGATGGACGCGATCCGCACCTGCGTCAGCTTCCTGGGTCTTGAGGACCCCGAGGCCGGCGACACCTCGGACGCTGCCCAGCGCCGCAAGGCGATGCGCCTGCTGGCCAAGATCCCGACCTGCATTGCCGCCGCCGCCCGTGCCGCCAAGGGGCTGCTGCCGGTGGCGCCGAACCCCGCGCACAACTTTGCCGAGAACTTCTTCAACCTGGTCTTCGACAAGGTGCCGGCGCCCGAGGTGCTGAAGAGCTTCGACGTCTCGCTCATCCTCTACGCCGAGCACACCTTCAACGCCTCCACCTTCACCGCCCGCACGGTGACGAGCACGATGGCGGACATCCACGGCGCCATAACCGCCGGTATCGCGGCGCTGAAGGGCCCGCTGCATGGCGGTGCCAACGAAGCCGTGATGCACATGCTGAAGGAAATCGGCAGCCCCGACGTGGCGGAGGAGTGGCTCTCCACTCGCTTCGACCACAAGGCGCTGGTGATGGGCTTCGGCCACCGCGTCTACAAGAGCGGCGACAGCCGCGTGCCCACGATGACGAAGTACGCCGAGAAGATGGCCGAGGTGGTCGGCGACCGCCGCTGGATGGAAACCAGCCGCGTGCTCGCCGCCAAGATGCTCAAGGAGAAGAACATCCACCCGAACCTCGATTTCCCGGCGGGGCCGGCCTACTACCTGATGGGCTTCGACATCCCCCTGTTCACGCCGATCTTCGTGGCGTCGCGCATCACCGGCTGGGCGGCGCACGTGTTCGAGCAGGGCGCCGACAACCGCCTGATCCGCCCGCTGAGCTACTACACCGGGCTGGAGCAGCGCGTCGTGCCGCCGATGGCGGCGCGCTGAAGTAGCCAATGCCGCCGATGGCGGCGCGCTGAACTAGCCAATGCCGCCGATGGTGGCGCGCTGAAGCTGCCAATGCCGCCGATGGCGGCACGCTGAAGCGGATGGCATCGCTGATGCAGATGACGAAGCGTTAAGTTTTCTCGCTCTGCATCGCACCGTTGAACGGCCGCCGGCTCTCCCCGGCGGCCGTTTGCGTTTGCAGGCTGCGCGCCGTTCACGCTGGCTGTTTGCACTGGCCTGGGCGCGGCGCCGCATCCTGCATTGACGCCCCGGGCGCACGGCTGGCCGCATGAGTGCCGCCGCACAAGCGCCGCGGTTGGACGCATCGCACACGCGCCACGGCTGAACCCACCGTGCAAGCCGTCGCGCCATGATGCACCGCGCATCGCGTCTGCATCACATGTGTCGCGGTGTCGCCTCGCACAGAATAGCGCACCACCAGCGCGTGCAGCGCTGTCGCCACGTCGTCGCCGCATTTGCTCGTTGCCGTGCATCGCATGCGCATGTCGCACGCGCTTCGCGCAGCGTTGCGCAGAAAAATCATGCGCGCAGATGCGGATTTTGTTGACAGCCCATACGTGCGTGCAGATAGCGTGATTCGCGCGCACAAAGTTTGCTGATGCGATTCGCCGGGAGTGGGAATTCGCTGACGCTGTCAACCAGTGCCGCAGCAGGGAAGGACGGTCCATGGACCGCAAACGCGCAGGGAAAGCGGCGTCATCTTCGCCACATCACCCGCGTCGCAGTCCGGCATCCGCGTGATGCACGGCTGCGTGGAAGCAGTGGGTCTGGCAGCCATGGCGCTTCGCCATGTTGCCCTCGCCGCTGCTTCTCGTTCGCAAGGCCTTGGCAGCGATCAGTGCGGCGCCGCGTGCTTCGGGATCCGCGCCGCGTCGCCTTCGCACGCCCAACCCCGCTGAGCTTTCTCTGCTTCAAGCCCTAGGAGATTCCGCATGACCGACGACACGATCGAAACCCCAGAAGCCCCGCGCGCCCAGGCGATGGCGATGGCTACGACCCGCCGCACCGCGAAGAAGCCGGCCACTGCCCGTGCGCGCGTTGCCGCGAAGAAGCCGGCAGCCAAGAAGCCTGCCGCGAAGAAGGCCGCGCCGAAGAAGGTTGCCGCCAAGAAGCCGGCGGCGAAGAAGCCAGCGGCGAAGAAGACCGCCGTGAAGAAGGCCGCGCCGAAGAAGGTTGCCGCCAAGAAGCCGGCGGCGAAGAAGACCGTCGCGAAGAAGACCGTCGCGAAGAAGGCCGCGCCGAAGAAGGCCGCCGCCAAGACCGCTACGAAGAAGCCTGCCGCCAAGAAGGCCGTTGCCAAGAGGCCGGCTGCGAAGAAGGCCGCGCCGAAGAAGGCCGTTGCCGCCAAGGCCACAAAGAAGCCGGCCGCTCGCCGCGCCGCCGTCGCCAAGAAGCCGGTCGCCGCGAAGAAGGCCGCGCCGAAGGCTGCCCCGAAGAAGGCCGTCGCCGCCGCCAAGGCCGCGCCGT
>CANBNK010000184.1 GCA_947371015.1 Acetobacteraceae bacterium | reverse complement strand
GCCTCGTTGATTGGGGTTGCCGTGGTCTTGGTCGCCCATGACGGGCGCTTCCAGCAAGGGCTTTCGCAGGCCGGAAGCGTCGCTTGGTCGTGCCCCAAATTCGGGAATGGGAGGGGGTAACGTCAATGAAGCGTTCTATAAATTATGGTAAGTTTTTACCAAGTTAACATTTCATATCGGTAATCTGAAAAGCGATGTGTGTCATAGGAAGATCGAAATCGGGCGGTGGCAGCCAGCAAGAGGGTAGGGTGGGCATCGGCACGGCGGGATTTTTTTTTAATGACAATAATGAGTTGTGTTGGTCGTTGGTGCAGCCATGCCCGGGGTGCAACCGTGGGTGGTGCAGGCCACAGCCCAGGATTGGCCTGAACCGGCCCTTTCCTGTCGGTCGTGTGCCGATGTGTGGCGCAGCAAGATCATCCTAAAAGACATGACCAATACGACATGTATCGCGGATTCGTGAGCGAAGCAGTCCCATTGGCTGTCTTGATGCAGACCGGGCGGCTGCCAAAGGCGCCACCCTGTTGCGTCGCGCCAGGGGGGGGCGCTGGCCGCCGCCCAACGCCTGGACAAGTGGCCCTCGCCGACGCCGTCGGCACACGCTGGCGCAGGCGCGACCGGCAAGTGCCGGCGCAGGCTATTTCGTCACGAAGGCCTTTTCGAGCACGAAACTGCCGGGGGTGCTGTTGTTGCCTTCGACGAAGCCGCGGGCTTCCAGCAGCGGCACCATGTCGGCGTTGAATGCCTCGGAGCCGCACATCATCACCCGGTCGGTTTCCGGGTTCAGCGCTGGCAGGCCGAGATCGGTCGTCATGCGCCCGGTCTCGATCAGCGCCGTGCTGCGCAACTGCACCGGGAAGGGCTCGCGCGTCACGCTCGGGTAGTACAGCAGCTTCGGCGCCACCATCTCGCCGAGGAACTCGTGCGCCGGCAGGTCCTTGGTGATGAAGTCCCGGTAGGCCAGCTCGGCTACCTCCCGCACCGTGTGCT
The DNA here is from genome assembly GCA_947371015.1 of Acetobacteraceae bacterium. GTDB lineage: Bacteria > Pseudomonadota > Alphaproteobacteria > Acetobacterales > Acetobacteraceae > CAIMOR01. The sequence continues at coordinate 5,967 of CANBNK010000184.1, read as the reverse complement.
GCAACACCACGCGGTCGTACTTCTCATAGACGTCCGGCTCGCGGATCAGGCTCATGAACGGGGCCAGGCCGGTGCCGGTGGCGAAGAAGTACAATGTCTTCCCGGGCAGCAGGTTTTCCGTCAGCAGCGTGCCGACCGGCTTCTTGCCGATCAGCACGGAATCGCCGACCTGGATGTGCTGCAGCCGTGAGGTCAGCGGGCCATTCTGGACCTTGATGGAGAGGAACTCCAGTTCCTCCTCCCATGGCGCCGACACGATGGAATAGGCGCGGACCAGGGGTTTGCCCTCGACCATCAGGCCGATCATGCTGAACTGGCCGGCAACGAAACGGAACGCCGCGTCCCGGGTGCAGCGGAAGCTGAACAGCTTGTCCGTCCAGTGATGCACCCACGTCACCTTCTGTTCGAAAAAGGCGGGCGGGACCTTAACGGCGGGGGCGGCTGGGGAGATGGCGTCCATGGGACCGGGTAGATGCTGCGATGCGGCGAAAAGTGCAACACTTGGGTGACAGTGGCTTTGACCTGGCGCAGAGCAGGGGCAGGATTGCCACACCCGACGCAGGACCAGACACCATGACCGACCGCCCGACCGGACCCCTGGTGGACGCCACCCCGCGGCCGTTGCCGGCCCGCGTGCCGCATCAGGGCCGCGCGGTGACGCTGGAGCCATTGCATGTCGGCCATGTGCCGGAGCTGTGGCAGGCCACCGGTGCCGGTACGCCCGAGGGCGATGTGAGCTGGGACTATATGGGCTATGGGCCGTTTGCCACGGAAGCCGCGCTGCGCAGCTTCGTCGGCGGTTTCGCCACCACGCATGACCCGATGGCCTGGGCGATCCGGCCGCATGCCTCGGGCACCGCGGATGGCTGGCTGACGCTGATGGATATCCAGCCCGGCAACGCCGCGATCGAACTCGGCAACATCTGGTTCGGCCCGAAGATGCAGCGCAGCCGCGCCGCGACCGAGGCGATGTTCCTGCTGATGGACCACGCCATGACGGTGCTGGGCTATCGGCGCCTGCTGTGGAAGTGCAACGCGCTGAACGCACCCAGCCGCCGCGCCGCCGCGCGCCTGGGCTTCACCTACGAAGGTGAGCTGCGGGCGCACCTGGTCATCAAGGGAAGGCGGCGGGACAGCAGCTATTTTTCCATCCTGGACGACGAGTGGCCGGCGCGGCGCGCGGCCATTGCCGCCTGGCTGGATGATGCGAATTTCGATGCGGCGGGGCGGGCGAAAAATTCTCTGTGCGCGACCCCTTGATCCCGGGCGGCGCCTTCATAATTACAAATCAGCAATCCAAGGGAAAGGAAGCTGCCATGTCTGATATCGCCGCCACCGAACTCCTCGCCTGGGCGCTGATCGCCGGCGGGTTGACCTTTTGGCTGCTGACCTCGTTGGGGCGGCGCGCCCCGGTTGCGATGGTCGGTGCCGCCCTGGCCGCGCTGGCAGCCAAGAGCGCGCTGATCGAACTGATCTGACCGCCAGGCGTCACGCTGCTGCCACGCGGCTGTAACGACGGCGGGCTAACCCCTTGGCGGTTCTGCCAAGGGGAGAGATCGATGCGTGCGCTGCTGCTTGCCGCCAGCCTGCTGGCCGGCTCTGCTGGTCCGGCCCTGGCCGACCGGGCCTTTCCGGCGACCCTCACCGGCCACGCGATCCTGCCCGCCGCCACCTTCGTGGCGCCGCCGGCAGGCGCGCCGCCGGGCTTCGCCACCTCGGGCCGCTTCACCGGCCCGGGCAATGTGCGGGTGGAACAGCGCGGCAGCATCCCCGGCACCACGGGCCCGGCTCCGGCCGGCCGCGGCACCGGTATCTCGCTGCCCTTCGCCGGCCAGCCGGTGCAGGGCTTTTCCGGCATCTCCCCGGTGCGCGGCGAGCCCGGCGCCTATTGGGTGCTGACCGATAACGGCTTCGGCAACCGCCGCAACTCGGCCGATGCGCTGCTGATGTTCCACAAGGTGCGCCCGGACTTCCGCACCGGACGCGTCGCGCTGGAACGCACCACCTTCCTGTCCGACCCGAACCGGGTGGTGCCCTTCCCGATCACCGCCGAGGTCAGCAATGGCCGGCTGCTGACCGGCGCCGACTTCGATATCGAGAGCATCCAGCCGGTGGCGGATGGCTTCTGGTTCGGCGATGAGTTCGGCCCGTATCTGATCAAGACCGACCTGGCCGGCCGGGTGCAGCGCGTCATCCACACGCGGCTGGAGGGCGCGGATATCCGCAGCCCCGACAACCACGCCCTGCAGGTGCCGGCCAGCCCGACCGCCGGCGTGCCGTTCCGCAGCCAGCGCAGCGGCGGCTATGAGGGCATGGCGCAGTCGCCGGATGGCCGCCACCTCTATGCCCTGCTGGAAAAGCCGCTGCTGACCGCGGCCGGCGCGCCGGAAGGCCGCTTCCTGCGCATTCTGGAACTGGACACCGCGCGGGCCGAGTGGACCGGCCGCAGCATGAAGTACCGCTTCGAGAGCCAGGGCACCGCGATCGGTGACTTCAACATGATCGACGACCGCCGCGCCCTGATCATCGAGCGCGACGATGGCGAGGGCGACCCCAGCTTCGCCTGCGCCCAGGGCGCCAACCCGCCGGGCTGCTTCCCGAACCCGGCGCGGTTCAAGCGGGTTTACCTGGTGGATCTGGGCAACCTCGACTCCGAGGGCTTCGTCCACAAGATCGGCCATATCGACCTGATGGACATCCGCGACTCCAACCGCGTGGCGCGGACCCATGGCGACCGCTCCCCCACCGTGGCGGCCGACGTGTTCCGCTTCCCGTTCTTCACCATCGAGAACGTGCATGTGGTGGACGCCGACCACATCATCGTGGCCAACGACAACAACCTGCCGTTCAGCGCCGGCCGCCGGCTGGGCGATGCCGACAATAACGAGTTCATCCTGTTGCGGGTGCCCGAACTGCTGCGCGCCCGGTAAAGCTTCAGCCGGCGAAGATTGTCGTCAGCTTCCTTCTGCGGCATGCTTCCGCCCGAAATAACCAACGGGTTACCTCATGGCCGCAGCCCTTGACGACAGCGTCGGCGCCTTCATTCCCGGTCCGCGGACCCCGGTTGCCGGCGCGCCCGCGGGGCCACTGCGCGGCCTGACCTTCGCGGTGAAGGACCTGTACGACGTGGCCGGCCAGGTCACCACCTACGGCAACCCGGACTGGGGACGCAGCCATGGCGTCGCCCCGGCCACCGCGCCGGTGGTGACCAGCCTGCTGCAGGCCGGTGCCGACCTGGTGGGCAAGACCAAGACCGTCGAGCTGGCCTATGGCCTGACCGGCGAGAATGTCTGGCACGGCACCCCGATCAACCCGGCGGCGCCGGACCGTTTTCCGGGCGGTTCGTCCTGCGGCTCGGCCGCGGCGGTGTCTGCCGGGCTGGTGGACTTTGCGCTGGGGTCGGACACCGGTGGCTCGGTGCGGATTCCCGCCAGCTATTGCGGCGTGTTCGGCATTCGGCCGACCTGGGGCGCGGTCAACCTGGCCGGCGCCTGCGCGCTGGGGCCGAGCTATGACACCTGCGGCTGGTTCGCGCGGGAAGCCGCCGTGCTGGCGCGCGTCGGCGACGTGGTGCTGCCGCTGGATGCCGACACCGGATTGGGGCCGCTGCTGAAGGTGGAGGACGCCTGGATCAACGCCGACCCCGGCACCGCCCGCGCGTTGGGCGGCGGGCTGGCGGCGCTGGAAGGTCTGCTCGGCCGCGCCTTGACCGTGGAAGTGGCGCCCGAGGGGCTGGCGACGCTGTACGAGCATTTCCGCTGCGCCCAGTCCGAGGAAGCCTGGGCCACGCTGGGTCGCTGGATCGAGCAGGCCGGCCCGGCCTTCGGCCCCGGCGTCAAGGAACGCTTCGCTGCGGCCAAGGCGATGGACCCAGGCAAGGCGGCCGCCGGGCGCGCCTTCCGGCGGGTCTTCACCGGCCGGATGCGGGCGCTGCTGGGCGGTGGCGCGGTGCTGGCCTACCCGACCTCGCCGGCCGCGGCGCCGAAGCTGGGGATTTCCCTGGAGGCGCAGAATGCGGTGCGCGAGGCGACCATGGGTGTGACCGCCATCGCCGGCCTGGCCGGGTTGCCGGAAGTGACCCTGCCGCTGGGCAAGGTGGATGGCGCGCCGGTGGGGCTTTCCCTGGTGGCGGCGCCAGGGCGGGACCGGCAGTTGCTGGCCCTGGCGGTGCAGCTTGCCCGGGCGGTGGGGCTGGCGTGACGGCGCGGCTTCCCGGTTGCGCGGTTCTGGGTTAGGCAATGGCCATGGTCATCCGTGACGCCCTGCCGGCAGACCTGCCGGCCATCACTGCCATTTATGCGCATCACGTGCATAACGGCACCGGCACCTTCGAGGAGGTGGCGCCCGACGCCGTCGAGATGGCCGAGCGGCTGCACAAGGTGCAGAGCCACGGCTGGGCCTGGCTGGTGGCGGAACAGGATGACGAGGTGGTGGGATACGCCTACTTCGCCCAGCTCCGCGACCGCAGCGCCTACCGGTTCAGCGCCGAGGACAGCATCTATGTCCGCGACGACATCCGCGGCCAGGGCGTGGGCAAGGCGCTGGTGGCGGCGCTGCTGGACCGCGCCGAGGCTTGTGGTTTTCGCCAGATGTTCGCGGTGGTGGGAGATAGCGACAATGTCGGCTCCATTGGCCTGCACGTGTCGCTGGGGTTCCGCCAGAATGGCGTGCTGCGCGCGGCCGGGCTGAAGTTCGGCCGCTGGGTTGATGTGGTGTATCTGCAGCGCAGCCTGGGCGCGGGCGACCGCGAATTGCCGGGCTCATAGCAAGCTCGCGATGTTCCGATCTGCGGCCCGCCTCTCGCGGGCCGAGCGCCCGAATGGGCGTCGCGGCTTGTGCCGCCTCACGCGTGAGCGTGCCTGCGCACGTCAGGCTTCAGCGTGCCGACGCACGTCACGCTTCAGCGTGCCGACGCACGACGCCAAGGGCCGCGGAGGCGGCCCGCGTCACGCCAGCGGCGTGCCAACGCACGACGCGATTGAGTCGCACGAAGGGGAAACCTTTGTGCGCTGGGTAGGAGACTATTGCTGGGCCTGTCCGGCCAGCTCAGGCGCGTCACTGTGCTGCCGGGGCTGGCTCGTTTCGGCCAGGTGGACCACGGTCTTCAGCAGCAAGCGCCGCAGCGTATTGTCGGGGATGCGCTCGAACAGGTCGAACAGCGCCAGGCGCTCGACCGCATCGCGGTCGCCGACCCGTAGCAGGCCGGCGGTCCAGTTGCCTTGCCGCGGCTGGTCCACATCGATCCCCTCCAGCAGGTCCGTTATCGTGACCCCGAGCACGCGGCAGATGGCGTGCAGTACGCTGACATAGGGCGAGCTCTGGCCGTGTTCATACTTGGCGACCATCTGGATCGAGATGCCGATCTCTCCGGCGATGTCGCGCAGGCTGAGGCTGCGGCGGTGGCGGTAGGCGCGCAGGCGGTGGCCGATCTCCACCTGGATCGCCTTGCGACGCGCCTGGTCCTGCGCGTGCATCGGGGCGGGCAGCGTGGCGATCCACTCGCTGTCGCAGTCACTCATCATTGGCCTCCGGGCCGGCGGGCAGCGCCAGATCCACCACCAGCCAGCGGCCCGCCATGCCGCCGGCGCGCGCCAGGGTCACCTCCGCCCGGCCATGCGCTGCGCTCTCCAGGGTGAGGCGCCAGACGCCGCCCGCGCCGGGGCGCGGCAGTGGGCGCGCGGCATCAGCCGGGGCGCGCAGGGCCGCGTGCAGGGCCTCGGCATTGGCCAGCCCTTCCGCCACCTGCTCGGCCATGTCGCTGAGATAGGGCTGGGCGGCTGTGGCCGGCAGCATCCGCCGGGCCAGGTTGGCGCGCAGCTGGTCCCAGTCGGCCAGCGCGGCCAGGGCGGGCGGGTCTGCCGTGGCCAGCACCTGCTGCAACTGCCGGGCGGCGAGCAAGGGGGGCGCCAGCATGGCGGCCGTGGCCGCGGCCAGCAGGGCGAGCAGGGGCAGCAGCAGCCGGGTGGC
>CANBNK010000183.1 GCA_947371015.1 Acetobacteraceae bacterium | reverse complement strand
CGGCTGCCTGAAGGGCGCGGACGCCGCCCCGACGCGGTAGTTTCCGGCGCTGGCCTGCGGGAAATCGGCCAAATCAGGCCACCGCAAACCAGCCGATCCCATCAACATTCCTGAAAACCAAGCCTGTAGCGGCGAATTTCCGCAGCCTGTTAGCAGGCTGCCGGCTTGATCGTGCTCATCAGCGTCTCCAGGCGGTCGGCCTCATGCGCCGGCTTGTCCCGCCGGATGCGCTCGATCCGCGGGAAGCGCAGCGCCACGCCGGACTTGTGCCGGCCGGAAAGCTGGGCGGCGTCGAACACCACCTCCAGAACCAGTTGCTTCTCCACTTCCCGCACCGGGCCGAAGCGGGCGGTGGTGTGGGCGCGGATCCACTTGTCCAGCCAGGCCAATTCCTCATCGGTGTAGCCTGAATAGGCCTTGCCGATGGGGACCAGCTCCTCCCCGCCCTGCCCGTCCGACCGCCACAGGCCGAAGGTGTAGTCGCTGTAGAAGCTGCTGCGCTTGCCGTGGCCGCGCTGGGCATACATCAGCACCGCGTCCACGCTCAGCGGGTCGCGCTTCCACTTCCACCACAGCCCCTTCACCCGTCCCGCGACATAGGGGCTGTCGCCGCGCTTCAGCATCAGTCCTTCGATGCTGGCCGCCCGCGCCCCGGCCCGCACTTCCGCCAGTTGTGGCATGCTGGCGAAGGCGATCTGCACGGAGAGGTCCATGCGGCGCGGCTGCTCCCGCGCGACGAAGGCTTCCAGCCGCTGGCGCCTGCTGTCGAAGGGCAGCGCGCGGAGGTCCTCGGTGCCGTCGAACAGCAGGTCGTACAGCCGCACGCCGGCCGGGTGGTCTTGCTGCATCTTGGCGCCGACGACCTTGCGGTTCAGCCGCTGCTGCAGATCCGCAAAGGGCGCCACGACGCCGTCCCGCACCACCAGCAACTCGCCATCCAGCACACCGTGGAAATCCATCGCGGCGGTGATTTCGGGAAAACTCCCAGACACGTCCTCACCGCCGCGGCTCCACAGCCGTCGGCCGCCAGGGCCGCTGACCAGTTGCACGCGGATGCCGTCCCACTTCCATTCGGCGCGCCAGGCCGAGGGGTCCAGCGCGGCGATGTCGCTGTCCTCCAGCGGGTGGGCCAGCATCAGCGGGCGGAACACCGGCGTGTCCAGCGGGTCCGGGCGCTCGGCCTGGCCTTCCAGCCAGCGGAAGATCGGGATGTAGGGCGGCGCAACGCCGTGCCAGATTTCCTCGATCTCGGCGACGGGTTGGTCGCTCCATTCCGCCAGCGCCACCCGGGCCAGCCGGGCGGAGACGCCGACACGCAAGCCGCCGGTCACCAGCTTGATCAGTGCGAAGCGGCCGGTGGCATCCAGCGTGTCCAGCCAGCCCGAAATCACCGCCGGCAGCTCCGCCTTGGGCGTGCTCTCCAGCGCCTGCACCACTTCGCCCAGGGTCGGCGGTGGCGCGTTGACGCCTTCGCGGACGGGCCAGATCAGCGCGACGGTCTCAGCGAAGTCGCCGACGTAGTCATGGCTCAGCGCCAGCAGCACGGGGTCCACCCGGCCGGCCACCATCTCCCGCACCAGGGCCGGCTTGGCGACCGAGAACTTCAACTCCTCGGTCAGCGCCGCCAGGCCGATGCCGCGGTCGGGGTCCGGCTGGGTCGCGAACCAGCCCGCCAGCAGCGCCAGCTTGGCGTTGCGGCCGGGGGTGAAGACCAGGCGTTCCAGCAGTGCGGCGAAGGCGGGCAGGCTCATGCGTTGGCGCGCCCCTTGGTTGCGCCGGGCGGGAAATCGGGCATCTTCGCGCCATGCTCGCCTTCCCTCCCCTGCCCGTGCCGGCCCGCGATGCGGCGGAAGCCAAGCACGCGCTGCTGTTCAGCATCTGCACGCTGGTGACGCGCCCGGCCGAGTATGCCGAGATGACCGCGACCTTCCTGGCGGGCGGCTTCACGCCGGATGTGGCGGAGTACCTGTACCTGGACAATTCCAGCGGCAATGCCTGGGACGCCTATTCCGGCTTCGCGCAGATGTTCAGCCAGGTGCGCGGCCGCTACGTCATCTACTGCCACCAGGATGTCCGGCTGCTGGAAGACGGCGCCACCCAGCTGCTGGCCCGGCTGGCGGAGCTGGACCGGCTGGACCCACACTGGGCGCTGGCCGGCAATGCCGGCGGGCTGCGGAATGGCGATTGCGCGATCCGCATCTCCGACCCTTATGGCGAGAACACCCGGCATGGCGAGCTGCCCGCCCGTGCGGTGGCGCTGGACGAGAACTTCATGGTGCTGCGGCGCGCCTCGCCGGTGGGCATCAGCGCCGATATCGGTGGCTTCCACATGTACGGGCCGGACCTCGGGCTGCACGCCAAGCTGGCCGGGCGCGGCGTCTGGGTCATCGACTTCCACCTGCGGCACCTCAGCGGCGGCAAGGTGGACCTCAGCTTCTGCGACGTGCAGGACCGGTTCCAGCGCAAATACGCCGCCCTGTTCAGCCGCCGCTGGCACTTCCGCACCACCGCCACCTGGGTGATCCTGCCACTTAGCTGGCGGGACCGCTGGGCGTCCTGGCGGCAGATGCGCAAGCGTCGCGCAAAAGCGCGCGAACGATATAAATAGGCGAAAGCGAACGAACGCTACAGGTGAGCGAAGGTGCGCGCTCGGTACGGCTGAGCGGTAGCGCGCGCTAGCTGCGGCCTGGACGCGCTGCAACCGCCCGGACGACGGTCGGGCGCTGGAAGTCGTTGAATCCAGTTCAGGAAATGCGTTCGGATGATTCCGCCTGAACGCATTTAGCCCAAGCCTCACGCCACCAGCTCCGGCGCGGCTGGCTCGGCCTCATCCTCCTCGCCCAGGCCCACCAGGTGCAGCGCACGGCCGCGGATGCCGCGCTGCGCCATGGCATGCACCAGCGCGTCGTCGCGGCCATGCGTCACCCAAACCTCGGGCGCGCCCACCTCGTCGATCGTGCGGTTCAACTCGTCCCAGTCGGCGTGGTCGCTGATCACCAGCGGCAACTCCACCCCCGCCATGCGTGCCCGCTGGCGCACCCGCATCCAGCCGCTGGCCGCCACCACCACCGGGTCGCTCAGCCGCCGCGCCCAGCGGTCCTGCACCGCGGAGGGCGGCGCCAGCACGATGCCGCCGACCATTTCTGCTTTATGGGCCACTGTGGCGCCGGGCAGCGGGCCAAGCTTCACACCCAGTTCCTCGTAAAGCGTGCACAGCTTCTGCTGGGCGCCGTGCAGGAAGATCGGCCGGTCCCACCCGGCCTCGCGCAGCAGCATGATTAGCCGCTGGCACTTGCCCAGAGCGTAGCAGCCGACCACATGCGTGCGCTCGGGGAACAGCGCGACGCTGCGCAGCAGCCGGGCCACCTCGGCTTCGGGCGACGGGTGGCGGAACACCGGCAAGGCGAAGGTCGCCTCGGTCACGAAGACGTCGCAGGGGGTCACGAGAAACGGCGTGCAGGTCGGGTCGCGCTGGCGCTTGTAGTCGCCGGAGACCACCGCGCGGCTGCCGCGCCATTCCAGGCAGACCTGCGCGCTGCCTAGCACATGCCCGGCCGGCGCCAGCCACAGCTTCACGCCCCCGATATCCAGCACCTCCCCAAGGGCCAGCGCCTGCGGCACGCCGATCCGCTCCGCCCCCATGCGCACGGCCATGATCGCCAAGGTTTCCGCCGTGGCCAGCACAGCGCCATGGCCGGGGCGGGCGTGGTCGGCATGCGCATGGCTGATCACGGCGCGCTCAACCGGGCGCGTCGGGTCCACGAAGAAGCCGCCGGGTTCGCAGTAAAGCCCTGCCGGCGTCACCTTCAGCCACGTCTCGGGGTGCGGAGCGCCAACTGCCATCCTTCACAGGTACGCCGGGCGCCCCCGGGGTCAAGGGCGCCCATGGGCGCCCATGGGCGCACGGTCGGTTCGCACCGCGCACGGAACCAATGGCCCGGTGTGGCGTCTCACAAGGTCCGGTCCTTTTCCGGCAACAGCGGAGCGGTAGATGCAGGTGTCGCAGATGACCGATCTCGGCCAGCCAGGCGTGGCAGGGGCGGATATGCCCTGGGCCAAGGCCGCACACGCCTTGCCGGCCCTGCTGCGCTGCACCGACCAGGACGGCCAGTGCCGCTTCGTGAACCGGGCCTGGCAGGACTTCACCGGGCTGCGGCAGGACCAGGCCCGTGGCCGCGGCTGGGAATCCGCGCTGCACCCCGAGGACCTGCCCGCCTGCCGCGCCACGCTGCACCAGGCGGTGGCTGCGTCGCGCCCGTTCCGGCTGCAATACCGGCTGCGCCGGGCGGATGGCGCCTGGCGCGGCGTGGTCGAGGAAGGCCGCGCCTGGTTCCACGCCGGCCAGGTGGCGCATGTTGTCGCGCAGGGCCTGGATGTCACGGATATTCATGCCCTGGTGGAGCGGGAACGGATGGTGGATGAGCGCGACTCGCTGATCCGGGAATTGCAGCATCGGGTCCGCAACAACGCCCAGGCGACCAGTTCCATGTTGAGCCTGCAAGCCGGCCGCAGCCGGGACCCGGTGGTGGCCACCGCCCTGCGCGGCGCGGCGGCGCGGGTGCTGTTGGCGACGCAGGTGCAGGACCGCATGTTCCAGATGGCCAGTTCCGCCACGGTGGAACTGGGGCCGGAGGTGATCGCCGCCGCGCAGGCCGCCTGCGATGTGGCCGGGCAGGACAGGGCACGGCTGCATTGCGTCATCGCCAGCGGCATCGCCGTGCCGGTGCGCCAAGCGGCGCCGCTGGCGCTGATCGTCAATGAGTTGACCACCAACGCCCTGCACCACGCCTTTGCCCCGGACAGCGTTGGCCAGGTGCGCGTCACGCTGCGCCGGCTGGGCGCGGGAGAGGCCGAGTTGGAAGTGGCCGATGATGGCGTGGGCTTGCCGCAAACCCCCGGCATCGGCGGGCTGGGCCTGCACCTGGCTGCCCGGCTGGCCAGCCAGGCCGGCAGCAGCCTGGTGGTGGAAGCGCCGCCCGAGGGTGCTGGCACCCGGCTGCGGCTGCGCTTCCCGGACCCGCCCGCCGCCGCGGTTGGTTGAGGCGGGGCCAGCGCCGGGCGGGGAAGATGAGGCGGCAGGCGGAACGGTGCCTTGCGATGCCGCAAGCCGCTTTCGGCTTCGGTGAATGATCGCCATTATGGCCATGAATGGGAACATTGCCGGAACTCTTTGCCGCCTGGTTCGCCGCGCGGGGCTGGTCGCCACGGCCGCACCAGCTGGCGCTGCTTGAGGCTGCCCGCGCGGGCGAAAGCGCGCTGCTGGTGGCGCCGACCGGCGGCGGCAAGACGCTGGCCGGCTTCCTGCCCAGCCTGGTGGACCTGGCCGAGCGACCGCGTGACGGGCTGCACACGCTCTACATCTCGCCGCTGAAGGCGCTGGCGGTGGACATCGCCCGCAACCTGATGGCGCCGGTTGGGGAAATGGCGCTGCCGATCAGCATCGAGACCCGCACCGGCGATACGCCGGCCAATCGGCGCGCCCGCCAGCGCGAGGCACCGCCCAACCTGCTGCTGACCACGCCGGAAAGCCTGACGCTGCTGCTCTCCCTGCCCGATGCGGACCGGATGTTCGCCGGGCTGGCCGCCGTGGTGGTGGACGAGGCGCATGCCCTGGCCGGCACCAAGCGCGGCGACCAGCTTTCGCTGTGCCTGTCGCGGTTGCAGGCGCTGGCGCCGGGGCTGCGGCGGGTGGGCCTCTCGGCCACGGTGGCGCATCCGGATGCGCTGCGGGCCTGGCTTTCCCCACGCGGCAAGCCGGCCGATGTGCGGCTGGTGATCGGCCGCGGGGGCGTGGCGCCCCGCCTGGACGTGATGCTGCCGGAAGGCCACCTGCCCTGGGGCGGCCATATGGGGCTGGCCTCGGCGCCCGAGATCTATGCGCGCCTGCAGCAGGCCAAGGTCAGCATCGTCTTCGTCAATACCCGGGCACAGGCGGAGCTGATCTTCCAGGCGCTGTGGAAGCTGAACGACGCCAACCTGCCCATTGCCCTGCACCATGGCAGCCTGACGGTGGAACAGCGCCGCAAGGTGGAGGCCGCCATGGCGGAGGGCAGGCTGCGCGCGGTGGTGGCGACGGCGTCGCTGGATCTCGGCATCGATTGGGGCGCTGTCGATCAGGTGGTGCAGGTGGGCGCGCCGAAGGGGGTCTCCCGCCTGTTGCAGCGCGTCGGCCGGGCCAACCACCGGATGGATGAACCTTCGCTGGCGGTGCTGGTGCCGAGCAACCGCTTCGAGGTGGTGGAATGCACCGCGGCGGTGGAAGCCATCGCGGCGAGCGAGTTGGACGGCGACCCGCCCCGCCCCGGCGGGCTGGACGTACTGGCGCAGCACATTCTTGCTTGCGCCTGCCACGCGCCCTTCGCGCCGGATGCGCTGTACGAGGAAGTGCGCAACTGCGGCGCCTATGCCGCCCTGTCCCGCACCGATTTCGATGACGTGCTGCGCTTCGTGGAGGATGGCGGCTACGCGCTGCGGGCCTATGACCGCTTCCGCAAGCTGTTCCGCGACAGCGAGGGCCTGGTCCACGCCGCCAACAACCGCGTGGTGCGCCAGTTCCGCATGAACCTGGGCACCATCGTCGAGACGCCCATGGTCAAGGTGCGGCTGCGCGGCGGGCCGATGCTTGGCGAGGTGGAGGAATACTTCGTCGGTACGCTGACCGCCGGCGACTGCTTCATCTTCGCCGGGCAATTGCTGCGCTTCGACAAGCTGGACGGGATGACCGCCGTGGTCTCCCGCGGCGGCGAGGGCGAGCCGCGCGTGCCCGTTTACGCCGGCGCCCGCATGCCGCTGACCACCGAACTGGCGGCGCGGGTGCGCGGCATCCTGCACGACCCGGCCAAGTGGGGCCACCTGCCGCCGCCGGTGCAGGAATGGCTCCGCCTGCAGCAGCATTTCTCGGCGTTGCCACCTCCGGATGGGTTGCTGGTGGAGACGTTCCCGCGGGGACCCCGCTGGTTCATGGTGGCCTATTGCT
>CANBNK010000182.1 GCA_947371015.1 Acetobacteraceae bacterium | reverse complement strand
GGTTCCGGCAAGACGCTGGTCGCGGTGCTGGCCATGCTGCGGGCGGTGGAGTCCTGCGGCCAGGCGGCGATCAAGGCGCCCACCGAAATCCTAGCGCGCCAGCACCTGCGCACCCTGGTGCGGCTGTGCCACCCCGCCGGCGTGCGGGTGGAAATGCTGGCCGGCAGCGTCAAGGGCGCCGAACGGAAGAAGGTGCTGCGCGGGCTGGCCGAGGGTTCGGTGCAGATTGTGGTCGGCACCCATGCGCTGTTCCAGGACGCCGTGGAATTCCGCAACCTGGCCCTGGCGGTGGTGGATGAGCAGCATCGCTTTGGCGTCGCCCAGCGACTGATGCTGGCCGAAAAGGGCGAGACCACCGACATGCTGGTGATGACCGCGACGCCGATTCCGCGGACGCTGCTGCTGACCCAGTGGGGCGAGATGGCGGTGTCCCGGCTGGCCGGCAAGCCGGCCGGGCGGCAGGCCATCGCCACCACGCTGCACGGGCTGCGCCAATCGCCCGAGATCATCGCCGGCATCGGCCGCGCGCTGGACAAGGGGGCGCGCTGCTACTGGGTCTGCCCGGCGGTGGAGGAGTCGGAGATGATGGACACTGCCGCCGCCGAAACCCGCTTCGCCGAACTGGCGGAACGCTTCCCGGGCAAGGTCGGCCTGGCGCATGGCCGGCAGGAAACCGACGTGCGCGAGGCCGCGCTGCGCGACTTCGCGGCGGGCAAGACCCGGGTGCTGGTGGCGACCACGGTCATTGAGGTGGGCGTCGATGTGCCGGAGGCGACCATCATGGTGGTGGAGCACGCCGAGCGCTTCGGCCTGGCGCAGCTGCACCAGTTGCGCGGGCGCGTCGGGCGCGGCGCGGATGCCAGCTACTGCATGCTGCTGTACGATGAGGGCCTGAACCTGACCGCCCGCGAACGCCTGCTGTTGCTGCGGGATACCGAAGACGGCTTTGTCATCGCCGATGCGGATTTTCGCCTGCGCGGCGGCGGCGAACTGCTGGGCACAAGGCAATCCGGCGCGCCGATGTTCCGCCTGGGGCTGCTGGATGCCGAGGCGCAGGAGGGGCTGATCCACATGGCCAACCGCGACGCCGAGGTGCTGCTGGAACGCGACCCGGCGCTGGAGACCCCGCGCGGCCAGGCGGTGCGGCTGCTGCTGGCCCTGTTCGGCAAGGCCGAGGCGATGCTGACCTTGCGCGCAGGCTGAACGGCGGCGTGCGATCGCCGCTTCAGCGCCGGCCGTGGTGGCCCCAGCCACCACCATGGCCACCGCCATAACCGCCACCGTAGCCGCCACGGTACCCGCCGCCATACCCGCCGCCGTAACCACCGCCATGCCACGCCGGCGCATAGGCGCGGGGGGCATAGCCGCCGCCGTAGCGGTAGCCACCGCCACCGTAGCCGCCGCCGCCATATCCACCCCCACCATAGCCGACGCAGGCGGCGAGGCTGCCGGCCAGCAGCAGGCTGGCGAAGGCACGGAGCAGGCTGGTGGTCTTGGCGGTCATGGCGACCTCGGGAAGCGCGCCAGGGGCGGGATGCCGGATGGGCTTGCTTCACCGTGCAGCCTGGCCCCGGGCCGCGGCAAAGTCGCGGCGCCGCCAAGGTGAAATAAGGGCAGCGCGTCAGACCCGGCCGAGCAGCCCCGCCGTCATCACCGCCAGGCGGTCGCCCAGCCCACGCACTGGCGGCACCGGGCGGCCGGCGGCCAGGCGCTTCAGGTCGCGCCGCGCCAGCACCAGCGGCAACGCCGCCGCGACAGCGCCACGCGGCAACCCGGCCAGCGGCACCGCCTGACGCAGGCCCTCGGCGGCCAGGGCGCGCATCACCGGAGCGGCCGCTTCCGGCGCCGCCATCACCTCATGCGGCGTCAGTCCGGCGGCGGCCAGCGCGTCCTCCGGCAGCAGGCAGCGGCCTTGCCGGGCCAGCGCGCCGGTGCTGCGCAGCACGCCGGCCAGCCCATACAGTGCGCCGGCCTGTTGCAGCGCCGCCAGGGCAGCGCCAGCCCCGCCCAGCAGGCGCCCCGCGGCCAGGGCGATGCCCCCTGCCGTGCCACGCAGATAGGCCTGGAACGCGCCGGCACTGGGGATGCCGTCCTCGGCTTCGGCTTCACGAGAATCGGCCATGGCCAGCAGGTCCTCGGCGGCCAGGGTGCCATCGGCCACCAGCGCGTGCAGCGGCGCCGCCACCTCATGCTGGCGCGGCGGGCGGCCCGCGGCGGCGTTCTCCACCACTTCCCGCCACCATTGCAGGCGGATCAGCGCCAGCATCGGCTGGCTGGCAACTTCCCGGGCGCGCGCCAGTTCATGGTTGTACGCCAGCAACGCGAACAGCGCGTCCCGCCGCTCCGCCGGGGCGAACAGCGCGCAGAGGAAGCGGTCCGGGTCGTGCTGGCGGACAAACCCACCCAAGGGCGAAAGCGGCGCTGCATTCATGGCCCGCTTATGCCCGGCCTTGCTTGACCTATCCAGGCACCCCGCCTAGCTGTTGCGTACCAACACCCTCGAGGGAGAGACATCATGGCCTTCAGCCTGCCCGCGCTGCCGTACAGCACCAACGCACTCGCCGGCCAGAAAATGTGCCAGGAGACCCTGGAGCTGCATCATGGCAAGCACCACAACGCCTACGTGACCGCGCTGAACGGCCTGGTCGAGGCAAAGGGCCTGGCCGGCAAGTCGCTTGAGCAGATCTGCGTCGAAGCCGGCAAGGCCGGTGCCGATGGCGCCCCGGTGCTGAACCAGGCCGGCCAGCACTATAACCACTGCCTGTTCTGGCAGGTGATGTCGCCCAGCGGCGGCGGCGACAAGCTGCCGGCCCGCCTGGCCGCGAAGATCGACAGCGACCTCGGTGGCTTGGCCGCCTTCAAGGACGCCTTCAAGCAGGCCGGCGTGACGCAGTTCGGCTCGGGCTGGGCCTGGCTGATCATCGGCACCGACGGCAAGCTGAAGGTGACCAAGACCGCCAACGGCGCCAACCCGATCAGCACCGGCGAAGGCCAGCCGATCCTGGGCGCCGACGTCTGGGAGCACGCCTACTACCTGGACTTCCGCAATGTCCGCCCCGACTACCTCGGCAACTTCCTGAACAACCTGGTCGATTGGTCGGTCGTTGACAGCCTGCTCGGCTCGGGCGGCCTGAAGAGCGGCCAGAGCGCGTAAGCAGCCAGGGCACCGGCGCGGGCTCGGAGTGTGATCGTCGCAGGCGGAATCGCCGAAGACGTGAATCACACGACAAAACAATGAGCTAGAGGCTGTCGGGCGCTTCTGTCTGCGCCTGACAGACTCTAGGCTAGCGCCGGCATACCGGTTCAGGGGCCGTTGCCTTCAGGCAGCGGCCCCTTTTTCGTTCAGGCCCCCACTCGCATCAGGCCTTGGTGTCGTTGGCGACAACCGGCTTCAGGATGTCCGTGATGGTGCCGCGCAGGACGCTCACGCGGACATCCTTGGCGATCTCGACCTCAATCTCGTCCACGCCTTCCTTGACCGTGGCGATCTTGCCGATGATGCCGCCGGCGGTGATGACGCGGTCGCCGCGCTTAAGCCCGGCCATCATCGCCTTGTGCTCCTTCTGCTTCTTCTGCTGCGGGCGGATCAGCAGGAAATAGAACACGGCGAAGATCAGCAGCAGCGGCGCCAACTGCATGACCATGCCCATGGCACCGCCATCGGCGGACTGGGCGTAGGCGGGGGAGATGAGCATGGCTGGTATTTCCTTGGTTTGGCCGGGGTTGCCGGTCTCAGGCGCGGAAACTAGCTTGCGCCCCCTTGCCGTCAATACCAGGACATCACGATGGACCATTCCTTGCAGCCGGTGCTGACGCGTATCGCCGAGGCGCTTGAGCGCCTGGCCCCCCCGCCGGCCGCCGCCCCTACCCTTGCCGGCGCCGATGCCTTCGTCTGGCACCCCGGCCCGCGCTCCCACCTGGCGCCGGTGCCGCGGGTCTCCCGCGTGGAGATCGACCTGCTCCAGGGCATCGAGCGGCAGCGCGGCCTGCTGCTGGAGAACACGCTGCGCTTCGCCCGCGGGCTGCCGGCCAACAACGTGATGCTGTGGGGCGCCCGCGGCATGGGCAAGTCCAGCCTGGTCAAGGCTGCGCACGCCCAGGCCAATGCGGCGGTGCCGGGTGCCCTGGCCCTCATAGAAATCCACCGCGAGGATATCCGCACCCTGCCGGACCTGCTGAACCACCTGCGCGCCCAGGATCGGCGCGCCCTGGTGTTCTGCGACGACCTCTCCTTCGAGAAGGAGGACGCCGACTACAAGGCGCTGAAGAGCGTGCTGGATGGCGGCATCGAGGGCCGCCCGGCCAATGTGCTGTTCTACGCCACGTCGAATCGGCGCCACCTGATGTCGCGCGACATGATCGAGAATGAGCGCAGCACCGCCATCCACGGCCAGGAAGCGGTGGAGGAGAAGGTGTCCCTCAGTGACCGATTCGGCCTGTGGATCGGCTTCCACAACTGCGACCAGCCGACCTACTTCGCCATGGTCGAGGGCTATGCCAAGGCGTTCGGCATCGCCATCACCGAGGAAGAGCTGCGGCGCGACGCCAATGAGTGGAGCGTGACCCGCGGTGGCCGCAGCGGCCGCGTGGCCTGGCAGTTCATTCAGGACCTGGCCGGGCGCAACGGCGTGGCGCTACCGGTATAGGGTCGGACCGGCCCGGCGGGGTCAGCCCGCCGGAGCCGGGCCGGCGCGGCGGGATCCGCATGCCTTGCGGTTGGCAGACGCGGCGGGTCAGGCCGCCGCGATGCGCCCCATGCCGCCCATGAACGGCACCAGCACGCCCGGCACCAGAATGCTGCCATCGGCCTGCTGGTGCGTCTCCATGACAGCGATCAGCGCGCGGCCGACCGCCACGCCGCTGCCGTTCAGCGTATGCAGCGGCACGTTGCCCTTGCCCTCGGCCGGCTTGAAGCGCGCGTTCATCCGCCGCGCCTGGAAGTCCCGGCAGTTCGAGCAGGAGGAAATCTCGCGCCACATCCCCTGCCCTGGCAGCCAGACCTCCAGGTCGTAGGTGCGGGCGGCGCCGAAGCCGGTATCGCCGGCGCAGAGGAGAATACGGCGCCAGGTCAGGCCCAACTCGGTCAGCACGCGCTCGGCACAGGCCGTCATCCGCTCATGCTCGGCGTCGCTGTCCTGCGGCCGGCAGATGCTGACCATCTCCACTTTATTGAACTGGTGCTGGCGCAGCATGCCGCGCGTGTCCCGCCCGGCGCTGCCGGCTTCGCTGCGAAAGCACGGGCTGAGCGCGGTGTAGCGCAGCGGCAGGGCCGCCTCGGCCAGGATTTCGTCGCGCACCAGGTTGGTCAGCGGTACCTCGGCGGTCGGGATCAGGTAGCGGCCGTCCGTGGTCTTGAACAGGTCTTCCTCGAACTTCGGCAACTGCCCGGTGCCATACATGGTCGCGTCGTTCACCAGCAGCGGCACCTGGGCCTCGGTGTAGCCGTGCTGGTCGGTGTGCAGGGTCAGCATCCACTGGCCCAGCGCGCGTTCCATGCGGGCCAGGGCGCCCTTCAGCACGGTGAAGCGGGCGCCGGCCAGCTTGGCGGCGTTGCTGAAATCCATCAGCCCCAGCGCTTCGCCCAGTTCGAAGTGCTGGCGGGCGGCGAAGGGCAGCGTCGCCGGCTCGCCATGCTGATGCAGCACGACGTTGTCGGTCTCGTCGCGGCCCTCGGGCACGTCGGGGTCGAGGATGTTGGGCAGGGCTTCCAGCAGGCGCAGTTGCGCCTCGTCGGCGGCCTTGGCCTCTGCCTCCAGCGCCGCCATGTCGTCGCGCAGGCTGGTGGCCTCGGCCTCCAGCGCCGAGGTATCGGCGCCCGTGCGCTTGCCCTGGCCGATCTCCTTGGCCAACGCGTTGCGACGGGACTGCTTTTCCTGCACCGCGGCCTGGGCGGCACGGCGGGTGCTGTCCAGCGCCAACACCTGCTCGCTCAGCGGCGCCAGCCCCCTGCGGGCCATGGCTGCATCGAAGGCGGCGGGCTCGGCCCGCACCTGGCGAATATCGTGCATCTCACAGAAAACCTAGGTCTTGGGCTTCTTCGGGGTCATCCAGATCGCCGCCCAAATGGACAGCTCGTAGAGGATGATCATCGGCACGGCCAAGCCGATCTGGCTGATGATATCCGGCGGCGTCAGCACCGCGGCCACCACGAAAATGGCGACGATGGCGTAGCGCCGGCCCTTGCGCAGCGTCTCCACCTGCAGAATGCCCACCCGGCACAGCAGAGTCAGCGCTACCGGCATCTGGAACGCCAAGCCGAAGGCCAGGATCATCTGCATGACCAGCGACAGGTATTCGCTGACCTTGGCTTCCAGCTGCACCGGAATGCCGCCATCGCCGGCACCAGATTCAAAGCTGATGAAGAACTGCCAGGCCAGCGGGAAGATGAAGTAGTAGGCCAGCGCCGCCCCGGCCACGAACAGGAAGGGCGAGGCAATGATGAACGGCGTGACCGCCTTCTTTTCGCTTTTGTACAGCCCTGGCGCAATGAACAGCCACAGCTGCGTCGCCCATATCGGGAAGCTGAAGAACACGGCGCCGAAGAAGGCCACCTTCAGGTAGGTGAAGAAGGCCTCATACAGCGCGGTGAAGATCATGCGGCGCTCGCCGCCGCCCTGCTGCACCAGAATATCGGCCAGCGGCTGTGCCAGGAAGCCGTAGATCTGGCTGGAGAAGTAGTAGCAGACCGCAAAGCAGATCGCGAAGGCGGCGACCGACCACAGCAACCGCCGGCGCAGTTCCAGCAGGTGGTCGATCAACGGCATCGGCTTGTCGTCGATCGTATCTTCCGGTTCAGGCACGGGCGCTACTCAGGTGTTATGGGTGGGCGCGCCCGCGGGCGGCACATGCCCCGGCGGGATGAAGGCGGGAACCTCTGGCGCTGCCGGCGGCGGTGCGGCCTCGGCGCGGTGCGTGCTCTCCGGCGGCACGAAGGCCGGCGGCTCGGCGGCAGCGATGCTGTCGGCCCCGGCGACACTGTCCGAGAAGGCGTCCACCCCCGCACCTGCCGTGCTGTCCGCCCCATAGGTGGTGTGCGGGTGGTCGCGCAGCGGGTCCTCCTCGAAGGTCTTGCGCAGCGTACCGTCGCCGTCCACCGCCTT
>CANBNK010000181.1 GCA_947371015.1 Acetobacteraceae bacterium | reverse complement strand
TCGGCAACCCCGGCACGCCGGTGCTGCTGGCCCATGCCAGCACCGGGCTGGTGCGGTTGCAGGCGTATAGCGCGGGGCTGGATATCAGCCTGGGCGCGGTCACGCCGGGGCAGTTCTCCATCACCAACACCACGGGCGGGCTGGTGAATGCGGCGCGGCTGAGCATTGGCGATGTCGCGGGTGGCGCGATCACGCTCGGCGGCAACTTCAACGCCGGCACGACGACGCTGGAGTTGCTGACCGCGGGCGCCGTCACGCAGAGCGCCGGCGCACTGACGACGACGGGGCTGAGCGCCACGGCGGGCGGCGCCATCACGCTGGACGCCAGCGGCAACAGCATCGCCGCCATCAATGGCAGCACCGCCGACGCGACCAAGGGTATCACCGCCGGCGGCGACCTGGCGCTGACTACCAGCGCCGCGCTGCTGACCGTCAACGCCGCCATCGCGGTGCCGGCTGCCGGCAGCATGACCATCATCGCCGATGACCTGGCGCTGGCGGCGCGGCTGGCGGCGCCTGGCGGGCTGATCCGGCTGCATCCGCTGGGCAACGCGCAGGTCATCACGCTCGGCACCACCGGCGCCCCGGCCGGGCTCTACCTGGACAGCACGGAGATCGCGCTGATCGGCGGCGCCGGCACCGTTGGTACGACCAACCCGGCGGCGCGGCTGCGCATCGGCAGCGATGTCGGCGGCGCCATCACGGTCGCCGGCCATGTGGACCTGCGCAACAACACCACCTTCTACGGCGACCGCGTGCAGGTGCTGGACCTGCGCAGTGCCGGCACCATCACCCAGGCGGCGGCGACGCAGCTGAACGTGGCAGGGCTGGCGGCCAGTGGCAGCGGCGTTGCGCTCAACAGCACCGCGAACGCCTTCGACACGCTGGTCCCCGGCACCGACGACAGCGGCGCGCCGACCCGCGCCGTGAACGCCAGCGCCACCGGCGTTGCGCTTGTGACGACGCGCGACCTGACCGTGACCGACGACGTGGCGGCCGTGGGCGCCATCGCCATCACCGCGGGCAGCCTGACCAGCAATGCCGGCATCAGCATCGCCACGCCGGCGGATGTCACGCTGACCGCGACGGTGGGCGGCATCACCAACATGGGCGGCATCGAGGGCCGCGACGTCACACTGGGCGCCCAGACCAGCATCGACAACCAGGCCGGCGCCAGTACCATCGCCAGCCGCAACTTGTTCTTCGGCCAGGGCAATGGCGAGGCGCTGACCAATGCCGGCACACTGTCCGCCGGCACCGGGACGGGCGGCGGCAACGCCACGCTGGATGGCGGCGCCATGACCAACAGCGGCAGCATCGCCGCCGGCACCGCCAGCCTGCCCGGCGATATCGGCATCACCAGCAGCGTCACCGGCATCCACAACCAGGCGGGCGGTAGCATCACCGCCGCCGGCACGCTGACGCTGATCGCGACCACGCTGGCCGTGACCAATGACGGCACGCTGACATCTGGCATCGGCACCGCGGGCGGCGGCATCACCATGCAGGCCAACCAGCTGACCAACAACGCCAGCATGCAGGCGGGCAGTGCCACGCTGCCCGGCGGCATCGGCATCACGCTCGGCAACGCCGCCAGCAGCACACTTACGCAATCCGGCACCGGCAGCATGGCGGCCGCCGATGGCATTACCATCGGCACCAGCGGCGGCGCGGTGACGGCGACGCTGGCCGGCAGCATCACCGCGGGCCAGCGCGCCCCGGCCGATGCCACGCTGACCTTGCCGGGCGGCAGCTTCAGTCTCAGCGGCAGCGTCGCCGGGCGCGACGTGCTGGTCAGCGCCGACGCCGGCAGCACCACCGCCACCGCCGCCATCACTGCCGGGCGCGACCTGACCCTGACCATCGGCGCCATCGGCACCACGCTGGATGGCGCCCATACCGCGGGCCGCGACCTCGGGCTCGGCGTCACCGGCGCCGGCAACGCGCTGGTGCTGGCCGGCAGCTGGGTGGCGCAGCGCAATGTCGCGCTGGGCGCGCCGGGCGGCATCACCGTCAGCGGCCTGGTCGGCACCGATGGCACTGGCCTCGACGGCGTGGTGGACGTGCAATCCAGCGGCGGCGCCCTGGCCATCGGCGCGGGCGGCCTGCTGTATGGCCGCCGCCTGCAAGGCGCGCTCGGCGCGACCTCCGCGCTGGTGGAAGTGCCCCACAGCCCCGGCCAGAGTGGCGTCGCCTTCAGCGAACTCGGCACGCTCAGTGTCGGCGGGGACTTCAACTACACCGTCACCAACGCGGCGCTGCTGCCCTACAGCATCAACGGCATCGTCTCGGTCGGCAGTGGCCGCACGCTGCAACTGGCGGCGGATGACCTGGACATCACCAGCGCGGGCGGCCTGCGCGCGCCGGCCGGCGTCATCCGCATCGGCCCGACCAATGCCGGGCGGGACATGATCCTCGGCCGCAGCGGCAGCGGCGTGCTGGCGTTGGACAGCCTGGAACTCGGCCGCATCGGCAGCAGCGCGGCGGCGACAACGCAGGTGGTGCTGGGCAGCACCACGCTCGGCGCCACCGCGGCGAACATGACGCTCGGCGGCACGGTGGATTTCGGCCATGCCGGCAGCGCGCGCAGCGGCCAGCTGGCGTTGCAGGCGCTGGGCAGCATCACCCAGGAAGCCGGCGCCACGCTGGTGACCGAGAGTCTGACCGGCTCGGCCGGCGGCAGCCTCGTGCTCGACCCCGGCGGCACCACCAACCGCATCTACGCCCTGGCGGACCTCTCCGCCGGCGGCCTGTTGAGCCTGCGCAGCGATGTGGCCCAGCTTGCCGTCACCGGCGCGGTCAGCGTCAGCGCCGGCAGCGGCACGCCGAACCTGCAATTGCGGGTGGACGATATCGACATCCAGCCCGGCGGTTCGCTGGCGGCCCCCGCGGGCTGGCTCTGGCTGGCACCGATCACCCCGGGCCGTGGCGTCACGCTGGGCGGCAGCGCGCCGGGCACGCTCTCGGTGGATGCCGCCGAACTCACGCGCATCGGTCCCATCGCCCGCTTCCGCGTCGGCGACATCATGGGCGGCGGCGCGCCGATAGCCGGCAACATCACCATCGCCGGCCCCACCACCATCGCCGGGCTGCCGGTGCTGGACCTGCGCAGCGGCGGCAGCGTGCTGGGCAGCGCCGGGGCGCTGACCATGGGGCTGGTCGATGCGCGCGCCGCCGGCGACGTGCTGCTGGACAACGCCGGCAACAGCTTCACCGTCGGCACCATCACCGCCGGCGCCGGCCGCATCATCCGGCTGTCCCAGGCTGGGGAGATGCTGCTGTCCGGGCCGGTCAGCGCGCCGGGCGGGCTGGTGGCGCTGGCCGCGGGCAATGGCATCAGCCAGGTGTCCGGCGCGGTCATCACCACGGGCACGCTGACCTTGCAGGCCGGGGGGCAACTGGCGCTGACCGAGGCCAACGACTTCGCCACCCTGGGCGCCAGCACGGTGGGCGGCGGCGTGCTGCGCGGGCAGACCTACAGCGTGGCCGGGCCGCTGGTCGCTGCCGGTAACCTGACCCTCATCGCCGATGGCGCGCTGACCACGCCGGGCAACGTCACCACCGGCGGCGCGCTGACCCTGGTGGTCGGCGGCACCGTGACCCTCAGCGGCACGACCAGCGTCGCCGGAGACCTGACCATCGGCGCCGGGCAGTCGGTGGTGCTGGGCGGCACGACCGGCGCTGGCGGCGCCTTCCTGCTGGATGCCAGCAACAACCTCACCATCAATGGCGGGGTCTCGGCCAACGCGCCGCTGGACTTGCGTGCCGGCAACCTGTTGGCGGTGGAGGGCAGCGTCTCCAGCGGCGGCGCGCTGTCGCTCACCGGCGGCAATGGGCTCAGCCTGGCCGGCACCATCACGGCGGGCGGCGCGCTCGCCCTCACCACCGGCGGCGCGCTCAGCCTGCCCGGCCTTGCCACGGCGGGTGGCAGCGTCACACTGGCTTCCGGCGGTGCCACCACGCTGGCCGGCACGCTGACCAGTGGCGGCGACGTTACCGGCACCGCGGGCGGCAGCACCAGCTTCACCGGCCGGGCCACCGCCGCCGGGCTGTTCAGCCTTTCGGCCAGCAGCAGCATGCGCCTCACCGGCACGCTCGCCGCCGAGACGGCCCGCTTCAGCGGTGCCAGCATCGCGCTGGATGGCATGGCGGCGACCATCGGCCGCGCCATCCTGTTCAGCGGCCCGGGCGGCATCACCGCCGGCGCCACCACCACCATCAACGCGCGCACCGCCGGGCAATACCCCGCCGTGGTGTTCGACACGCGCCGTGCCAGCCATGCCGACCCGCTGGGCCTGGTGCAGCCGGACCAGCAGGGCCGCACCGACACCCAGCAGGCCACCCAGGTCCGCCGCCCCGGGACGCAGGCGCCCGGCAGTTTCGGCGCCACCAGCAACGCCAGCGCCGGCGCGTTGACCCTGGCGGTCTCGGCCGGCAACAGCCCGGTGTTCCTGCTGCTGGATGGCGGCGTCGCCAGCGGCAGCATTGCCGCTGGCCGGCTGGGCCTGCATGGCACCGGTGGCTCCGCCTCGCTGCTCGGCGCGCTGGCCGGCGTGCCCGGTTCCGCCGCCGCCGCCAGTGCCGACATCACACGGCCGATCGACCCGACGCTGCAATCCAACTACCGCATCAACGGCTGCGTGGTTGCCTCGATCAACTGCGTGCCACCGCCCAACATCCAGTTCGTCTCGCTCCGCCCGCCGGAGGTGGTCGATCTGTCGCTGGTCAACAACCGCATCGACACTTCCGAAGTGACCATCCCCAACGTCGCGGAGACCGAGTCCCAATGAAGCGCCTCGGGGTCCTGCTGGGGCTGCTGCTGGCCGGCTGCCACGTGCCGCCGCCGGAGGCCTATGTCTCTGGCGCCGCGGCCACGGCGCGTACCGGCACCCCCGTGGGCAATGACAGCAAGGGCGAGGCCTGCATGGTGCAGCAGGCCGGCATTCAGCCGGCCGACCTGCCGGTGCTGGGCGGGCAGGAGATCTTTTGCGGCGGCTGGGGCCAGCCGGCGGCCCGGCTGCAACGGCTGCGCGGCAGCAATGCCCCGGCGCAGCTGGACATGCTGGCCATGGGCGGGCTGTGGCGCACCTGGCTGGACCAGCGCCTGATCTGTGCCGTGCCGCAGCCGGTGACACTCGGCGCCGATATCCAGGCGCGGTTGCTCTCCTGCACCCGGCGCGCCGGTGGCTGGCCGCATCTGGCGCTGGTGGCCGCGGGCACGGATGGCCCGGTGCTGGCCGATGGCGTGGCCGCCGTGCTGCCGGTGCTGGAACGGCTGATCTCCGGTGCCGCCGCTCCGGCCGATGGCGCCAAGCCGCAGGCGCGCTCCGCCGCGCTGGAACAGGCGGTGCGGCAACTGGCCGCCGGGGCCTTCGGGGCCGCCGATGTCGGCCGCTACGAACAGCTGATGGCGCTGGGACGAGAGCTGAACCAGGCCGAGAACTTCGCCGCCGCCGAGGACGCCTATCGCGCCGCGCTGGCGGTGCAGGAACGCGTGCTGGGCCGCGAAAACCCCAACACCGTCAACGCGCTGGTCCACCTGGCGCTGAACCTGTCCAACCAGAGCCGCCAGCAGGAGGCCGAGGCGCTGTTCACCCGCGCCGCCACCCTGGCGCCGCTGGCTGCCGATGCCGCCGCGGTGGCCCGGCTGGCGCATTACCGGGCGCTGGCGCTGCTGAACAAGGGCGAGGCCGCCCCGGCCTACGCGCTGCTGCAACAGGCGGAGGCCGGCTATGGCGCGCTGGCGCCGGAAAGCTCCCGCAATGGGCGCGACAGTGAGGTCAATATCCTGGCCGACCCGGTCTCCCAGGGGGCGGTGCTGGGGCTGGCCGAGGTCTGGCGCAACCAGGCCATCGCGCTGACCCGGATGGACCGCGCCGCCGAGGCCCCGGCGCTGCTGGCCGCCAGCCGCAGCGTGCTGCGCCGCGCCGGGCTGCAGCCCGGCCTGATGGTGGCGCGCGCGCTGCGCACCGAAGCCACCGCCTCGGCCCGGCTGGGGCGGGATGAGCAGGCCGCGCGCCAGCTGGAGGAAGCCTCCCGCCGCTTCGCCATCGCGGTGCCGGGCGAACGGCCGGAAGCGGTGACGCTGTTCCTGAGCGGCGCCCGCCGCGCCGCCAATGGCCGCCGCGCGGAGGCGCTGGCCAGCTTCCGCACCGGCGCCGCCATCCTGCGCGCCCGGCAGATCGGCCTGCCGGTGGAACTGGTGGTGCCCTACCTGGATACGCTGCACGCCGAATCGGTGGCCGCGCCGGCCAATGCCGCGGCGCTGCATGCAGAGATGTTCGCCGCCACCCAGCTGGCCCAGCGCAGCGGCACCGCGCGCTTCGTGCAGCAGGCCAGTGCCCGGCTGGGTGCGGCCGGCGGCGACGCCAAGGTGGCGGAAGCGGTGCGCCGCCTGCAGGACAGCGACCAGGCGCTGCGGGCCCTGTTCGGCGACCGCGACGCTGGCGGGCGCGACCTGGATGCCCGCATCGCCGCCGCGCAGCAGGCCCGCGCCGAGGCCGAGGCCGAGGTGGCCGCCGCCGCGCCGGGGTATCGGCAGTTGCTGCTGGCTGCCACCGACGCGCCGCAGGTGCTGGCCGCGCTGGCGCCGAATGAAGGGCTGCTCAGCATGCTGCTGGGCCGCGACCACGGCTGGGCCATGCTGCTGCGCGCCGGGCGGGTGCATGTCGCCCGCATTGACCAGGGCGAGGCCGCGCTTGGCCGGCTGGTGCAGGCGGTGCGCGATGGCGCCGCCACGCCGGAAGGCGAGCCTGGCCGCTTCGACCCCGCCCCTGCCCAGGCGCTGTACCAGGCGCTGCTGGCGCCGATGGAAGCCCCGCTGGAGGGAGCCGCCACGCTGGTGGTGGCTCCTGACGGCCCGCTGCTGGCGCTGCCCTTCGGCCTGCTGCTGACCGGCGCGGCCGACGCCAACCAGTTGCAGGGCGCGCCCTGGCTGATCCGCCGCCACGCCGTGGTGCATGTGCCATCGGCGCAAACCCTGGTGACGCTGCGCGGCGCCGGTATCGGCAGCCGCGCGCCCAACGCCTATGCCGGCTTCGGCGACTTCACCCCGGCCAATGCGGCGCAGCTGGCGCGCAGCTTCCCCGCCGATCGCTGCGCCAGCGACGCCCGGCTGGCCGCCGGCCTCGGCCGCCTGCCCGGCACCCGGGTGGAGGTCCAGGCGGCGCAGCAGCTGACCGGTGCCGGCCCGCGCGACGTGCGGCTGGGCGCCGACTTCACCGCCGCCGCGCT
>CANBNK010000180.1 GCA_947371015.1 Acetobacteraceae bacterium | reverse complement strand
AGCGCGAGCCAGGCCTGCTGGTCCGGCTCCAGCGGCACCACAACCACCGACGCGATGATCAGTAGCCCAACCACCAGCGCAATCGCGCCGCCGATCTTGGTCCGCATGAACGGCAGCCGCGCCAGCCGTTCCCGCGAATGTACCACGGCGCCGCTCACCGGGCGCCCCAGCCAGCCTGGAACGGTTCAGGTGCGGCGGGCAGGGCGGCCTGGATGCCGCGGGCGATTTCGCGCAAATCCTCGGCGGCGCGGCTCTGCGGCGCCAGGTCCAGGATGAGGCGCTGGCAGGCCAGGGCCTCGGCCACATTCTCATCGCGGCACACCGCGCCCAACAGGCGCGGCCCGAGATGCCGTGCCACGGTCTCGGCGGCGGCGCGGGACAGGCGGGCGCCAGGGTCCACCTGGTTCAGCACCACTCGCAGCCGCCCGGCGAACAGCGCCGCCATGGTGCCCGACCCAAGGAACCGGCCAGTGTCGATTTCCGGCACCAGCGCGGCGGAGGTCGCATCCGCCAACAGCACGGTGCAGACCATGCTGGCCATCGGCGCCAGCAGGTTCAACGCGTGGCTCGGCCCCGGGGGGGTATCCGCCACCACCAGCAGGCCGGGATCGCTGAGGATCGCCCGCATCGGCGCGGTCAGCAGCTCGGGGTCGCGCTCCAGCGCGCTGCTCAGGCCCAGCGCGCCGCGGATGTCGATGGCGCCATGCGGCAGCAGCATCACGCCCGAGGCGGTCTGCCGGGTCATCGCGCGCCAGTCGGGGCGCTTCGGCAGCTCGGTCAGGAAGCCGGCATGGTCGTTCAGCGGCACGCCGAAGTGCAGCCGCAGGGTGTTCTGCGGGTCGAAATCCATCGCCAGCACCCGGCGGCCATCACGCCGCAGGGCATCCGCGATATTTGCCGCGAGCGTGGTCTTCCCGACGCCCCCTTTGGGAGAGGCGAAACAGATCAGGGGCATGGGGGACCTCCGGCAGGCTACCGAGACCCGGGCGCGCGAACGGCGGCCCGGAACGCGTCAAATGGGGATGAAGGCGCCGGCGAACCAACGGCGACGAGCCGCAGCACTTCCGACAGGGGGATCGTGACCGCCGCAGCGGGAAGCAGGGGAGCCGTGCGCAGCGCCGTGCCGGGGGCAGTGCCCCAGGCGTTGGCCATGGGCACGCCAGGGGCGCCGTAGCTGCCGGCATTTCCGGCCAACAGGTTGCCGAAGGTACCGCCTGGCACTGGGCCGCTGGCGGCCTGGCCGTAGCCGGCGGAAGCCGGCATGCCGGCCGAAGCGGACATCGAAGGGCCGAGGTCGGACTGGCGACCGAGGGCCTCCAGCAGGCTGTAGGCCGGCGCGGCTGCCGGGGTGGGTGCCACCGGTGTTGGCGCCGGCGCCGGCGCAGACTGCTGCGCCATCGGCTGGGCGAACAGCGCCGGCATCACGCTCGGAACTGGCGGAGGTGGAGCATAGGCAGGCTCGGGTGGCGCGACATGCATGGGCGCCGGCGGCGGCACGTATTCGGCAAATACAGGCGCCGCCGGCTCAGCGGCAAGCGGCACCGGTTCAGCGGCAGGCCGCACCGGCTCAGGGGCGGGCAGCACAGGCTCAGGTGCGATCGGCTCGGGCGGGGCTAGGTTGTCGGTCGCTGGCTCGATGGCGGATGCCACCTGCGGAGCGGCTTCGGCGGCCTTGCTGACATCGACGCGCGGTTCACGCACAGGTTCGTTCCCGAAGCTGCGATACCGCAGCCCAGGCGCCTTCAGCGCTGCCCCTACCTTCATACCCACAGGAGCGGCGGCGGCCGGCGCCCGCATCGGCGTCGGTTCCGGCTCAGCTGTGTATAGTTCGGGCGAGGCCATGTCGTCGGCGGCCGCCTCCATGGCGGCGCCCAACAGCGGATAGGCGTCAGTAACGTTGCTGACGTCCACGCGCGGCGCGCGCACGGGCTCGTTCCCGAAGCTGCGATACCGCAACCCGGGCGCCTTCAGCGCCGCCGCCACCCTGGCAACGTCAGAATCCTGAGCCATCTAAAATCCGTCCCCCAATATGGGAAAGACAATGCCTCGGCAGCGCGATCAACGGAACAGCTTTCTAGGCTCAGTTTCCGCTTCTTACGCAGCTGGGGCTACAATGTCTCGCCACGCTAGACGCACAAGCAATCCTAAGACAGCTGAGTAGTAATCCGTAGCCGTGGCGATCCTAGGCAATCCCCGCAGCTCGCCGGTGGTGATTGCCCGCTGCGACGAAGCCAACCTCGCAACCGCAGCAATCCCCGAGGACGCGGCATAGGGCGCAATGGTGTTACTCGTCAAATCTACCCAGGCGGGTATGTAGGAATGGGTTGAATCTCCCCAGAATCCTGCCGAATCGGTAACGGCCGGTTCAGCCCCCAACTTCGCCCAGGCGAGGTAGAGCGGCACCCGAACCGCATCGTAGGAGAAGCGGGGCGGGAAATTCTCGGCCAGGGTGACGGCGCCATCCGCCTTGGCCAGGGCAACCCAGTCCGCCGGCAGGCGCCAGCGGCCGAATCGGGCGGCGCGCAGCAGCGCCAGGCCATCCGCCGCCAGCCGCACCCAGGCAGGGTCGGGCACCGCCTGCGCCAGCGCCCGGATGGCGGGGAATACGTAGTAGGACGGGTTCAGCACCGTGCGGTCACGCCGGTCGAAGCCGCGGGCGCCCGGCAGCAGCACGGTATAGCCGCCGCTGCGGCGCACCAGGTGCTTCAGCACGTCCCGCGCCATGGCGGTGCCCAGCGCCAGATGGTCGGTGCTGCCCCAGCGGCGCCCCGCCTCCAGCAGCGCCCAGGAGATCATCAGGTCGCCATCGGCGGCGTTGTTCTGGTCCGTCACCGGGTTGGCCGCATCCGGCTGGAAGCGCCAGGCGAGCAGGTTGTCGCCGCGCCGCTTCAGCGTGCGCCGGGTCCAGCCCAGCATCAGCTCGAAGCTGGCGCGGTCATCCGCCCGCACCGCGGTCAGCAGGGCATAGCCCTGGCCTTCGCTGTGCGAGACGTTCTTGTTGCCGGTGTCCACCACCCGGCCTTCGCGCGCCAGGTAGCGGCCCCGAAAGGCATCCCATTCACTGCGCAGTTCATCCATGCCAGGCGGTGCCGGGCCGGCCTCGATGCTTGCCGGCAACGCCTGAGCGGTACCTTGGCGGGGCAACGCCGCCGCGCCCAGCAGGCCGAGCGGCAGGCCAAGCGCTAGGCGGCGGGGCAGAGCATGGGACATGGGCGGGCTTCCAGCCAGGGGGCGGGTGTCGGGGGCGGCTTTTGGGGTATGGGCGTCCGCAGCATAGGTCGCGGCGCTCCAGCCTGCAACTTCAAGTTGTCCCTTCGGCATGACGAACAACCCCTGTTCCAGGCGCCGATAATGCCTTGCGCGGCGCCAGGACCAAGCCAGGCTTTGTCGGGATTTGTCGCACCTGCCGCAGAGGAGGGCTTGCCATCCGCCCCGGGCTGGGCTGGTTTGCGCCACCTAATCAGCGGGGAAGCCAATCCAATGACCAAGTTCGTAACCTTTTCCGACAGCAAGGGCGCCCGCCTGGGTGCCGTGCTGGGCAATGGCGATGTGCTGGACCTGGCCGCCACCGGTGGCCCGGCCGACATGCTCAGCCTGATCGCCGGCGGCCCCGCCGCCCTGGCCGCCGCCCGGGCCAAGATCGCCGCCGCCACCACCGGCCTGCCGGCCGCCTCGGTCAAGCTGCTGGCGCCGATCCCGCGCCCCGCCCGCAACGTGTTCTGCGTCGGCCGCAACTACATGGACCACGTGGCCGAGGGCGACCGCACCCGCGGCATCACCAATTCCGAGCTGCCGAAGTTTCCCCAGTTCTTCACAAAGGCGCCGGAGACCGTCATCGGCCCGGACGAGTGGACGCATGACCACGCCGCCGTGACCAAGTGGCTGGACTATGAGGTCGAGCTGACGCTGATCATCGGCACCGCCGGCACCAACATCTCGCTCGACGACAGCATGAAGCATGTCTGGGGCTACACCATCGCCAACGACGTGACCGGCCGCGACCTGCAGCGCCGCTACGGCCAGTGGTTCAAGGGCAAGAGCCTTGACCGTTCCTGCCCGCTCGGCCCCTGGATCGTGCCGGCCGACGAGTTGGACGGGCTGAACACCGGCGTGCGCTGCTTCGTGAATGGTGAGAAGCGCCAGGACAGCCACACCAGCAAGATGATCTTCAACATCAAGCAGATCATCGAGCAGCTGAGCATCGGCTTCACCCTGGTGCCCGGCGACGTCATCATGACCGGCACGCCCGAGGGCGTAGGCTATGCCATGGTGCCGCCGAAGACGCTGGTGGCCGGCGACGTCATCCGCTGCGAAGTCGATGGCATCGGCAGCCTGACCACCACCGTGAAGGCCGCCTGATGTCCTCGGCGGCTGGGGCAGGCGCCCCGTTCGACCCGGCCGCCGACGGCTGGAAGCTGCTGCCGGAACGGGGCTTCCCCGTTATCGTCGGCACCTTCTGGTCGAAGAAGTTCGAGGAAGGCTATCGGTTCGGCTTCGTCGCCGAACCGCGCCACGCCAATGTCGGCGGCGTGGTGCATGGCGGCATGCTGATGACGTTCATGGACGACCTGCTCGGCGCCTCGGTCTGGTTCGCGGTCAAGCAGCGGCCGGTCTCCACCATCCAGTTGAACAACCGCTTCATCTCCCCGGCCCGCCCCGGCGACTTCGTCACGATGACGCCGCAGGTCGAGCGTGTGACCAAGTCGGTGGTCTTCGTCTCAGGCGCGTTGCATGTCGGCGAGCGGCTGGTCATGGCCTCCGACGGGGTTTGGAAAATCCTCGGAGAGAAGTAGCGTTGCGGGCGTGTAAGAGTGCACCACGAGCGCCAAGCTCGTGCCTGCATCGGTCCTGATACGGATATTTCCTGATGGATCCGTGGGCGGAGACGGTAGGGTCATTTGTTACGAGCATAGACGATCCATGAGGTTCGCCCGAATCTCGCCGCACCCCTGCGTTATTTGAGATCGGGCTTTGATCGTGCTGAGCTGGCTCTCGGTCATATCCTGCACAGAACGCCAAAAAGCGGAGGAAAACACCCCATGCGCACCGCCGTCATCGTCTCCACCGCCCGCACGCCGATCGGGCGTGCCTATCGCGGCGCCTTCAACGACACCGCGGCCCAGGCGCTGGGCGGCCACGCCATTGCCGAGGCGGTGAAGCGCGCCGGGGTGGACCCGGCTGAGGTGGAGGACGTGGTGCTGGGTGCCGCCTTGCAGCAGGGGGCCCAGGGCAGCAACTTCGCCCGCCAATGCGCCCTGCGCGCCGGCTTGCCGGACACGGTGCCGGGCATGAGCCTCGACCGGCAATGCTCGTCGGGCCTGATGGCCATCGCCACCGCCGCCAAGCAGGTCATCGCCGATGGCATGCAGGTTTCGGTCGGCGGCGGGCTGGAGAGCATCTCGCTCGTCCAGAACGACAAGATGAACCGCCACCGCACCCGCGACCCCTGGCTGACCGAGCACGTCCCGGCGCTCTACATGTCCATGCTGGAGACGGCCGAGATCGTCGCCGAGCGCTACGGCATCAGCCGCGACGCCCAGGACGAATACGCGCTGCGCAGCCAGCAGCGCACCGCGGCCGCCCAGGCTGCCGGCCGCTTCGACGCCGAGATCGTGCCGATGGCCAGCCGCATGGCGGTGCAGGACAAGGCGACCGGCGAGATCAGCCACAAGGAGGTGCTGCTGAAGCAGGACGAGGGCAACCGCGCCGACACCACCCTGGCGGGGCTGAACAGCCTGAAGCCGGTGTTCAAGGACGGCCAGCGCATCGCCGAAGGCAAGTTCATCACCGCCGGCAATGCCAGCCAGCTCAGCGACGGCGCCAGCGCCGCCGTGCTGATGGAAGCGAAGGACGCCGAGCGTCGCGGTCTGCACCCTCTCGGCATCTATCGCGGCATGGCGGTGGCCGGCACCAACCCGGATGAGATGGGCATCGGCCCGGTCTTCGCCATTCCGAAGCTGCTGAAGACGCACGGGCTAAAGGTCAGCGACATTGGCCTGTGGGAACTCAACGAAGCCTTTGCCTGCCAGGTCATCTATTGCCGCGACAAGCTGGGCATTCCCGATGAACTGCTGAACGTCGATGGCGGCGCGATCAGCGTCGGCCACCCCTACGGCATGTCCGGCGCGCGGATGACAGGGCACGCGCTGATCGAAGGCAAGCGGCGCGGCGCGAAATACGTCGTCATCACCATGTGCATCGGTGGCGGCCAGGGCGCGGCGGGCCTGTTTGAGGTCGCCTGAAGCGGCTGCGGCGCGCTGGTTTCATCCGGGAGGCTGATTCACGCCTTTCGGCGATTCCGCCTCAGGCGACCAGGCTTGGGGCGTTGAGCCTCGGGGCGCGCCGCATTCGTTCCTTCACAAAGCCGGCCAAGGCGCATAAGGTCCGGTGATGGACGAGATTGACCGCAATATCACTGTTGCGCTGCAACAGGACGGCAGCGCGGGCCTCGCTGAACTGGCCAAGGTCGCCGGGCTTTCGGTTTCCGCCACGGCGGAACGGGTCAAGCGTCTGGAGGAACGCGGCGTCATCCGCGGCTGGCGCGCTGACCTGGACCCGGTGCATGCCGGCTGCCCGCTGCTGGTTCACCTGATGCTGGCGGTGGCCCCAGGGCGCGAGGACACCGCGTTCCGCCGCGCCTTGAAGAAGTGGGACCAGGTGCTGGAATGCCATGCCGTCACCGGCAGCTGGACCTATCTGCTGAAGCTGCGGCTGCCTGACCTGGCGGCGCTGGACAGCTTCCTGGCCGAGGAACTCCGCCCGATGTGCCAGCGGTTGGAAACCCTGCTGGCCTACGCGACGCTGAAGGAAACCAGCATCCTGCCGGTCGCCCCGGCCGACCCCGAAGAATAGCGCGGGCAGCGCCAGCTCATGCTGGCGCAGGCCCGTCACGCGTGGAGCGCCCGCTACTGCGGGCGCACCCCCATCGCCACCGTGCGCTCATCCATCCGCGCCTCATAGCGCAGGCCGCGCTTCAGCGCCCAGCTGTTCACCAACTGGAACAGCGGGATGAAGGCCACGTCCTCCATCGCCACGCGCACGCCCTCACGCAGTTGCGCCGCGCGCTGGGTGTCATCCAGCGTCGCCACCGCGCGCTCGGTCAGCGCGTCCAGCGCCGGGTTGCTGTAGCGGCCCGCATTGCTGGCGCCGGTCAGCTTGGCACGGTCATAGGTGCCGGTGATGTTGACCAGGGTGTAGCTTGCTTCACCGGTGGTGCTGCCCCAGCCGGCCAGACGCATGG
>CANBNK010000179.1 GCA_947371015.1 Acetobacteraceae bacterium | reverse complement strand
GCATGGCGGTGGCATCCGCCAGCACCTTGCCGGGCGCTTCGGCGCGCAGCAGGGCGGCGCGCAGCACCTCGCCGATGCGCTTGCGCAGCGCGGGCGTGCCGGCGACCACGCGGGCCCGGGTCAGCGCCATGCGCTCCCAGGTCCAGGATTCGCTTTGGTGATACGCCTCGAAGCCCGACAGCTTCACCGCCACCGGCCCCTTGTTGCCGGACGGGCGCAGCCGCATGTCCACATCATACAACCGGCCCTCGGCCCCGGCCGAGGAGATCGCCCCGATCACCTGCTGCGCCAGACGAATAAAATACTGGCTGGCGGGCAGGTTGCGGGGGCCGCCGGTGCTTTCGGTGGCCTCGGCGTCGTGGTCGTACAGCAGCACCAGGTCCAGGTCGGAACCCGGCAGCATCTCCCGCCCGCCCAGTTTTCCGAGAGCCACCACCGCCAATTGCCCACCGGGTACCCGGCCGTAGCGGTCGGCGAAATCGGCACTGATGCGCGGCAGCAGCGCGGCCAGGGCGGCATCGGCCAGGTCGCTGCGCAGCGCGCCGGCGGTTGGCACGTCCAGCCGGCCTTCCAGGGTCGCGGCGTCGATCTCAAAGCGTCGCTCGAAGGCCAGGCGGCGGGCGCTTTCCAGCGCTTCCTCCAGATGCCGCGCTTCCTTCACCAGCGCGGCGATCTGCGCGCCGGTGGCGTCGGCGCCGCTGGGGGCGAAGCTGCCGGCCAGCAGGCCATCCAGGCTGGCGGCGTTCTGCGCCAGGTGGTCGGCCAGGGCCGGCGCGGCGCCGAGGATGCTGGCGATGCGGTCCAGCAGCGCAGGGTTGCGGTGCAGCAGGCTCAGCACCTGCACCCCGGCCGGCAGCCGGTTCAGCATGGCGTCGAACCGCGCCAGCGCCTTGCCCGGTTCCGCCTGCCGGCCGAAGGCGGCCAGCAGCGTCGGCATCACGGCGGTCAGCAACTCCCGCGCCCGGGCGCTGCGGGTGGCGCGCGGGCGGCCGTGGTGCCAGCCGCGCACCATGGCGGCCACCGAGGGCGGTTCGGCGAAGCCCATGCCGGCCAGCGTCGCCAGCGTGTCCGGGTCGTCCTCGACCCCGGTGAAGACCAGGTTGCCGGCGCCGGCCACGCTGGCACCGCTCAAGGCTGGCGCGCTCTCGAACTGCTTGGCGTAGTGGCGTTCCACCCGGGCAAGATGGCCCATGAAGGCGCTGGTGAAGCTCGGCAGGTCGGCGAAGCCCATGAAGCTGGCGATCCGCTGCAATCCGGCCTCGCTCTCGGGCAGCCGATGGGTCTGGCGGTCATCCACCATCTGGATGCGGTGCTCCAACTGGCGCAGGAACACATAGGCGTCGGCCAGGTCGGCGGCGGCGCGGCGGTCCATCTTGCCGGCGGCTGCCAGCAGGGACAGCGCGCCCAGCGTGGTCGGGTCGCGCAGCGTCGGGTCGCGCCCGCCCCAGATGAGTTGCAGCACCTGGGCGGTGAACTCGATCTCGCGGATGCCGCCGCGGCCCAGCTTCACGTCGTGCCCGGCCAGCGCGATGGTGGCGCCGGCGCCCTTGGTGCCCTTGTGGGCGTGGATCTGCCGCTTGATGCTGTGGATATCCGCCATGGCCGCGAAATCCAAGTGGCGGCGCCAGATGAACGGGCGGATCTCCTTCAGGAAGCTGTCGCCGAGCGCGCGGTCCCCGGCGACCGGCCGCGCCTTGATCATGGCCGCGCGTTCCCAGTTCTGCCCCAGCGTCTCATAGTATTGCAGCGCGGCGCCCAGGTTCACCGCCAGCGGGGTCGCCGCCGGGTCCGGCCGCAGCCGCAGGTCGGTGCGGAAAACGTAGCCATCGGCGGTACGTTCCTCCATCAACTTGACCAGATCGCGACCCAGCCGGACATAGGCAGCGCCGGCGGCGTCGCTATGGTAGGCTGCCGCGTCCGGGTCATAGAGCAGCATGAGGTCCACATCAGAGGAGTAATTCAGCTCCCGCCCCCCCAGCTTCCCCATGCCGAGCACGATCAACCCGCTGCCCTTGCTGGCCAGCCTTGGGTCGCGCTTGCCGCCATGGGGCAGCTTCAGCTCGCCGCGCTCCGCCGCGGCCAGCAGCAGATGGGTGCAGGCGAAGTCGATGCTGGCCTCGGCGAGGTCCGACAGCGCCCCCGTGACCTGATCCAGCCCCCACATGCCCGCGATATCGGCGGTGGCGACGATCAGCGCGGATTGCCGCTTCACCTGGCGCAGCAGGGCCGCCACCTGGTCGCGCGCCGCCGCCGGGTCGGCGTGGCGCAGCGGCGCCATGGCCAGGCCCTGTGCCTCGTCCGGGCCGCGTTCGGCCAGCCGCGCCAGCACCGGCGCCTCGCGCAGGGCCAGGTCGGCCAGGTAGGGGCTGTGGCCGCCCAGCGTGGCGATCAGCGCGGCGCCGGCAGCGCTGGCGGCGAAGGCGCGGGCAGGACCATCGCGCTCGGCGAAGCGCTGGCGCAGGCGTTCGGCCGCTTCAGCGTCGAAGGCGCCGGGCAGGGGTTCGGGTGTCAGGGTGGCGGTGTGCATTGTATGCGAGGGAAGGCGTGAAGCGGTTGCCGGGTCAAGCATTGGGTTGGTTGCAGGGTTCGGCCCATTGGCTGGCGCGCGGGGTGTTCGGCGTGGCGCTGCTGCTGACGCTTGGCTTCGGCTGGCTGGCCTGGCGGCTGGACCAGGGGCCGCTGCCGCTGGCGCTGCTGGCGCGCGAGATCGAGCGCGCGGTGAACCAGGACGGCGCCAGCACCCGGCTGACCGTACGTGAAGCCGCCATTGCCTGGGAAGGCTGGCGCAATGGCTCCGGCGCACCGTTGGATATCCGGCTGCGCGGCGTGCGGGTGGTGGATACCGGCGGCGCGGTGCGGGCGGAATTGCCGGATGCCGCCGCGACCCTGGCGCTCGGCCCGCTGCTGGTCGGCCGCGTGGTGCCGGCCACCATCGAGTTGCGGCGACCCTCGGTGCTGGTGTTCCGCGGCGCGGATGGCCATGTCGCGCTCGACCTCGGCTCGCTGGGGGATGGCGCCGGCAGCACCCCGGCCATACCGGCGGCGCTCGGCGACTCGGGGGAGGGAGCCTGGCAGGTCCTTGCCGCCTTGATGCAGCCGGCCAGCGAACACAGCAGCTTTTCCGCATTGCGTCGCATCCGGCTGGTGGGCGGCGAGGTGACGGTGGTGGACCAGGCGCTGGGCCGCACCTGGGCGCTGCTGGACCCCAACCTGGATATTCGCCGCCAGGCCGGCGGTGGGCTGGTGCTGGATGGAGCGGCCACGCTGCGGCTGGGCGAGCTCACCTTGCAGGTGCGGCTCTCAGGCCAGGCGCTGGGCAACCCGATGCGGGTGACCGCGGGGCTGACCCTGCCGGCGCTGGCGCCGCGCGAATTGGCGCGGGCGATACCACAGCTGGCGCCGCTGGCGGTGCTGGATGCGCCCCTCAGCCTCGGCGCCTTTGTCGATTTCGACGCCGGTGGCATGCCGCACGGCATCCGCGCCCGGCTGACCGCCGGTGCCGGGCGGCTGGATCTCGGCCAGGGCCGCCGCCTGGCCTTTGCCGGCCTGGACGTGACCGCCGCCGGCGACGGCCAGCAGGTGGAACTGCGCGAGGCCCGGCTGCGCCTGCCCGGAGAGGCCAATCGCCCCGGGCCGGAACTGCTGGCCACCGGCCAGGCCAGCCTGGCCAACGGGGCCTGGCAAGGGGCGCTGGAGGCCAGCCTGGCCCCGGTTGCGGTGGCCGAGCTGCGCCGCGCCTGGCCGGAATGGGCCGCCCCGGAGATTCGCGCGGAGGTGCTGCCCCGGCTGCTCGGCGGCCGGCTGCGCGAAGCCAAGGTGAAGCTGACGCTGCGCCTGCCGGAAAGCCTGGACGCGCCGGAATGGCAGCAGGCCGAGGCCCGCCTGGCGCTGGACCAACCGGTGGTGCAACTGGCCCCAGGCGAGACCGTGCCGATCGAGACGGTGGAACTCGCCGCCCTGGCCACGCCCACGCTGGTGCGGCTGGAACGCCTGGCGATTCGCCTGCCCGGGCTGCCCCGCCCTGGCGCCCCCGCCGGCGAGCCGACCAACCTTACCGCGGATGCCGAGGCCACCCGCGACGCCACCGGCTGGCGGGTGTTGGCCCATGCCGGGCTGGATGTGCTGGACCTGACCGACCTGCCGCTGCGCTGGCCGCTCGGCGTCGCACCCAAGCCGCGGATCTGGCTGACCGAGAACATCACCGCCGGCATCGCCCGCAATGGCCGCTGGACGATTGGCGCGCGGCTGCCGGCGACGCTGGACAATCTGGAGGTCACCGCGCTGTCCGGTAGCGCCGATGCCAGCGATGTCACGGTGCATTGGCTGCGCCCGGTGCCGCCGATGGTCGGCGCCTCCGGGACCGCTGAGTTCGGCCTGACTGAGATCACGGTGCGCGCCCAGGGGGCCCGGCAGGCCAACGCCGATGGCAGCCGCGGCAACCTGGTGGCGCGCGACGCCACGGTGCGGTTCTGGGGGCTGGATGTCGAGCCGGGCTACATGGAGCTGGTCAGCCAGCTGGGCGGCCCGCTGACCGAGGTGGTCACCCTGCTGCGCCATCCGCGCCTGAAGCTGTTCGAGAAGCGGCCGCTGGAACTCAATGTGCGTGGCGGCCAGGCCGAGGCGCGGCTGAGCATCGCCATTCCGCTGCTCAACGACATGCCGATGGAGCAGCTGCGGCTGCGCGCCGCCGGGCGCATCACCGATGGCCGGCTGGCCGATGTGGTGCTGGACAAGGACCTGGACCGCGGCGCGCTGGACCTGGCGGTGGATACCGAAAGCCTGAAGCTGAGCGGCGAGGCCCGGCTGGAGGGCACGCCGGTTCGCCTGTCGCTGGACATGGACTTCCGCAACGGCCCGCCGACCCAGGTGATCGAGCGGGCCAATGTGACCGCCCGGGCGGATGCCGGCGAGCTGGCCCAGTGGGGCCTGGACCCCGGCCGGCTGCTGACCGGACCGCTGGGCCTGGACGTGCGCTATGAGCGGCGCCGCGGCGGCCAGGGCAGCGTCACCATCGGTGCCGACCTGCGCCAGGCGGTGCTGGCGGTGGCACCGATCGGCTGGGCAAAGCCGGCGGGCACGCCGGGCACCGCGGAAGTAGTGCTGCGGCTGAATGGCAACCAGTTGCAGGCGGTGGACAGCTTCAAGGTCGAGGCGCTGGAATTGGCGCTGCGCGGCCGCGTCGCCTTCGGGCGCGAAACGCGGCTGGAGCGGGTGGAACTGCTGGACACCATCTTCGGTGGCTCCCGCATCTCCGGCGAGATCCGCCCGCCGGCCCAGCCGAACGGCCCCTGGGCGGTGAACCTGCGCGGCCCGCTGCTGGATTTGCGCCCGGTCTTCGGCCCCAGCGGCCATGTCGCCGGCGGCAACGCCGGGCCGAGCCGGGCGGAACCAAATGCCGCGCCCAGTGGCGACTCCGGCGGCGCCAATCCGCCACTGGCGCTGGATTTGCGGTTCGAGCGGGTGACCATGGGTGAGGGCCGCGACCTGGCCAACCTGCAACTGCGCGCCCGCAGCGACGCGCAGGGCCTGCTGCGCGAAGCCCGGATCACCGGCGCCACCGGCCCGAACGCCGGGTTCGAGGCCACCTTGCAGCCGCGCGGGGAGCAGCGCGTGCTGCGGTTGCAGGCGGCCGATGGCGGCGCGTTGCTGCGCGCGCTGGACCTGGTGCAGCCGGTGCAGGGCGGCCGGCTGATGGTCAACGCGGTGTATGACGAACTGCGCCCCGGCGCCGCACTGGTCGGCACCGCCGAACTGGACAACTTCGTGGTGCGCGATGCGCCCTCGATCGGCAAGATTTTGCAGGGCATGACGCTGTATGGCCTGGTCGATGTGCTCAGCGGCCCTGGGCTGAACTTCGCCCGCGCCGTCGCCCCGTTCCGGCTGACGCCGGAGGCGCTGGAGTTGACCGATGCGCGGGCGTTTTCCTCCAGCCTGGGCGTGACGGTGAAGGGCCGTGTGCTGCGCGAGCGGCCCGGCGTGCGCACCCTGCTGGAGTTGGAGGGCACCATCGTGCCGGCCTACATGTTCAACGCTTTGCTGGGGAATATCCCGATCCTCGGCCGCATCTTCAGCCCGGAGACCGGCGGCGGGCTGTTCGCCGCCACCTGGCGGGTGCAGGGTCCGGTCGACCAGGCGCAGGTGACGATGAACCCGCTGGCGGCGCTGACGCCGGGCTTCCTGCGCGGGCTGTTCGGCATTGTGGATGGCCCGGTGGGTGGGCGGCGCTGAAGCGTGATCCAGTGTGGCGGATCACGCTTCAGCTGTTGTTTGAGAGGCTGGTTCACCGCTTCGGCGATTCCGCCTGCGCGGATCAGATCTTATTTGACAGGCTGATTCACCGCTTCGGCGTTTCCGCCTGCGCGGATCAGATCTTATTTGACAGGCTGATTCACCGCTCCGGCGTTTCCGCCTGCGCGGATCAGACTGTAACGGAGACACCCGGCATGAGCGGCAAGATCAGCTTCGACGACGGCGCCGCCTATGAACGCGGCATGGGCGGCTGGAGCCGCGTCGCCGGCGGGTTGTTCCTCGATTGGCTGGCCCCGGCGCCAGGCCAGGCCTGGGTGGATATCGGCTGCGGCAATGGCGCCTTCACCGAGGTGCTGATGCAGCGCTGCGCGCCGGCGGTGGTCCAGGGGGTGGACCCCTCGGCGGCGCAGATCGCCTATGCCGCCGCCAGGCCCGGCGCGGCCGGCGCAGTGTTCCAGGTGGGGGACGCCCAGGCACTGCCCTTCGAGGCCGCGCGGTTCGATGCCGCGACGATGGCGCTGGTGATCTTCTTCGTGCCCGACCCGACCAGGGGCGTGGCCGAGATGGTGCGCGTGGTGCGGCCGGGCGGGCTGGTCGCGGCCTATGTCTGGGACATCCTGGACGGCGGCTTCCCGTTCGAGCCGGTGCTGGCCGAGTTGCGCGCCCACGGCTACACGCCAGCCCTGCCGCCGAGCGCCGAGGCGAGCCGCATGCCCGCCCTGCGCCGCCTGTGGGAAGCCGGCGGGCTGGAGGCCGTGACAACGCGCGAGATTGCGGTGGAGCGCCACTTCCCGGACTTCGAGACCTATTGGGACAGCAGCACCAACAGCGGCAGCGTGAAGTCCACCCTGGCGAAGTTTCCCGCCGAAAAGCTGGCCGCCTTCAAGGACGGCGTGCGGGCGCGGCTGGGGGCGACGGCCGATGGCGGTGTCAGCTTCACCGCGCGGGCCAACGCCATCCGCGGGCGCGTTGCTGGCTGATAGGGGCGGCCCGACGCTCGACCGCTGCTGCCGGGTTTGCCTGACCCGCCATCGCCCGCGCCTGATTGCCGGCGGTGGGCGCTCCGCGGCTGGGTCGGGGCCAAGTGCCGTTGGCAACTCGCCTTAGAGCCTGACCCAAAAGATCTTGCTCCGGCTCGCTCCCGGATGATTCACCCAGCGGCACAA
>CANBNK010000178.1 GCA_947371015.1 Acetobacteraceae bacterium | reverse complement strand
GGGCTGGGCCAGGCCAGCCTCGCGGAAAAGACCGAGGCGCGCCGGCTGGTGCAGCGCCGGCTGGACGGCCAGCTGATGGACAGCCTGGAGGCGCTGAACCGGCAGATCAGCGGCGCCCAGGACCTGGCCGCGGCGCAGTTGCAGGGCGCTGGCGCGGTGCGCGAGGTAGAGGCCCGGCTGCGGGCGGAAACCGAGACGTTGAAGGTTCGGGCCGAGGCGGATGCGGAGTACACCCGGATCGTCGAGGTGCTGACCACCCGCTATGTCGCCCTGGCCGAGGCCCAGGCGCTGGCCCGGTCCAATGCCGCGGAGCTCGGCCAGCAGCAGCAGCTGGAGACGCTGCGGACCGAGGCGCAGCTGGTTGGCGCCACGGTGGCACAGCGCGAGCGGGAGCTGGCGGTACTGCGCGAGCGGCAAAAGCTGAGCCAGGAGGGCGTCACCGATGGCGCCGCCCAGGCACGCCGGCTGGCCCTGGCCGGGCAGATTGCCGACGAGACCCAGGCGCTCAAGCGGCAGCAGGATGCCTGGACCGAGCTGTCCAATGTGGGCGTGCAGGCTTTCGACCGGATCGGCCAGGCCATCACCACGGCGCTGAGCAATGGCCAGCTGAGCACCATCCGCTTTGGCAATATCGCCAAGGCGGTGATGGCGGAGGTGGTGCAGTATTTTGCCAAGGTGGCGCTGGTGAACCCAGTGCTGAACGCGGTTTTCGGCAGCAACCGCAGCACGCTGGGTGACCTCGGCGGCGTTGTCGGCAGCGTGTTTGGTGGCAGTGGCGGCGGCGCTGGCGCAGCCAATGGCGGTACCGGCACCATTATGATCGATGGCATTCCGGCAGCGGCCTACACCCCACTGGCCGAAGGGGTGTCGGGGCCGGTGCTGTCGATCCCAGCAGGGGCCGCCTATGGCGTCTCAGGCGCGGTCTCCGGCCTGGCGCTGCCGACCGGTGCGGTAGTCGCCAGTGGGGCCGCTGGTGGCGGGCTGATGGGCAATCTCGGTATCCTCAGCAGCGGCGTCAGCGTGATGAACCAACTGTCGGGCGGCTCGATGTACGGCAGCCT
Organism: Acetobacteraceae bacterium; assembly: GCA_947371015.1. Classification (GTDB taxonomy): domain Bacteria; phylum Pseudomonadota; class Alphaproteobacteria; order Acetobacterales; family Acetobacteraceae; genus CAIMOR01. Next base: position 6,432 of record CANBNK010000178.1, on the reverse strand, counting down.
CGGCAAGTACCTGGGGCTGTCCGGCCAGGACGGCATGTTCGGCGGCGTCGGCGAGAGCATCACCAGCAGCTATCAAAACATCGCCGCGACGCCACTCTGGAGCTATGGCGACCTGACCGGCGCCACCAACAGCGCGCTCGGCGCCATGCCGAATGGCATGTATGGCCCGGCCACCGAAAGTGCGGTGGCGGCCCAGGGCGCCGGTGTCGGCACGCTCGGCCAGGTGGCGGGTGGTGCGGCGGGCGTCATCGGCGGTGCCTATGGCATCTACTCGGGCATCCAGAAGGGCGGCGTTGGTGGCGGCTTCCAGGTGGCCGGTGGCGCCGTCACTGCCGCGGCGGGGGTCTCCTCGCTGCTGGCCTCTGCCGGCATCATCAGCGCCTCGCTCGGCCCGGTCGGCTGGATCGCTGGCGCGGTGCTGGCCATCATCGGCGCGCTGCTACCGGGCCAGAAGCCCTCCAACATGGAGGGCAACGCTACCTACGACTTCGCCACCGACAGCACCATCATCGGCGGCCAGACCGGCAAGAAATACAGCCAGGGCAATCGCGACGCCGCCGCCTCGATGATCGGTGGCGTGGTCGATGTCGCCTCGCGGCTCGAACGCACGCTCGGCATCACCTTCAACCAGAAGGTGGCGATCGGCGTCGGCAACCGCGACGGCATGTACTATCGGGTCAATGACGGCACCGCCGCGCGCTATGGCCGCAGCGACCAGGGCGCGCAGGATTTGGCGCGCGACCTGGTGCACGAGATCACCGTGCAGAGCGCCGGGCAGATCCCCAACGCCGCGGTGCGCATTCCCATTCAGAGCGGGGTGAAGTGGGACAGCCTCAGCGGCGCGCTGCAACAGATCCAGCAGGTGCTGGACACCACCAATGGCGGCAGGCCCAGCGCCAACCAGAACATCGCCGCCGAGCACATCGACTGGCGCGACTTTGGCAACGGCTTGGCCGACCTGAAATGGGTCAAGGACACCTATGACATGCTGACCGCCAGCCAGCTGCCGGCGGATAAATTCGCCCGCGCCGTGCAGCAGCTGAATGACCAGTTCGACGCGGCCGCCAGCAAGGCGGCGCAGCTCGGCCTCTCCGAGGCGGCGGTGAATGCCGCCCGCGAGCGGCAGTTGCAGGGGCTCACCGACCAACGCGACCTGGAGGGCCTCAAGCTGATTGCCAGCCAGCAGAACACCCTGACCAGCTTTCTCGACAACCTGACCTACCAGAATGCCAGCCCGGCCGAGCGGCTCAGCCTGGCGCAGGGCGCCTTTGGCCAGGCGCTGGCGGCGGCGCGCGGTGGGGATATCCGCAGTGCCGACCTGTCGATGGTGACCAAGTCGGCCGCCACCTTGCTGCAGGCGGGCCAGGCCTATTACGGCACTGGCGGTGGCGCGGCCGATCTGGAGCGCTTTGTGCGGTCCTCCATTGAGAGCCTGGGGGCGCAGCTGAACCTGCCGGCCTTTGGCGGCGACCTGGAGGCCAGCCTCTCGGCCGCGGTGAACCCGCTGAAGGATGAGTTGCAGCTGCTGCGGGACGAGGTGGCCGGGCTGCGGGAGGAGCTGCGCACCTCGCGGCTGCGGCTGGCGGCATGATGCTCGCCGCCGCTCCCCTCGCTGCCGTTGCCCTGGCGGCAATCTGGCCCAGCGTCGCCGGGCTGAGTGCCGCCAGCGCTGCACCAGTGCAGGCGCAGACCAATGAACCCTCGGTCTGGCTGGCCGAGATTGGCGCTGCCGCGGCCAGTGCCGGCAGCGGGCCGGCCCCCGTCGCCCTGCTGCCGCTGGCCATGGCGCCGATGGGCGCCCCGGACCGCCCCGCCGACCTGACCGCGACGCTGCCCATCGTCCGGGTTTCTGATAGAGGCTGGATTGGCGAGCCCGGCGACAGCCTCGCCCCGAACACCCCCTATGCCGCCCGGCTGGCCGAGCCGCCGGCGCTGGAACGCAACCTGCCGCTCTATCCCGACACCAGCCGCCGCCTGGCGCTGACCGCCGGCGAGTTGCGGCTGGTGAATGGCGATGGCGCGCTGGATGCCCTGGCCGGCGACTGGTCGGTGGCAGGGCGGCGGGTGGTGCTGCGGCGGGGGCCGCATCGTCGGCCGCTGCATGCACCGCTGACCGAGTTCAGCCAGGTGGCGGACCTGCGCGCCGCGGGCGCTGCCTCCGGCACCACGCGGCTGGCGGTGCCGCTGCGCCCGGCCGCGGTGGAGTTGGATGTGCCGGTCTGCGGGCTCTACCTCGGCACCGGCGGGCTGGAGGGGCCGAGCACCCTGGCCGGGCAGTTCAAGCCGCGGCTCTACGGGCTCAAGCGCAATGTCGAGCCGGTGCTGATCGATGCCGGGCTGCTGCTCTACCAACTGCATGACGGCCCTCTGCAACAGGTGCTGGCGGTGCGCGACAAGGGGGTGGCGCTGACCGCCGGCGGTGATACGGCGAGCTATGCCGCGCTGAGCAGCGCCACGGTGGCGTCGGGCACCTACAAGACCTGCCTGGCGGCGGGGCTGCTCCGGATTGGCGCCACGCCCTCGCTGCTGACCGCGGATGCCCGGGGCGACAATGACGCCAGCACTGGCGGCTACAACACCGGCTCGGCCGCCAGCATCGCCCAGAAGCTGCTGCGCGGCCCCGGCGGCATCGCCGCCGCGTCTGGCGCCGCGTTCTCCTGGCCGGTCGGCGAGTACGGCCTCTGGCTGCGCGGCGGCACCGTCGGCGAGGCGATGGAGGCGTTGGCTGCCGGCATCTTTGGCTGGTGGGGCACCAGCACCGCCGGAGTTTATCAGGGCGGCCAGCTGGCCGCGCCGGAGGACCAGGCGCCCAGCCTGACCATCGAGCCCTGGATGCTGGCGGCACCTCCCGAGGAGATCGGCCCGCTGCGGGCGCCCTGGTGGCGCGCCCGGGTCGGCTACCAGGCGCTCGGCCGCACCCAGGAGGGCGACCAGCTGGCAGGCGCCGTCACCGCCACCGAGCGGACCTACTGGGGCCAGGCTTGGCGCAGCGCCGTCTCGGCTAACACCGCGATCAGCGCCGCCTATCCGCTGGCCGAGGACGGGCCGGAACTGATCGCCGGCTTTGACCTGCAGGCGGATGCGCAATCGCTGGCCGACCGGCTGTTGGCAATCTTTGGCAAGCCGCGGCGGCTGTTCCTGGCGCGGCTGCGCGCCGGGGCTGCCGGCTATTGCTGGCCGACCTGCCAGCTGGGCGCCTGCCTGGCGCTGCGCTGGCCGCAGCACCGCGCGCTGGCCACTGGCCGGCCGCTGATCGTCCAGGGCGTCTCGGCCCGGGGCGATGCGACCACGCTGACCCTCTGGGGATAATCCATGGGCATCCTGTTGAGTTGGTCGAACCTGGCGGAGGGTTCGGCGGCGAACTTGGCTGTCAGCAGCGAGGCGGCCGGGCTCGGCCTGCGCGCGGTGCTGACGCCGCAGATCAGCGACATCTGGCGCAGCACCGCCTGGGGCGCCACCACCATCAACCTCCGGGTTGATCTCGGCAGCGCGCAGGCCATCGGCCTCGTCGCCATTGCCGCGCCGCGCGATGGGCTGTTGCCCGGCACCGGCGCCACCGTGCGGCTGACCGCGGACGCGGCGACGCTGGACGGCAACGCGGCGCTTGATACTGGCAGCCAGTCGCTCGGCACCAGCATGGCCAGCTTTGGCTTGTGGGCCTGGGCCAGCAGCACGTCGATCAGCGCCCGGTATCTCCGCCTGCAACTCACCGGCACGGCCAGCGATGCCTATCTCCAACTTGGCCGGCTTTGGGTCGGGCCGGCGCTCATCACCACGCGCCAGGCCTCCTACGGCTACAGCCTCGGCGCCAGCGACCCTGGCAGCAACGCCCGCGCCCCACTGACCGGCGTGCGCGATGTCCAGCGCGGCCGGCCCTACCGCACGCTGACCTTTACCGGCGACACCCTGACCACCGCCGAGGCCGCGCAGATCGAACAGGCCGCGCTGGCCGCCGGCAGCACCGGCCAGGTGTTCGCCGCCCGTGTCCACACCGACCCCGCGCGCACCGGCTGCTTTGGCGTGTTCAGCCGGGCGCCAACCCTGACCCGTGTCGCCAACGCGCTTTGGCGCGCTGACTTCTCCCTGGAAGAGGATCTCTGATGGGCACGCCTGTTGTCCTCGCCGACCGCGTCCTGGTGGCCACCACCACGACCGGCACCGGCACCTATGCCATTAGTACCGCCATCACCGGCTACCTGGACCCGGCCGGCGCCGGCGTCACTACCGGGGCGCGGCTGGCCTATGTCGTGGTCGACAGCCTGACCGCGCCAACCGCGTTCGAGATCGGCGAGGGCATTTATACCGCGGGCTCGCCAGGCACGCTGACCCGGGCGCAGATCCGGCGCAACACCGCCGGCGGCACCTCCGCCATCAACTGGGGCGCCGGGACCAAGTATCTGATGCTGGCACCAGGCGCGGCCAACCTGCCGACGCTGGACACCGATGGTGCGCTGACCGCCCCGGCACTGACCCTGACAGGTGCGGCGACCGTGGGTACGGCGTTGACGGTCGGTACCGGCATGACGCTCTCGGCTGGCGTCGCTGCCTTGCCTGCCGGGACCGGCGCCGCCCCAGCGCTGAAGGTTGGTGGCCAGCAGAATGGGCTGTCCGCGGCCACCGCCAATACGCTGGTGGCCACGGCCGGCGGCACCGCCATCGGCACCTTCAGCAGCACCGGCCTGGCGGTGGCCGGCAATGTCTCCTGGAGCAGTGACCAGCGGCTCAAGGCGGACGTCCGGCCCGCCCGGCTTGGTCTGAAGCATGCGCTGCGCATCCAGCCGGTTACCTTCCAGCGGATCGGGCGCGGCCGCCGGCGGGAGTTGGGCGTGGTGGCGCAGGCGGTGCAGGCCGCGCATCCGCTGGCAGTAACAAGGGACAGCGAGGGCCATCTCGCAGTCTCGGCCTCCGGCCTGGATGCCATCCTCCTCGGCGCCATCCATGACCTGGCCGCGGAGTTGAACGCGATGAAGGCGCGGCTGCGCGTCCTGGAGCGTCGCCGCGATGCCTGATCTCGAAGGCACCTACCTGGCTGCCGCCAGCAAGGGCACAACCCCGGCGGCGCGCAGCATGTCGGCGCTGAGCGACTGGTGTGTCGCTCGCGGCAGCGCAGCGCTCGCCACCGCCCAGGCGCTGTACGACTTCATCACCGGCTACGCGACGCCGGGTTCGGCCACTTATGCCAGCCCAGGCACCTACAGCTTTACGGTGCCCTACTTCGCCAGCCTGACCGCGGCGGTGAATGGCGCCGGCGGCGGTGGTGGCGGCAACGTAGGCCCCGGTGGCACGGGCGGATATTCGGCCTTTGGTGGCGTCATCGGCTATGGCGGGGGTGGTGGCGCCACGGCCCCGGCAGGCGGCGCAGGCGCGGCCGGTGGCGCCACGGGCGGCGACAGCAACACGGCCGGCGCCGGGGCCGGCGGTGGCATCGGCGCCTGGGACCAGTCCTCGGACAAGAGCGGCACCTATGACAGCTTTGCCGGCAATGGCGGCGCTGGCGGCCGCGCGGTGAAGGGCTTCGCCGGCGGGGCACTGACGCCCGGCAGCGTCATCACCATCGTTGTTGGCGCCGCCGGCGGGCCGGGCAGCGGCGCTGGCAATCAGCGTGGCGCAGCTGCTGGCGCCAATGGCAGCGTCACCATTTCCTGGAGCTGAACAGCATGAGCATTCTGGTGCAACGCTATGCGCCGCTGGCCGGCTCGCCCGCGGAAACGCTCTGGCGCGAGGGCGAGGCCAGCTATGTCGAGGCTGGGCTGGCGCGGCACGCCGTGGTGACGGCGCCACCGCCGGACCTGGTCGGCTGGTGCGCTGAGATCGAGGGCGAGTTAGCCGGGCTGCAAGCCTGCCGCCTGCTGCCCGAGGTTGGCGAAGCGCACGGCCTGCTGTCCTGGGTTCGGCCCGGCTTTCGCCAACGCGGTGTCTTTGCCGCGATCCAGGCGGCGGTGGATGCCGACCTTGTCGCAGCGGGCATCACCACAATCCGGTCTTGGGTGGTGGGCGGGCCAGGTGCCGCGGCGATGGCCGCCGCCATCATCGCGCGTGGTGGCGCGAAGGTGGGCGAGCAGCAGGTGGTCACCGCGGCCGGTACCAGCGTCACATACCACGAGTATCTGCGGCCGCTGGTCGGACTGGAAGCTAGGCCATGAGCCCGGACGAAACCGCCACAAAGCTGGCGGTGCATGAGACAGCCTGCGCCGAGCGCTGGAAGCAGGCGATGGATGGGCTCAGCCGTATCGAATTAGTGCTGGGTGCCATCGTGCTGCTGCTGCTCGTCGGTGAGGGCAGTGTGGTGCAGGTGTTGCGGCAGCAGATTGGCGGATAGGCGTGCCCGGCAGTGCCGCCATGCCGGGCACGCTCCATCCCTTTCGGCCGACCCTATGACGGTCGGCCTGGTGGGCTCCAGACGGGTTCGCCGCCATCCCCACCACCATCATC
>CANBNK010000177.1 GCA_947371015.1 Acetobacteraceae bacterium | reverse complement strand
CGCGTCAGCACGTCGTGGCTGCGGGCCAGGGCCAGCAGGCGCGCCTCGAATGCGTTACGCGCTGCCGCCGGAATGGTGCCGTCTCCGCCCGGCGGTCCACGCAGGGTCTGCGACGCAATGGACTGCACCGCCGCCAACGTATTCTTCACCCGGTGGTTCAACTCCCCAACCGCAAGGCGCAGGCGCTGTTCGGCGCGGCGGCGCTCGGTCACGTCCGACAGCACACCAAGGAACTTGCCGGCACCATCCGGCGCACGGTGCAGCGCGCCCAGTGCCTCCAGCCAACGGATATCGCCATCCCCGGCGCGGCGAATGCGGAACTCAAGGGTCAAGGGCGCAGCACCGCGCAGCGCCCGACGGAACACCCGCTTCACCTGGTCACGATCCTCCGGCAGGACGTGTTCCAGGAACTGGCGCCAATGCCAACTCTCGCGCGGCGTGGGGTAGCCGAACAGCGCGTCGTGCCGGGGGGAGCGCATGACCACGCCGGTCGCCTGGTCCAGTTCCCAGGCCGCCATGCCGCTGGCTTCCAGCGCAAGACCGAGCCGCGCGCGTTCCTCGGCCAGGGCGGCAGCGGCGCGGTCGCGGCCATCCGCGGCTTCCGCCATGCGGTCCAGCGCGCCAGCCAGCCGGTGCAATTCGGGCGTGGAGCCGATCAGCGACGACGCCACGCGCAGGTCGTATTGGCCGGCGCCCCAGCGTTCGGCGCCATCCAGCAGCGTGGCCAAGGGGCGCAGCACGAAGCGCCTGGCGCCGAAGAAGGCGGCGGCGAGGGCCAGCGCCATGCCGGCCACGATCAACAGGGCGCCACGCCGGCCGGCCGCTTCCACCGGCGCCAGGGCGGCATGGGCGTCCAGCGAGACCGCGATGCGCAGCGCGCCGGCGGCGCCGGGAACATAGGGAGCGATGCCGAACAGCCGCTGCTGACCGTTCAGGCCTGGTGCCTCGACCACGCGGGCGCCGATATCGAGATCCTCCTTCTGGTCCGATGGCGGCGGAAACGACGGCAACAGCCGCAGCAACCAGGCGGGGGCCATCTCGCCCAGCGTCAACGGGTCCCGTTCCAGGTCCGAAAGACGCAGCAGTACGTGGTTATTGCGGTCCACCACAGTCAGGTCGGCGCCATGCGGCAGGCCGATCGGCCGCAGCAGGTCGGCCACGTAGCCAACGCCGATAGCAGCACCTACCGCACCGATCGGCCGGCCGTCGCGGCCGCGGATCGGCAGGCCGAAATGGATGGTGCCTCCGCGCATGATGGAGGCGGCAACCTCCCATTCGCTGACGATGAAGTCGTTGGTCTCCATCGCCAGCTTGAAGAAGCTGCGGTCGCCGTCATAGATGCGGTTGTCCGGCGTGCCCGCGGTGGTGCAGTACAGCCAGCCATCCGGGCGCACCGCGCCAAGCAGGATCTGGTCTGAGAAGCGGCTGCGCAGCGGCACCAGCATCGCGGTGCAGGCCTCATGCTCCAAGGAGCGGATCGGCGGTGCCTCACTGAGTACCACCAGGGCTTCGCGTAGGCCCTCGACAAAGCGGCCAAGTCGGGCCGAGGCGTCGCGCCCCAGCCGCAAGGCCTGGTCATGCGCTGCCGCCGTGCGTTGGGCGCGCAGTTCCACTTCAGACGCGGCAAGCAGCAGCACCGCCGGCGCCAGCGACAGGCCGACGAGCAGGAACAACCGGGTGACGAGGTTTGGAGCTTTGAACACCTTAGGACTTTATCAACCCCTGGGCATTCGGCCAATCAATACTTCAGTTCGCTTGCGGTCGGACCAAAGGTGCTGGCGCGATGATCCGTTCGTTGCCAATATGCCGTGCCTGAAAGCCTTCTGGAGCGTTCCGACGTGCCGCGCGACGACAAGCCCAATCGCCTGCGACCCCTGGTTCCCCCGACGCGAGCAGTGGACCCGCTGGCGGCGCAGCGCCAGGGACTGGAGATGTTGGCCGCAGCCAATCGACTGGCCTTCGGCTGGCTCGACGCTGCCGTGGCGCAACATGCCAGCCTCACCAGGCTGGCGCTGGGCCGCATGACCGAGACAGCGCGGCGGCTGGCCGCGGCCGAAGCGCCAGCCGATCAGACCCGCGCCATGATTGAGATGCTGGACGCCGCCCGAACCGACGGGCTGCGTACCGCGGAGGAACTTGCTGCCCTGGCAACCCGCATGCAGGATGAGACGCTTGGCCTGCTGGACCGGATGCTGAAGCCGGAGGGATAGCGCCGCCGGCGTTAACCCTGGCGCAGGAAGCCGCAGATGCGCTCCAGCGCTGCCTCCAGCGTCGGCTTCTGCTGGGCGAAGCAGAGCCGGAAATGCCCCTCGCCTTCCGGGCCGAAGGCGCTGCCCGGCGCGATGCCGACCTTGGCTTCCACCAGCATGCGCTTGGCGTCGGCCAGGCTGTCGGTGACGCCTTCAACCTTGAAGAAGCTGTACATCGCGCCTTCCGGCACCGGGCAGGTCACGCCCGGCACAGCGTTGAGCGCGGCGGCGGCCATGTCGCGCAGCTCACGGTAGCGGGCCTGCTGCTCGGCGATGAAGCCGTCGCCGCCATCCAGCGCCGCGATGCCGGCGCGCTGGGTGAACACCGGCGTGCAGCTGGTGTTGTATTCCGAGAGCTTGGCCAGGCCGTCCACCACGCCGGGTGGGGCGACGATCCAGCCGAGCCGCCAGCCGGTCATCGCCCAGGATTTGGAGAAGCTGTTGACCACCAGCACGCGGTCTTCCGGCTCGGCGATATCGAGCAGGGAGGGCGCAACCGGGCCCGCGAAGTAGATGCGCTCATAGACCTCATCGGCCAGAATCCAGGTGCCGGTGGCGCGGCAGGCTTCCAGGATCAGCTGGAGTTCCTGGCGGGAGAAGCAGGCGCCGGTGGGGTTGGCCGGGGAGTTCAGGATCAGCAGCTTCAGGCCAGGGCGGATGGCGCTGAGCAGCCGGTCCATGTCCAGCCGCCAGAGGCCCTGGGCCAGGTGCAGCGGCACGCGTTCCACCGCGGCGCCCAGCACTTCCGGGATGGCGGCGATGTTGGGCCAGACCGGCGCCAGCACCGCCACGCGATCGCCGGGGTCCAGCACCGCCTGGCAGGCCAGCATCAGCGCATTGACGCCGCTGGCGGTGACGCAGAGCCGGTCGATACTGGTGCGGCGGCCGTTGCGGGCGTGGTAGCGCTGGATCGCCTCCCGCAGCGGCAGGATGCCCAGGTTGTTGTTGTAGAAGGTCTCGCCGACCATCAGGGATTGCGCGGCGGCGTCGCGGATGAACTGCGGCGTGACAATATCCGGCTCCCCGAACCACAGCGGCAGCACGCCCTCGATACCGGCGCCGGCCACCGAGACTTCGCGGATTTTCGACGCTTCCAGGTCGCGGACGACGGGGCGCGCGGTGAGCATCAGCCGTCTTCCCGCGCGGCCAGGTCGGGCCAGGCGTTGGCGCCGCCACGGGCCAGGGCGGCGCGGCCGATGCGCTGCGCCCAGAACCGCTCATTGCCGAAGGCGTCGCGCCAGGCCCAAAGCCGCCTGGTGGTGAAGTGCAAGTGGTAGTCCTGGGTGAAGCCGATGGCGGCGTGCACCTGGTGCGCCACGGCGGCGACCAGCGCGGTGGCCTCCCCAGTGATGACCTTGGCGGCGCCGATCTCGAATTCGGCGCCGCCCAGGCCACGCCGGGCGACGGCGCGGCCGGCATTGGCCACCGCGACACCTGCGGCGGCGACCTCGCCAGCGGCTTGCGAGAGTTGCTGCGAGACCGCCTGGAACTGGCCGATCGGCTTGCCGAACTGCTTGCGCACGTTGGCGTAGTCCACGCTCAACGTGAGCACGGCTTCCAGCCCGCCGGCCATTTTCGCAGAGTTCACCAGGGCGCCTGCGAGCAGCGTCGCCTCGCCGCCCGGCAGCGTGGCGCGGTCCCAGGGTTCGTTGGAAGGCTGCGCCTTGCCGGGCGTGAACCCCGCCGCGTGCAGCGCGCCGTCGCCGGCCAGCACCTGCGCGGCGGCGCGGCCCCACATTGCGGTCCCATCCGGCTGCGCCAGGGCCAGGAACCCAGCCGCCGGGGCGAAGGCGGCCGCAGCCATGCTCTCGGCCAGCGGCACCGGGGCGCCGGCACGGCCAAGCGCGACCCACACCGCCACCGCGTCATCCCAGCCCAAGGCCACGCCACCGGCTTCCTCGGACGCCATGGCCAGTGGCAGGCCGAGGGCCTCCACTTCGGCCCACAGCGCCGCGGGCCAAACGCCGGCTTCCACCTGGCGCAGGGTTTCGGGGCCGGATTGGTCGGCCAGCAGCCGCTCGACCTGTTCCAGCAGAATGTCGCGCATCTCGCTCATCAGCGCAGCCCCAGTTGGCGGGCGATGATCCCGCGCAGGATTTCCCGCGTGCCGCCGCGCAGGCTGTAGCTGCGGGCGACCATGTTCATCGTGGTCTGCATCTCGGCCACGTCGTCCGGCATCGGCCCGGCATATAGCGCGCGGATGCGGTCGGGCAGCGCCTGCTCGAAGTCGTTGCCGACATCTTTTATCAGGGCAGCCTCGCGCGCCGGGGCCTCGCCATCCTGCAGCATGCCGGCCACCGAGAGCGACATTTGCCGCAGCGTATTGGCGCGGGCCAGCATCCGCCCCACCGCTTCCGGGGCAGCGGGTTCGTCGTGCAGGCTGTCCATCGCCGCGGTCAGCAGCGGCAGGCTGGAGAGGTAGCGTTCCGGGCCGCTACGCTCGAAGGCGAGTTCGGAGGTGGCCTGCTCCCAGCCCTTGCCCTCCACGCCGATCAGCAGGCTGTCGGGGACAAAGACATTATCAAAAGTGATTTCGTTGAAACCTTCCTCGCCGGCCAGGTCCAGGATCGGGCGGATTTCGATGCCGCTGGCGCGCAAATCCACCAGCAGCTGGGTCAGCCCCTGGTGCTTCAGCTTGGGGTCAGGCGCCGGGCTGGTGCGCAGCAGGGTGATGGCGAAGTCGCAGCGATGCGCGTTGGTGGTCCAGACCTTGCGGCCGTTCAGCCGGTAGCCGCCGGGCACCTTCTCGGCGCGGGTGCGCAGGCTGGCCAGGTCGCTGCCGCTATCGGGTTCGGAAAGGCCGATGGCGAAAGCCAGTTCACCGCTGACGATGCGCGGGATGAACTCGCGGCGCTGCTCCTCGGTGCCCAGGCGCAGAATGAGGGGGCCGGATTGGCGGTCACCGATCCAGTGGGCACCGACCGGGGCGCCGACCGCCAGCATTTCTTCGAGTGTCACATAGCGTTCAAGAAAGCTGCGCTCGCCGCCGCCATAGGCCGCCGGCCAGGTCATGCCGATCCAGCCGCGCTTGCCGACCTCGCGCGAGAAATCGCGGTCGAAGGCCATCCAGGAATAGGCGCGGACACGAGGCGACCAGTGCCGCCCGGCCTCGGCCAGGAAGGCACGGAGTTCAGCGCGCAGCGCCGGGGCTTCCGGCGGTGTGTCGCGCAGGTCGAAGCGCAGGCCGACCATGGGGCGTTTCCCTTGTTGCTGGGGCTTGTTTCAGCGGCTGATTCACGCCGCCCGGTGATGCCACCGGCGACGATCGGACGCTAGATGCGGTGGTTTGGCGGGCTTGGCCAGCCCCCCTCTCGACATTCCCGGGCGGGGCGGCTTTTCTGCTTTGCGAAAACCCGGGGTGACGCAAAATGGACAAATTCGGCATTGGCCAGCCGGTGCGCCGCAAGGAAGACGTGCGGCTGCTGACCGGGCGCGGGACCTATACGGACGACCTTAGCCGGCCCAGGATGGCGCAGATGTTTATCCTGCGCAGCCCGCATGCCAATGCGCGTATTGCGCGGCTTGACGTGACGGCGGCCAAGGCCGCCCCCGGCGTGGTGCTCGTGCTGACCGGCGCGGATGCCGATGCCGACGGGATTGGCCTGTTCCCGGTACAGATCGACATTCCTGGCAAGGGCGGCACCAAGCTTTACTGCCCGCCGCGCAAGATATTGCAGACCGACTTCGTGCGTTTTGTCGGCGACCCCGTGGCGCTGGTGGTGGCGGCAACCCGGGCGGAGGCGCAGGACGCCGCCGAACTGATCGAGGTGGACTACGACGAACTGCCGAGCGTGACCGACACCGCCGCCGCGGCCGAGCCAGGCGCCCCGGTGATCTGGACCGAGCATGGCAGCAACATCAGCGTCCATTGGGACAGCGGGCGGGAAGAACGCGCCGACGCTGCCTTTGTCGGCGCGCCGCACGTGGTCAGCGTGGAGCTGGTCAACAACCGCCTGGTCGGCAACCCGATGGAACCGCGGGTGGCGCTGGGCGAATACGACGCGGCAACCGAGAGCTACACCCTGCACAGCCCGACCCAGGGCGTGATGCGCGTGCAGGACAGCCTGGCCAAGCTGATCCTGAAGGTGCCGAAGGAGAAGCTGCGCGTCGTCAGCCTGGATGTCGGCGGCGGCTTCGGCCTGCGGGGCAAGACTTTTTGCGAGTCCGGCATGGTGCTGTGGGCGGCCAGGCGGCTGGGCCGGCCGGTGAAGTGGCTGGCCGGCCGCAGCGAGACCTTTGTCAGTGACCCGCATGGCCGGGACCACGTGACCAAGGCGGAAATGGCGCTGGACGCGCAGGGGCGCACGCTGGGGGTGCGCATCCGTACCGTGGCGAATATGGGCGCTTACCTGCAGGATTTCGGGCCGCGCATCGCCACCGCTGCCGGGGCGCGCATCAACGGCACGGTCTATGACATCCAGGCGCTGAACGTGCAGGTGAAGTGCGTCTTCACCAATACCTGCCCCACCGATGCGTATCGCGGCGCCGGGCGGCCGGAGACCGCCTATGTGCTGGAACGGCTGTACGACCAGGCCGCGCTGAAGCTGGGGATGGGTCGGGAAGCGATCCGCGCGCTGAACCACATCCGGCCGGACCAGCTACCCTACACCAACGTGGCGAACAACCCGATCGACAGCGGCAACTTCACCGAGACGCAGGACATGGCGCTGAAGCTGGCGGATTGGGGCGGCTTCCCGGCCCGGCGCGCGGCGGCGCAGGCCCAGGGCAAGCTGCGCGGGATCGGGCTGGGCTACTTCATCGAGGCATCCGGCGGCCAGCCGAACGAATGGGCCAAGGTGAAGATGGAGGCCGATGGCACGGCGGTGGTGACTGTCGGCACCTTCAGCCACGGCCAGGGCCACGAGACCGCCTTCGCCCAGATCGTGCATGAGAAGCTGGGCATTCCGTTCGAGGCGGTGAAGCTGGTGCAGGGCGACACCGATGTAGTGGAGCGCGGCAACGGCACTGGCGGCAGCCGGTCCTCCCAGATGGGCGGTGTCGCGGTGCTGCGGACCTCCGGCCTGGTGCTGGAAAAGGCCAAGCGGCTGGCGGCGCATCTACTGGAAGCGGCGCCCGACGATGTAGAGTTCGCCGATGGCCAATTCCGCGTCGCCGGCACCGACCTGGTTCGGGAATGGACCGACGTGATCGCCCTGGCCAACGACCCCGCCCGCCTGCCCGCAGGTGAGACGCCAGGGCTGGATGAGAACCTGGTCTATACCCGCAACATGGAATGCAACTTCCCCAATGGCGCCCATGTGGCCGAAGTCGAGATCGACCCCGAGACCGGCCAGGTGCAGATCGTGCGCTATGCCGCGGTGGACGACGTCGGCAACGTCATCAACCCCATGCTGGTGCATGGC
>CANBNK010000176.1 GCA_947371015.1 Acetobacteraceae bacterium | reverse complement strand
AGGTGACGCGCCGCAACCGCACGGAGACGATGCGTCTCGGGATGACGGCCCCGCAGTGCCTCGACCACCTTTCGGTGCGGATTGGCCCTGGTTTCCAGGGCATCTCGGCATCCTGCAGCAGGGAGGATCTTGCCGGTGCGCTTGGGGCCCTGTGGAAGGATGACTGCGGCCTATTGTTGCGGGCCGTGGAGAGTGCGCCAGAGTCGTGCGACTTTTCGGTCTATGACCGGAACATGCAGTCGCTGAACAGGCTCACCGGCGGCGGCAATGCGGCTTTCCTGGCCGAAGCACGCTTTCGGCGAGAGGCAGGCGATATCCTCCTGCTCTCCATGGCCCGGGCGATGGTCTCCCGCTTGACTGCCGGACCCAAGCTGCGTGCGCGCCGTCACCTGGCCCGCGCCATCAACTACATCGACATCCACTTTGCCGAGGATTTGCGGATCAGCAGCATTGCAGAGGCGGCGGGATGCAGCATCCGGCTGCTGCAGGACCTGTTTGCCGCGGTCGATGGTCGCACCATCGTACAGCACATCACCGCGCGCCGGTTGGCGCATGCGCGGCGCCTGCTGCTTGCTGGCGCGACCGCTGATACCGTCACCACCGCGGCGCTCGACAGTGGCTTCAGCCATTTTGGCCTGTTCGCCCAGCACTACCGCGCCGCGTTCGGCGAATTGCCGTCAGAGACGCGCCGGAATGTGCTTTCGGCGCAGCACATTTTCTGCGCCGCCAGCGTCACGCAGCCCCTGCGGCAGGGCTGAACCCAGAGCTGCATCCCGGACTTCCGCCCTGGGGCGGGATCAACGCCCCGGCGGCGTTGTGCCGCCGGGATGCACGGGGCCCAGTTGGGCGCCGCAGGCTGACGGCTAGACCGGATCCCAGCTGAACACGTCGCCGCTGCGCTCCATCGGCACGAGGCTGGAGCGGAAGGCGGGCAGCGCCACTTCGGCGATCTTCTCCGGGGTCCAGCCATCCTCGCTGTGCATGCTGCGGATCGGGCGGTTCTGGCTGAACAGGAACAGCTCATGCATGCGCGGCGCGAAGATCTGGCCGGTGACGTCCTTGGCCGCGTCGGAGGCCAGGAACACCGCCAGCGGCGCATTCTTCTCGGGGCCCATGCGCATGATCTTTTCCACGCGCGCCTTCTGCTCCGGCGTCTCTGCCGGAATCGAGGAGGTCATGCGGGTCCAGGCGAAGGGCGCCAGGCAGTTGCTGCGCACGTTGTAGCGCTTCATGTCCAGCGCGATGCTCTTGCTCAGCGCCGCGATGCCCAGCTTGGCCGCCGAGTAGTTGGCCTGGCCGAAATTGCCGATGAGGCCCGAGGTGCTGGTGATGTGGACGTAGCTGCCGCTTTCCTGCGCGCGGAAATGCGTGGCCGCCGAGCGCGACACGTAGAAGCTGCCGTTCAGATGGACGCTGATGACCGAGTCCCACTCTTCCGGCGTCATGCGGTGGAAGATCTGGTCGCGCAGGATGCCGGCGTTGTTCACGACGATATCGACGCGGCCAAAATGGTCCATCGCGGACTGCACGATCTTCTGTGCGCTGGCCCAGGTGGACACGCTCTCGGTATTGATCTCGGCCACGCCGCCGCGCTGCTCGATGATGGCCTTGGTCTGCTGGGCCGGGGTGGAGGAACCACCCTCGCCGCCAAGCGAGGCGCCGATATCGTTGATGATGACCTTGGCACCGGCCGCGGCCATGTGGACCGCGATTTCGCGACCGACGCCGCCGCCGGAACCGGTGACGATGGCAACCTTGCCGTCAAGCATACCCATGGCGCTTCCCCTTATGGTCAGTTGGACTGGGACAAGGTTCTAGCGCCGCTGTACCGGGGCGTGAAGCGGGGGGCCGTGAAGGGGGGGGCGTGCAGCCGGGGCAGCTTCAGGCGGCCCGGCGTTCGGCCAGCCGGGCACGGATGCGGGCGGCAACGCCGGCCTGCCATTCGGCGCGAGGCAGGAAGCCCGGGGTGGCGCGGCACAGCGCCTCGTTCTCCGCCGCCAACTCGGCATCGGGGCGGCCGAGGTCGATGGGGACGCCGAAGGGCTGCGGCACGTACCAGGGCGTGTCGCAATAGACCTCGATCGTGTTGCCCTCGGGGTCCGGGAAATAGGTGGAAAACGCATTGCCATGGGTGACGCAGCGCGGCGTGGCCACGCCGGCGGCCACGGCGCGACTGTGCACCTGGCGCAGCGTGGCCAGGCTGTCCACCAGGAAGGAGACCTGCTGCACATTGCCGACCGCATCCGGCGAACGGCCGGAGACCAGCACGAATTGATGATGCTTGTCGGGGTCGGCGGTCATGAACACCAGGTCCACGCCCAGGTTGGCGCTGCTGCCCTGGTCGGAGACCACCAGGCCGAGGATGTCGGCATAGAAGGCTTCCATCGCCGGCAGGTCACGCGCGAAAACGGCCATATGGGTTAGCTGCGGTGCAACGGCGCTGGGCATGGGCGTTCGCCTCTCGGTGAAACTTTGGGCAAAGCCTGCCGCAGCCCCCGCCAAGCCGCCTTGCGATGGCGCAACCAGCCTCTACTGTGCCGCCCGCAGCAGGCGGGGGTTGAATGGCACTGGTCAGGCTTGAGGGTGTCGGCAAGACCTTCCGCGGTAAGGGCGGCAGTTGGGAAGCCGTGCGCGACTTCTCCCTGGCGCTGGAGGAGGGCGAGTTCTGCTGCCTGCTCGGCACCTCCGGCTGCGGCAAGACCACGGTGCTGAACATGCTGGCGGGGTTCGAGCCGGTGACCGCCGGGCGCATCCTGCTGGACGGCCAGCCGGTGGCCGGGCCGGGCGCCGACCGCGGCGTGGTCTTCCAGGGGCATGACAGCCTGTATGACTGGCTGAACGCGCTGGACAACATCGCCTTCGGCCTGCGCCTGGCCGGCATGGGCAAGCGGGCCCGGCGCGAGAAGGCCGGGCATTTCCTCCGGCTGGTCGGGCTGGCGGGCCAGGAGGGCAAGCACCCGGCGGAACTTTCCGGCGGCATGAAGCAGCGCATCCAGATCGCCCGCGCCCTGGCCGCCGACCCGCGCATGCTGCTGATGGACGAGCCCTTCGGCGCGCTGGACGCAATGACTCGCGCCGCCTTGCAGGGCGAGCTTTCCCGTATTTGGGCGGAGACCCGCAAGACGGTGCTGTTCATCACCCATGATATCGAGGAGGCGGTGGCGCTGGCGACGCGGGTGGGCGTGATGACGCGCGGCCCGGGCGGCACCCTCAAGGCCGTTGTGCCGGTGGACCTGCCCTTCCCGCGGGAACGGACGTCCGACGCCTTCATGGCGGTGTTCCGCCAGGTGCATGCACTGATCCATGCGGAGATCCACCCGCAATGAGAAACCGGGCCGAGACCCTCGCCGGCTTCATGCTGGGCTTCGCGCTGCTGTTCCTGGTGTGGCACCTGGCCGCCGTTTACCTGGTGCATTCCGTGCTGTTCCCGCGGCCGGCGCCGGTGTTCTGGCGCGCGCTGGACCTGATCGAGGACGGGTTGCTGCAGGAGCAGGTGGTCGCCAGCCTGCGGCGCATCCTGCAGGGCTTCCTGCTGGGCAGCGCCGCCGGCATTCCGCTCGGCCTCGCCATCGGCAGCTTCCGCCCGGTGCGGGTGCTGCTGGAACCCTGGACCGAGTTCTTCCGCTTCATCCCCGCCGTGGCGATGATCACCGTCGCCGTCATCTGGTTCGGCATCGGGGAGGAGAGCAAGGTCTTCCTGATCGCCTACACCACCATCTTCGTCATCATCATCAGCACCGCCGCCGGCGTGGGCGCGGTGGCCAAGGACAAGCTGCGCGCGGCGCAGTGCCTGGGCGCCAATCGCTGGCAGTTGTTCATGCTGGTGGCGCTGCCGGCGACGCTGCCCTTCATCCTGACCGGCATGCGCCTGGCCATGGCCAACAGCTTCGTCACCATCGTGGCGGCCGAGCTGGTGGCCAGCAATGACGGCCTGGGCAAAATGCTGTGGGACGCCCGCCTGTTCATGCAGGTGGAGGATATCTTTGTGGCGCTGGTAACGCTGGGCCTGCTGGGCTTCGCCACCGACCGCGCCTTCCGGCTGGCCATCCGCGCCTTTGCCGGGCGCTTCAACCCAACGATGTGAGGAAACACCCCATGCTCCGCCGCTCGCTGCTCGCCGCCACCGCCTTGCTCGCCGCGCCCCTGGCGCAGGCCCAGTCCCAGGGGCAAACTCTGACCAAGATGACCATCGCCACCGGCGTGGACCCGGCCTTCGCGCATTTCTACATCGCCAAGGAAACCGGCATCTTCGAGCGCAACGGCCTGGATGTGACGGTGAATACCGGCGCGTCCGGCAGCGCGATGATCCCCTTTCTGGTCGGCAACCAGGTCAACGCCGTGTTCGGCGCCGAGCAGGGCGGCGTTTCCAGCCACATCGTGGACCCCAACGTGGTCTGCGTGGCGGAAGGCACCGCGCTGCTGCGCTGGATGGGCGTTGTCGCCCGTGGGGTGGATGCGCTGGACGGGCTGAAGGGCAAGAAGATCGGCCTGGCGCGCGGCACCGCCAGCGAGACGCTGTGGCTCTCCATCCTGGCCGCGCAGCGCATGAACGCGGCCGACTACACCATCGTCTATGTCGATGCGCCGGAGATGATCGCGGCACTCGAGCGCGGCAACATCGACGCCTATGTGGTGTGGGAGCCCTGGATGACCCGCGGGCTGCGGGCGATCCCGAATACCAAGGTGCTGATTACCAACGAGCACATCCAGATCATCCGCAACCTGATCTACATGAACAAGGGCTGGGCCCAGGCCAATGACGCGGCGGCCAAGGGCTTCCTGCGCAGCATGATCCAGGCGGCCGAGTTCATCGCCAAGGACGCCACCGAGTCGGCCCGGCTGATCGCGCGCTTCCTGCGCCAGGACCGTGCGCTGGTGGCGGAGCTGATGACCAAGCTGGACTACCGGCTGAACCTGTCCAGGGACACCGTGGGCAACGTGCAACTGGCCATCAACCAGCTGCGCGGCATGGGGCGCCTGGGCAAGGAAGTGACGCCGGCCGAGGTGATCTGGCCCGACCTGCTGCGCGGCGTGGATGCAGCGCGGGTGACGCTGTAGTCGTCACTGGGGCGTCCGCGCCTGCTGAAGCGGTGACCCCGCTTCAGCCCCTGCCGGATCGACGGAACCGCGCCCGGCGGTGCGGTCCCAGGCGACCCGGCTCTACCGCAACAGCAGGCTGAGCAGCAGGGTCGCCGCAACCAGGCCACCGACGAGTTGCCAGTGCAGCGCGGCATTGCTCGGCAGCACGGGGCGCTGTGCCGGTGCGCGTGGCGGCACATCGCCGCGGGCGCGGGCGGTCTCCCGCGGGCTGGCGGCAGGGCGCAGCACCCGGCGCTGCGGGCCGCTGTGGGGCATCTCGCGCTTGTCCAGCACGCGTTCGCGGTAGGTGGCGCCGGCATCCTCGGCGTCGCAGCGCACCAGCATCAGGCTGACGGTTTCCACCGGGAATTCACGGCCGAGGGCGCCGAACTCCTGCCGCGCCGCCTTTTCGCTGGGGAAGCTGCCGGCGATCAGCCAGCGGTCGCGCACGCGGAACCGGGTGGTGATGGTGGCGCGCAGCAGCACGTCGAAGGTGGTGCCGGTGGTGGCGCGTTCCTTGACCAGGCTGGCGCCGGTCCCGCTGTCGGTGAGAGTGGCAGAGTCCATTTTGGATCATCCCGGTGGCCCACGGGATGATCCATTACGGTTACAAAGATTTGCTTAACGAGGCGGTTAAATCTTCGCCTCGCCGATCAGCGCCTTGGCCTGGCTGGCCGGGATGCGGCGCGGCCAGCGGCCGGCATCCACCCGGGTGATGAAGTCCAGCACGAAGCTGTTGAACAGCGCCGGCTCCTCCAGGTTCTGGGTGTGGCCGCATTTCGGCAGCACCGCCAGCCCGGCGGTCGGGATGGTGCGCTTGAGGAAGATGCTCGGCTCCAGCGTGGCGTCGTCCTCATCCCCGCAGAACACCAGCGTCGGCGTGGTGAAGGCGCGGAAGCCGGCTTCCAGGTCATACAGGGAAGGGCGCTTGCGCTGCACGCCACCCATGGTCAGCGCCATGCCCAGCGTGTCGTGCTCGCCCAGCCATTCTACCAGCTCGGCGTAGCCGCGCGGGTCGGTCTCCTCGAAGATCAGGCGAGACGGGCCGCGACTATAGACCTTGGACATCACGCCCATGCCTTCGCTGCGGATGCGTTCGATGGTGGCATCCAGTTCGGTGTGGAACAGCGCCTGCTGGCCCTTTTCGGCACCGAAGCCGACGCCGCTGGCAACGATGGAGCGGCACAGTTCCGGGTAGCGCAGGCCGACATGCAGCGCCGCGAAGGCACCCATGGAGCAGCCGATGACATGCGTCGGGCCGAGGCCGAGGCCCTTGATAACGCTGGCGATGTCGTCCGCCGCGTGGTCCTGCGAATAGCTGGCCTGGTCGGTCGGCACCTGGGACGGCGGGTAGCCGCGGGCGTTGAAGGTGATGCAGCGATAGCGCCGGCTGAAGTAGCGTACCTGCTGTTCCCAGCTGCGCAGGTCGCCGGCGTATTCATGCACGAAGACCAGCGGAATGCCGCTGCCGGTTTCCTCGTAATACAGCTCAGTGCCATCGGCGGCGGATACGGTCGGCATGGTGGTCCCCTCGGTGGTGTCGGGGGCCAAGGCTAGCGCTGTCGGCGTGCCGCGCCAGCCCCTCCGTTGATGGCGGCGCAGGCTCCCTTTGAACAGGCCCCCTTTAAAGAGGACAAGAAAGGTACTATTTGCGGCGCAGCGAAGGGGTCATGGCGTGCTGCGTCTGTCGAAACTCACCGATTATGCCGTTGTGGTGCTGTCCCGGCTGGACCAGGACGGCGCCGTTGTCGGTGGCCCAGGGGGCGGTGGTTTGCAGACGGCGCCGGGGTTGGCGCTGAGCACCGGCATGGCCGAGCCGACCGTCGCCAAGGTGCTGAAGATCCTCGGCCAGGCCGGCCTGGTGGAGGGCGTACGCGGTGCGCGTGGCGGCTACCGGCTGGCTCGGTCGCTGCATGACATGCCGCTGTCGCAGGTGATTGTGGCCTTCGACGGTCCGATCGCGCTGACCGCCTGCGTGGATGGTGCGGTGGATGCCTGCGACAGCGAGGCGCACTGCCCGGTTCGCGGACGGTGGGACCCGGTGAACGACGCCATCCGCCAAGCGCTGTCGGGCATCACGGTGGCCGATTTAAGCGCCCCTTCTGGCTGCGCACCGATGCGCGCGGCTGCTTCCATTATGAACCTCATGGCGGAGTAGCCAACATGGCCGCCGTTACCGAAACCATCGAAACCGTCCAGGCCGCGACCGAGGGCACCTACAAGTGGGGCTTCTCGACCGATATCGCGATGGACTACGCGCCGAAGGGGCTGAACGAGGATATCGTTCGCTTCATCAGCGCCAAGAAGAACGAGCCGGCCTGGCTGCTGGAATGGCGGCTGAAGGCCTATGCGATGTGGCTGAAGATGGAGGAGCCGACCTGGCCTTCGGTGCATTACCCGAAGATCGATTTCCAGGACGCCTTCTACTACGCCGCGCCGAAGGAAGGGCCGAAGTCGCTCGACGAGGTCGACCCTGAGCTGCTGAAGACCTACGCCAAGCTGGGCATTCCGCTGAAGGAACAGGCCTACCTGGCGGGGGTTGAGGGCGCCGGCGACAG
>CANBNK010000175.1 GCA_947371015.1 Acetobacteraceae bacterium | reverse complement strand
CAACGGCACGTCGCTGATCATCTTCACCGGCATCGTCGCCAACCTGCCATCGGCGCTGGCCACCTTGCTGGAACTCGGCCGCACCGGCGCGTTGTCCACCTTTTTCATCATCGCCTTCATCCTCATCGCCTTCGCGGTGATTGGCCTGGTGGTGTTCATTGAGCGGGCGCAGCGGCGCATCCCGGTGCAGTACCCCAAGCGCCAGGTCGGCAACCGCATGTTCGGCGGCGAAGCGACGCACCTGCCGCTGAAGCTGAACACGGCCGGCGTTATTCCACCGATCTTTGCGTCGTCCCTGCTGTTGCTGCCCGCCACCATTGCCGGCTTTTCGGCGGATCCCGCGGATGACAGCTGGTTGACGCACATCACCAATGCGCTTGCGCATGGCCAACCGCTTTACATGGCGCTCTACATGGCGCTGATCATCTTCTTCGCCTTCTTCTACACGGCCGTGGTGTTCAACCCGACCGAAACGGCCGACAACCTGAAGAAGTATGGGGGCTTCATCCCGGGTATCCGTCCGGGTCAGAGCACGTCTGACTATTTCGACCGCGTCTTGACCAGGTTGACCGCCGTGGGCGCCATCTACCTTTGCGTGGTCTGCATGCTGCCGGAGATCCTGATCTCCAACTACGGGGTGCCATTCTACTTCGGTGGCACCAGCCTGTTGATCATCGTCTCGGTGACCATGGACACGGTTGCCCAGGTGCAGTCACACTTGTTCGCCCATCAATATGAGGGGCTGATCAAGAAGGCGCGTCTGGGTGGCCGCGGGTCACCCCGGCCGCGCTGAACGGGGACGAGAGGGGCGCTAAGACCATGAACCTGATCCTGCTCGGCCCACCTGGCGCCGGTAAAGGCACCCAGGCCAAGCGCCTGGAGCAGCGCTATGGCCTGGTGCAGATTTCCACCGGCGACATGCTGCGGGCCGAGGTCAAGAGCGGCAGTGAACTCGGCCAAAAGGCCAAGGGCATCATGGAGCGCGGTGAACTGGTGCCGGACGGCCTGGTCATCGCCATGCTCGGCGCCCGCGTTTCCCAGCCTGATGCCACACGTGGCTTCATCCTGGATGGTTTCCCGCGCACCGTGCCGCAGGCCGAGGCTCTGGATGTGTTGCTGGCGGGAAAAGTGATGCCGCTCAGCCATGTGATTGAGTTGCAGGTGAACGACGCGGCCCTGGTGGATCGCATCGCCGGCCGCTACACCTGTGCCAAGTGTGGCGAAGGCTATCACGACAATTTCAAGCAGCCGGCCACATCCGGGACCTGCGACAAATGCGGCGGGACGGAATTCATCCGTCGCGCCGATGACAACGCCACCACGGTCGGTGCGCGGCTGGAGGCTTACCACCGCCAGACCGCACCGCTGCTGCCGCACTATGCCGCCCAGGGTACGCTTCGGGTGGTGGATGGCATGGCAGACATGGCCGAGGTGGCACGGCAGATCGAAGCGATCCTCGGGGCTCCCGCGCCGTGAATCGACTATTGACGGCAAGGGGCGTGTCAGTATAGTCCGCGCCTCTCGCGGCCAGGGGTTTGCCCTTACGGGTTCCCCGTTGGTCGCGTTCAGCCGTTGCACTAAGTAGGTGTTTTGAACATTTTGCTGGCAGGCCACCCCCGTGGCTCCGCTGGCGCGAGCAGGAGCTCTAGGCTCCAGGAGCTGAGACGTGGCGCGCATCGCCGGTGTGAACATTCCGACCAACAAGCGTGTGGCGATTTCCCTTCGCTACATCTATGGGATCGGGCCGCAGAATGCGGTCGAGATCTGTGAGAAGCTGTCGATCCCGCTGGAGCGCCGCGTCAACCAGCTCACGGATGAGGAGATTCTCCGCATCCGTGAGCTGATCGACCGGGATTACCGCGTCGAGGGCGACCTGCGTCGTGAAGTCGCGATGAACATCAAGCGTTTGATGGACATGGCCTGCTATCGCGGCCTGCGTCATCGTCGCGGCCTGCCGGTTCGTGGCCAGCGGACGCACACCAATGCCCGTACCCGCAAGGGCAAGGCGGTGGCGATTGCCGGCAAGAAGAAGGTGACGAAGTAACATGGCCCGCGAACCCCGTGCCGGCGCTGCCCGCAGCCCGCGCAAGAAGGAACGGAAGAACATCTCTTCCGGTGTGGCCCATGTGCTGGCCAGCTTCAACAACACCATCGTGACGATCACGGACGCCCAGGGCAACGCCATTGCCTGGTCGTCCTCCGGCAGCCAGGGTTTCAAGGGCAGCCGGAAGTCCACGCCATATGCCGCGCAGGTCGCGGCCGAGGACGCTGGCCGCAAGGCACGCGAACACGGCATGGAGACGTTGGAAATCATGGTGAGCGGGCCTGGTTCGGGCCGCGAGAGCGCGCTTCGCGCCCTGCAGGCGGTTGGCTTCTATGTCACCGCCATCCGGGACGTGACGCCGATCCCGCACAATGGTTGCCGCCCGCGCAAGCGTCGTCGCGTCTGAGGACCTACCTGGTTCTTGGCCGTAACGACGAAGGAGACTGCTGGTGATTGAACGTAACTGGCGTTCGCTGATCCGCCCCGAAAAGCTCGAAGTCGAGCTGGGGTCTGATCCGCATCGCAAGGCGACCATCGTGGCCGAGCCGCTTGAACGCGGTTTCGGCATGACTCTGGGTAATGCGCTGCGTCGCGTGCTGCTGTCCTCTCTGCAGGGCGCGGCCGTGACCGCGCTCCGTATCGATGGCGTGCTGCATGAGTTCAGCAGCATCCAGGGCGTGCGTGAGGACGTCACGGATATCGTCCTCAACGTGAAGCAGATGGCCATTCGCATGCAGGGTGAGGGCGTGAAGCGCCTGCAGCTTACCGCGACCGGCCCCGGCGAGGTTACCGCCGGCCAGATCCAGACCACCGGCGACATCGAGATCGCCAATCCGGACCTGGTGATCTGTACGCTCGACGACGGCGCCAAGCTGTCGATGGAGCTAACGGTTGCGACCGGCAAGGGCTACGTCCCAGCCAGCGAAAACCGCCCGGAAGACGCGCCGATCGGCCTGATCCCGATCGACAGCATCTACAGCCCGGTGCGCCGCGTGGCCTACCGCGTGGAGCCGACCCGCGTCGGCCAGCGCACGGACTACGACAAGCTGGTGCTGGACCTGGAGACGGATGGCACCGTGCAGCCTGAGGACGCGCTGGCGCTTGCCGCCCGCATCCTGCAGGACCAGCTGCAGCTGTTCATCAACTTCGACGAGCCGCGCGAGCGGAAGGTCGAGGAAGAGCGTGACGACCTGCCGTTCAACCGCAACCTGCTGCGCAAGGTCGATGAGCTTGAGCTCAGCGTCCGCTCGGCGAACTGCCTGAAGAACGACAACATCGTCTATATCGGTGACCTGGTGCAGAAGACCGAGCAGGAAATGCTCCGGACTCCTAACTTCGGCCGCAAGTCGCTGAACGAGATCAAGGAGGTCCTCACCTCCATGGGCCTGGCCCTCGGCATTACCGTGTCGGGCTGGCCCCCGGAGAATATCGAGGACCTGGCGAAGAAGCTGGAAGAGCCGTTCTGAGATCGGCGCTGCGTTAGAATTTAGGGATACACCACCATGCGTCACGGAATGGCAGGGCGGAAGCTCAACGTCACCTCCACCCACCGGCTTGCCATGTTCCGCAACATGGCGACCAGCCTGCTCAAGCACGAGCAGATCACCACGACCCTGCCGAAGGCGAAGGAACTGCGCCCTTATGTGGAGCGCATCATTTCCCTTGGCAAGCGTGGCGGCCTGCATGCGCGCCGCCAGGCCTATGCGCAGATCATGGACCAGAAGGTGGTGGACAAGCTCTTCACCACCATCGCGGACCGTTACAAAGGCCGCAGCGGCGGCTATACCCGCGTGCTGAAGGCTGGCATCCGCTACGGCGACGCCGCGACTATGGCCGTGATCGAACTGGTTGACCGGGATCCCGCCGCCAAGGGTCTGGACAGCGGCCCGAAGCCGGAAGCCGCCGAAGACGCCGAGGCCGGCCAGGAATAAGCTTCGCCTCCACGCGCAGCGATTGAAGGGCGGAGAGTGCAACCTCTCCGCCTTTTGTCGTTTTATCGGCCGTGGCCATCTTCCTGCACCGTGCCGTCGGACAGGCCGATGGCCCCGATGATGTGGTTGCTCAACTCAACGCCGGAACGAAGCCCAAGCCAGGACCCTGGCGCGGCTAATCCGGATCCTGCCGGCTCATCACCAGGTCGCAATGCGCCAGTGCCACCAGGTGGCGACTAGGCACCGGGTCGAGCCGGCCGTGCGGGCCGATCCGCCAGAAGCGGAAGCCCATGCCATCCAGCCAGGCGACCAGGGCGTCGATATCGGTCCGCACCACCATCATCCCCGGCGCCCACTCGGTGAGGATGCGCAGGTTCGGCGAGTTGGCGATCAACCGCGCCGCCCCGCGCAGCACCTGCGGCTCGCTGCCTTCGGCGTCCATGCGCAGCAGGTCCATCCGGCCGATGCGGTCCAGCAGCAACTCGTCCAGCGTCACCGCAGGCACGGTGAAGCGCGTGGTGTAGCCGCGCGCCTCGCCGGCCGGCAGCGCCCAGTGGCCGCTGCCGATGTGGTTGGGGTCGGCGTCGAACTCGACGTCTCCGGCCTGGTCCAGTGCGGCCACCCCATGCACCGTGGTGACCTTGTCCAGGCCATTCACCATCAGCGTGGCCCGCAGCAGCGCCAGCGCCTGCGGATTGGCCTCAATGGCATGCAGGTCCCCGCCTGGGCCGATGCCGTGGGCCATCGCCAGGGTGTGGTAGCCCATATTGGCACCCACCTCGATGATGCGTTGCCGCGGCTTCACCAGCCGGGCGAGGGCGGCCTCGACCTCATCCTCCCAGGTGCCGTGCAGCGCGATATGCGGCGTCATGCCGATGTCGCGGGTATCCAGGTAGATCTTGTGGCCGCGATGGGTCAGCGCCAACGCCCGGTTGTTGCCGAGGTAGCAATAGGTGCTCCGCGGCGCCGTTGGCGGTGTGCGCGGCCGGGTCAGGCCACCCAGCAACCGCGTCAGCCCCCGCCCAGCCAGCCGCAGCGGCCCGGGCGCGGCGACCGAGGCGGTGCCTTGACGCTCCATCCTCTCGGCGGCCAGGGGGCCGATACGCTTAACCGTCGTCGCCATTGCGATCCCGCCAACCCGGACCGTAACGCAGGCCCGCCGGGGCATTTGCCACTACCGGCCGCCGCGGGACAAGCGTGCTGCTGTCTCAAGCTGTCACGCCCTAGCAAATCAGGCGCGCAGCAGCGCCACGCCCTGCACCACGCAGGCCAACACGCCGAGCCAGGCCAATATCCGCCACCGTCGCGGCACCGGCCAGCCCGCGGCCCACCCCAGCGCCAGCCCGGCACCCAGCAGCGCCAGCAGCCCGGCCACTACGGGGGCAAGCGCCGCCAGGGCATCGGCCACCGGGAACTGCCAATTCCCGGCATCGGGCGCTGGCTGGAACGGCAGGCCCAGCAAGAGGGCCAGACTGCCGGTCTGGCTGGTAGCGACGCACATCGCCAGCAGGGCGCCGTCGCCCCAGCCGCCCTGGCCGCGCAGCAGCAGCAGCAGGAAGACCAGGCGCCAGGCTATCTCGACCCAGCCCAGCCCTGGCACTTCCGCCGCAAGGGAGGCGCCGACACCGAGGGCGGGCAGCACCAGGTTCGCCAGCAGGGCGCCCAGCGCCAGCCATCCGGCCAGCGGCAGCCACTGCGCCACGCCGCGCCGATAGGTCAGCACGGCGATGCCGAACAGCACGGCGGAAAGCTGCGCTGCCCCCGCCGTGGCGAAGGCCAGGCCGAACAGGCTGGTCAGAGGCGAGATCAGCACCAGGCAGGCGGCCACCAGCAGCGTCAGGAACTGTGCGAAGCTCATGGCGCCCCCCGGCATCCGTTACACCTGGGCCACAGTGTTGCCGAAGTTCCGCAGCGCGGCCAGCGGCAACACCTGGCGGGCCTGCTATTCCAGCCGTATGTTGGCCTCGCGCACCAGTTGGGCCATGGCCACCCGGCCTTCGGCGCAGAAGCGGGCGAAGCGCTCGGGGGCGCTGCCCACCGGCACGGCGCCGATCTGCGCCAGGCGCTGCTGCACGCCGGCATCGGCCAGGGCGAAGCTCAGCGCCTCGTACAGCCGGACGCGGATCGCCGGGTCCAGCCCTGCGGGGGCGAAGAACGCCGCCCATTCGTTGGAATCGAAGCCGGGAAAGCCGGATTCCGCCAGGGTTGGCACGCTGGGCCGGCTCGGTACCCGGGCGAGCGTCGTCACCGCCAGGAAGCGGCCGCGCCCGGCATCCACCACCGGGCCAGAGCTGACCGTGGTGATGAACACGCCATCGACGCTGCCGGCCGCCAGGTCGCGCGCGGCATCGGCGCCGCCGCGATAGGGCACGTGGATCACCTCGATCCCCGCCAGCCGGCTGAACTGCAGCAGCCCGAGATGCCCCGCCGTGGCATTGCCCTGGGTGCCCACGCTGATCGCGCCCGGCCGCGCCTTGGCCAGGGCGATGAACTCGGCCACCGATTGTGCGGGAAAGTCGGTCTTCACTGCCAGCACGCCGGGGAAGGTCACCACCTGGGAAATGGGCGTGAAGGCGGTGGCATAGTCGAAGCTCAGGGACTTCATCACCGCCGGGTTCACCAGGTGGGAGGACGCGTCCCACAGCAGCGTGTAGCCATCCGGCGCGCTGGCGGCGACCGCGGCGCCGCCCAGGCTGCCACCGGCGCCGGTGCGGTTTTCCACCACGAAGCCCTGGCCCAGCCGCTCCGCCATTTTCGGCGTGATCGCCCGTGCCGCGCTGTCAGCCGCACCGCCGGCGGCGAAGGGCACGATCAGCCGGATGGAATGCGACGGCCACGCCTGGGCCAGCGCCGGCGTGGCCAGGACGGTGCCCAGCAGGGCGCGACGGGTCAGGTGCATGGCGGTTTCCTTGTGCCATCGGGGCTGCGGCGCGACCGAGGCTGATGGACCACGCTGCCGCTGATGTGTGACGACTGCTTCACGGCGCCAGCCTTGCCGCCGGTACGGAGCAGAGTTTCGCCTGCTTTACGCCAGCCTCAACCCGCAAGCCAACACCGCACGTCATGTCCCCTGGCCAGCCGCCCGGCACGGCTCTAGCCTGCACCTCAACGGGACGTTCCAGGAGCACCGCACAATGGATGGCAGCATCCCCGGCCTACAGGTGAAGCGCCTCTCGGGCACGATCGGCGCGGAGGTGCGCGGCATCCGGCTGCGCCCGGACATGCCCGCCGAGACCATCGCCGAGCTGCGGCGGATCTGGCTGGCGCATTCCGTGCTGTTCTTCCGCGACCAGGAGCTGACCGCGCCGGAACTCGCTGCCTTCGCCCACCGCTTCGGCGAGGTCATCCATTACCCCTTCCTGAAGGGTCTGGACGAAGCGCCGGAAGTGATCCCGGTGGTGAAGCTGGCGCATGAGACGCAGAACTTCGGTGGCCTCTGGCATGCCGATACGACCTATCTGCCGCAGCCACCCATGGCGACCATGCTGATTGCCCGCGAACTGCCGCCGCAGGGGGGCGACACGCTCTTCGCCAGTGGCTACGCGGCGTATGATGGCCTGTCGGAGGGCATGAAGCGCCTGCTGGCCCCGCTGCGCGCGGTGTTCAGCAGCGTGAAGGCCGAGTTCTCCCGCACCCGGGAGGACCGTGGCGCCGACGCCCCGCGCACGGTGCGCGAGGCGGAGCACCCGGTCATCCGCACCCACCCGGAAACGAGGCGAAAGTCGCTCTACGTCA
>CANBNK010000174.1 GCA_947371015.1 Acetobacteraceae bacterium | reverse complement strand
TCGATGCGCTGCTGCTCACCCGCCGCCTGGCGGAAACCAGCGCCCCGGTCCTGCATGTCTGCCGCGATGACGCCCGCACCGCCCGGCTGGTGGAGGCGCTCGGCTTCTTCGCGCCCGAGGTCGAGGTCCTGCGCTTCCCGGCCTGGGATTGCCTGCCCTACGACCGCGTCTCGCCCAACCCGGAAATCGTGGCCGAGCGCGTCGCCACCCTGACCCGGCTGCTGGAGCCGGCTGACCGCCCGCGCATCGTCGTCACCACGGTCAACGCCATGGTGCAGCGGGTGCCACCGCAGGAAGCCTTCCTTGGCTCCGTCATGGCGCTGAAGCCCGGCGGCAAGGCCGCGCCGGAAAAGCTGGCCGCCTTCCTGGAGGCCAATGGCTACAACCGCACCGGCACCGTGATGGAGCACGGCGAATACGCCATGCGCGGCGGCATCGTGGATATCTTCCCGGCCGGCGAATCCGACCCCATCCGGGTGGACCTGTTCGGCGACGAGGTCGAGAGCATCCGCCACTTCGCCACGGAGACCCAGCGC
Source organism: Acetobacteraceae bacterium (assembly GCA_947371015.1). GTDB lineage: Bacteria > Pseudomonadota > Alphaproteobacteria > Acetobacterales > Acetobacteraceae > CAIMOR01. Next base: position 7,315 of record CANBNK010000174.1, on the reverse strand, counting down.
AGCGGCGACAAGCTGGACGGCCTGGTGCTGCGCCCGGTCGGAGAGGTGTTCCTCGACGCCGACAGCATCGCCCGCTTCCGCACCGGCTACCGCGAGCTGTTCGGCGCCGCCTCGGCCGAGGACCCGCTCTACGTCTCCATCAGTACCGGCCGCCGCCACCCGGGCATGGAGCATTGGGCCGGGCTGTTCCATGAGCGCATGGACGCGCTGCCCGACTACCTGCCCGGCGCCACCATCTCCCTGGACTACCAGGTCGAGGAGGTGCTGACCGGCCGCTTCGAGATGATCGCGGACCACTACGAGGCCCGCCGCCAGCCGGTCCGCACCCATGAAGGCGAGGTGCCCTACCGACCGGCGCCGCCGGGCTTGCTCTACCTGGCGCGCTCGGACTGGAACGCCACGCTGGCGGCGACGCAGAGCTTCCAGTTCTCCCCCTTCACCAAGCCGGATGGCGCCGAGGGCATCGAGGCCGGAGGCCGCCCCGGGCGGCTGTTCACCGAAATCCGCTCCAGCGGCGGCAACGTCTTCGCCGCCTATGCCGAACACGCCCAGGTGCTGGTGGAAAAGGGCATCCGCCCGGTCCTGGCCGCCTGGACCCGCGGCAGCCGGGAGCGCCTGGCCAACCTGCTGCGCGAGAACGGCCTGGAAGCCCAGGGCATCGAAAGCCACGCCGAGGCCCGCCGCCTGCCCAAGGGCATCGTGGCGCTGGCCATCCTCGGCCTGGAACGCGGCTTTGCCGGCGGCGGCCTGGCCGTGGTCGGCGAGCAGGACCTGCTGGGTGAACGCATCGCCCGGCCGCCCCGCCGCCGCAAGCGCGCCGACCAGTTCATCGCCGACGCCACCGGCATCGAGCAGGGCGACCTGGTGGTGCATGCCGACCACGGCATCGGCCGCTATGACGGCCTGGAGACGCTCCAGGTCAGCGGCGCCGCGCATGACTGCCTGCGGCTGGTCTATGACGGCGGCGACAAGCTGTTCCTGCCGGTCGAGAATATCGAGGTGCTCAGCCGCTTCGGCAGCGAAGGCGCCGGCGTGGCGCTGGACAAGCTGGGCGGCGTTTCCTGGCAGAACCGCAAGTCCAAGGCCAAGCAGCGCATCCAGGATATGGCGGGTCAGCTGATCCGCATCGCCGCCGAACGGCAGATGCGCGAAGGCACGCTGGCGACGCCGCCGGAAGGCGCCTGGGACGAGTTCTGCGCCCGCTTCCCCTTCGCCGAGACCGAGGACCAGCAGCGCGCCATTGCCGACGTGCTGGAGGATTTGGCCGCCGGTCGGCCGATGGACCGGCTGATCTGCGGCGATGTCGGCTTCGGCAAGACCGAGGTCGCGTTGCGCGCCGCCTTCGTGGTGGCGATGACCGGCGCCCAGGTGGCCGTGGTGGTGCCGACCACGCTGCTGTCGCGCCAGCACACCCGCATCTTCGAGGCCCGCTTCGACGGCCTGCCGATCCGCATCGGCCAGCTTTCGCGCATGGTGACGGCCAAGGACGCCGCCAAGGTGCGGGACGGGCTGAAGGATGGCAGCATCAACATCGTCGTCGGCACCCATGCGGTGCTGGCCAAGGGCGTGGAATTCGCTGATCTCGGCCTGGTGATCGTGGATGAGGAGCAGCATTTCGGTGTCGCCCACAAGGAACGGTTGAAGGGGCTTAAAACCGACGTCCATGTGCTGACGCTGACCGCCACGCCGATTCCGCGCACGCTGCAACTGGCGCTGACCGGGGTGCGGGAGATGAGCATCATCGCCACCCCACCGGTGGACCGGCTGGCCGTCCGCACCTTCATCATGCCCTGGGACCCCGTGGTGCTGCGGGAGGCGATCCAGCGCGAACGCTTCCGCGGCGGGCAGATCTTCTGCGTGGTGCCGCGGCTGGAAGACATGCCGAAGGTCAGCGAACGCCTGCGCGAGATCGTGCCGGAGGCGCGCATCGTCGAAGCCCATGGCCAGCTGGCACCGACCCAGCTTGAGAAGGTCATGACCGAGTTCGGCGACGGCAAGTACGACGTGCTGCTCTCCACCAACATCGTGGAAAGCGGCCTGGACATGCCGGCGGTGAACACGTTGCTGATCCACCGCGCCGACATGTTCGGCCTCGGCCAGCTCTATCAGCTGCGCGGGCGCGTTGGCCGTGGCAAGCAGCGCGGCTATGCCTACCTGACCTGGCCGCCCAGCCACAAGCTCAGCCCGGCCGCGCAGAAGCGGCTGGAGGTGATGCAGACGCTGGACAACCTCGGCGCCGGCTTCACCCTGGCCAGCCACGACCTGGACATCCGCGGCGCCGGCAACCTGCTGGGCGATGAACAATCCGGCCATATCCGCGAGGTCGGCATCGAGCTGTACCAGCAGATGCTGGAGGAAGCCGTCGCCGACCTGAAGGCCGGCACCAACAAGAAGAAGACCGAGGCCGAGCGCGCCCGCGACTTCACCCCCAACATCAACCTGGGCCTGCCGGTGCTGATCCCCGAGGCCTATGTGAAGGACCTGCCGGTTCGGCTGGGCCTGTACCGCCGCATCGGCAGCCTGGCGAATGAGGCCGAAGTCGAGGCGATGGGCGCCGAGCTTGTGGACCGCTTCGGCAAGCTGCCGGAGGAAGTGGAGAACCTGCTCCAGGTCGTCGCCATCAAGGCGCTGTGCAAGGTGGCCGGCGTGGAGAAGCTGGATGCCGGGCCGAAGGGCATCGTGCTCAGCTTCTACCGCAACACGCCGCGCAATGCGGAAGGCCTGGTGGTCTGGGTCGGCGCGCAGAAGGGCCTGGTAAAACTGCGGCCGGACAGCAAGCTGGCGCTGCTGCGAGAGATGGACCTGAACCAGCGGGTGCGCGTGGGCAAGGAGTTGCTGGGCGCCTTGGCCAAGGTCGCCACCTCCACCAATGTCCGCGCCATCACCCCGCCGCCACCGCCGCCGCGCCCGGCGCCTAAGCCGGTGCCGAAGACGCTGCCGGTGGCGCCGGCCAGGCCGCCGCAGAAGCCGCTATGGCGCGGCGGGCGGCGGTAGGGCTTCACCCGGCCGCCGCTATTCCTCCAGCAGCGCCACGTCCAGCAGGCGCTCCAGCACCTCCGGCTCCTGCGCCCCGGCAATGGCGTGGCGGCCGGCGATGACGAAGCAGGGCACGCCGTTGATGCCCAGCCGATGCGCCCGCAGGTTGTCGCTGTGCACGCCCTCCACCTCGGCCCCGCTGCCGAGGAAGCGCCGCGCCGCCAGCGGGTCCAGCCCGACCTGGGCCGCCAGCGTCGTCAGCGCGGCGGTGTCGCCGATATCGGCACCCTCGGTGAAGTAGGCGTCGAACAGCGCCTCCACCAAAGGATCCGCCAGCCCGAAGCGGGACGCCCAGCGCACCAGCCGATGCGCGTCCAGGCTTTGCGGAATGCGGCGGATCAGGTCGAAGCGGAACTCGATGCCCTCGCTGCGGCCGAGTTCGGTGATGGTGCCATGCAGGCGCCGGGCGCGGTCCTCACCGCCGAACTTGCGCACCATGTAGTCCTGCCGCGCCACGCCGTTCGGCGCCAGGTCCGGGTTCAGCAGGAAGGGTCGCCAGGACAACTCCACCAGCAACTCCGGCCGGGCGCGGATGGCGCGGTGCAGCCGGCGGATGCCCAGGTGGCACCACGGGCAGACCAGGTCATAGACTACCTCGATTGCCAGGCGGGTGCGGGGCGGGGAGAGGATATTCACCTGGGCACCTTAGCAAATCTCCCCGCCGGCGCCACTCAACCGGCCAGCACGTAACCGTAGCGCAGGTTGCTGCGGTCGCCGCCGGCGGCGTCGTATTCCGCCTTGATGCTGGCGAAACGGTCGGTGGTGCCCAGCTCCGCGGTGCGCTGGTAGTTGTACAGGCGCTGGTTGTTGCCGCCGAAGATCGCGGACTTCACCGGGCCGTCGGCGGCGCCGAGCGGGGCGAAGCCGTACTTCCGCTGCATGTCCTCGGGGATCTCCAGCCGGCGCAGCGCCTCGATCTGCCATTGCGGGCTGCCGGTCCACAGCGCGTCGGTGCCCCAGCACACATGGTCGGCGCCCATGCCCTTGATCAGAATGCCCATCAGCGCCGCCGCCAGCCGCGGCTGGCTGACCGTGCTGTGGGCGAACAACTGGCCGACATCGGCATAGACGTTGCGCACGCCGTACTTTGCCGGAATCTCGGCCAGGTCGGAGACCCAGCTGGACCGGCCGGTGGTGTTGAACTCGGCCATCGCCACCGCCGGGTCGCCGCCGACATGCCGGTAGGCGCCGTGATAGATGATGAAGTTCAGCTGCGGCCAGTCCTTCGCCGCCTTGGCCACGTCCCGCACATCCGCATAGGGCAGCAGGTTGGGGAAGCGCGCCGCGATCCCCGGGGAGAACAACCCCTTGTGCACGCAGACATTCTTCAGCCCGGCGCGGACGAAGCGTTCATAGGCGGGATAGACCAGCTTCTCGTCGTCCAGCCGCCAGGGATACTGGCTTTTGTCCTTATGGGTGTTGTCGCCGATGGTGTAGCCCTTGAAGGCATCGGGCTTCAGTGTCTCGATCGCGCGGTCGATCTCCTCCAGCCAGCCGGGCTGGCCCGGGGTGAAGATGGCATGCGCCATCATCCGCTTGCTGCCGGCGGCGTCGTTGACGCGCTTGCGGGCCTGCACCGTCATGTCGTTGGTCAGGAACCAGTCTTCCGCCACATCTGAAGGGGCGGAGGAGATCATCGCCACCTTGGTGTCGGAATCCAGGTAGATTTCCTTAAAGTAGTTGTTGAATTTCACATCGTCCAAGGTCTGCGGCCGTTCCGCCAGCGCGCGGTTCCAGCCGGCGCGGCCCACCGCCTCCCGCATGCTGACAAACCCCACCAGCCGCGTGTCGTCGCGCAGGAAGTGGGTGTGCATGTCCATGATGAACTGGCCGCTGAGGTCGCGCGCCCGGGCGGCGGCGCGTTCCGGCTCGGCGGCCTCGGCGCGGCTGACCTTGAAGACCTCGCCATAGGTCTCGTTCATCGCCAGGAAGGCGGCGGCGAAGCCGGCGGCGGATTGCCAGAAGCCGCGCCGGGTCTGCCCCAGCTTCTTCGCCATCCCGTCGGAGAACTCGACCAGCCGGGCCTGGACTTCCTTCTGCTGCACGGTCTGCGGTGTCGGCAGGTATTCCTCCGACGCGACAATCTGCATCGGGATCGGCGTCGGCAGCGCGGCTTCCTCGGCGCCGGTGACGCTGGCCATGTCCTCGTCACTTAGAAAGCGCATCTCGTCCTCCGGCACTTTATTTGCCCCAGCTTGGAACGGGGCAGGGCGCCAAGGCAAGGGTTCCGCGATGCGCCTCGCAGTTTGCAAGGCGCGGGGCTTGCACCGGCGCTGCCATGCTCAAGCTCCTGCTGCTGCTGGCCAGCCCCGCCCTGGCCCAACCGCTGCCCGGCTTCCGCCCCGCCGCCACGCCGCTGGCGCTGGAGGCCCCGCCGGACCTGTCCACCGCCGCCGAACTGCTGCTGGTCGGCGAGAACCCCAACCCGGAGCCGGTGGTGCTGGTGCTGCGCATCGACGACGCGCAGTCCGCCGGCTACGCCAGCCGCTTCGGCCTGGAACGCACCGTGCTGCCCGGGCCCTTCCGCATCCGCACCGCGCCCAGCGCCTGGCGCACGCCGGACGGTCGCTTCCTGAACCCCGCCACGTTGCGCCTGGTCAGCCTCAGCAGCGGCTACAACGGCCCGCCGCTGCGGCTGACCACGCTGGAAGCGGTGCCCGCGCCGGCCTTCCCGCCCGACGTCGCCGCGCTGCAGTTCGGCCCCACCGAGGCGCGGGCCTTCCCCGGCTTCACCCGCGTCGCCCCCGGCGACCCGCGCATCCTGAATGGCGGCAGCCCGCGCGTGGCCATCCGCCGCAGCGGCGAACATCCGCTGATCGGCACTGGCCAGCGCGGCGTCGAGCGCTTCGAGCAGCCCTGGCCGAATGGCCGCTGGACCGTCTCGCTCTGGGTCGAGGATATCGGCGACTGGGAATACGTGCCGCACCCGCTGCAACGCCGCATCCGCGTCAATGGCGAGACCTTCCTGGAATACCTGCGCACGCCGGAGACCTGGCTGGCGCTGGACTACTTCGCCGGCCGCGATACCGAGGACGTGACCGACCCCTGGACCGCCTTCGCCGCCCGTCGCGGCGGGCTGTTGACGCGCGAGGTCGAGGTCCGCGACGGCCGGCTGGTGGTGGAACTGGCCGGCAACAACATCGAGAGCACCTTCCTCGGCGCCCTGCTGGTGGAGCCGGCCGCAGGCAACCGCGCCGTGCTGGCCCAGGTGCAGGCGGCGCGGCGGGAACGGATGCTGGAGGCCTGGCCGGTGGTCGGCCCGCGCCGGGGCAGGCCGGCCGCCGCGCTGACCCTGGGCCTGCTGGCGGAAGGCCAGCCCGCCCAGGCCGATTGGCAGCCCGGCGCCCCCGCCACCCCGCCCATCATCGCGCCGGGAACGCTCGGCTGGGTGGATGTGATGGTGCTCTCCCCCACCGCCGATGCCGCGCCCCGCGTGACGCTGGCGGCGCCCAGCCGCGCCGGCCTCGCCTTGCCGGCCGAGTTGCGCTGGGGCCATTGGCGCTACACCCGCCACAACCCCGCGGCCGGACAGTTGACGCTGGAAGCCGAGCAGCTGCGCGGCGAGCTGGACAAGCTGACGCTGCAACCGGGCCTGCCGCGCCGGCTCAACGTCCTGCTGCGGGTGCCCGCCGGCACGCCGCCCGGCCGCTATCAAGGCAGCCTGAGCGTCACCTCCAACGGCGCCACCGCCGAGCAGCGCTTCGCGGTGGAGGTGCCCGCCGTGGCGCTGCCCGCGGCCGACCGGCCCGTCGGTGTCTATCACGACCTGCCGCCCTATGCCGCCTGGTTCCCCAGCCTGGGCGCCGCCGGGCGCCAGGGCATGGCCTGCGAACTCGCCACCCTGCGCGGCCTGGGCTTCACCGGCCTCTCCCCGGCGCTGGCCACGCCGGCGCCGGGTGAGACCGCGGGCATCGTCGCCGACCTGGCCCAGGCGCGGGAAGCGGGCTTCGGCATGGACCTGCTGGGCTACACCCCGGTGAAGCGCATGGTGGAGTATCGCGGCCTGGACAACCTGGCGCCGACACTGCGCCAGGTCGCTGCCGGCTTCGCCGCGCGGGGCCTGGCGGCGCCGGTCTGGAGCATCGCCGACGAGCCCGGCAACCCCGGCAGCATGCCGGCCGACCTGGCGCGGCTGCGCGACGCCATCCGCAGCGCCGACCCCAGCTTTCGCGTCGCCGCCCAGCTCAACCGGCCGTCGGACCGGCAGTTGCTCGGCCTGTTCGACCTGGTGCTGCTGAACAACGGCTTCGGCGTGGAGGCGCAGGAACTCGCGCGCTGG
>CANBNK010000173.1 GCA_947371015.1 Acetobacteraceae bacterium | reverse complement strand
CCGCACCGGCGCCAAGCTGAACATGATCCATTATCGCGGCAGCGGGCCGGCGATGACCGATATCCTCGCCGGCAACGTCAAGCTGATGATGGACAGCTACGCCAGTGCCCGCGCCCACATCGCCGCCGGGCGGCTGAAGCCGATTGCCGTCACCACCGAACAACGCGCCCCGCAACTGCCCAACACGCCGACCATCGCCGAGAGCGTCGCCCCCGGCTACCGCGCCTATGGCTGGACCGGGCTGAACGCGCCGGCCGCGACGCCGCCGGCGATCCTGGCCAAGGTGAATGCGGACGTCACCGCCATATTGCGTGAACCCGCCGTCGCCGCGCGCTTCATCGAGCTTGGCGGCTTCGCGGTGCCGACCACCCAGCAGGCCTATGGCGAGTTCGTCCGCAGCGAGATCGCGCAATGGCGCGAGGTGGCGCGCATCGCCAATGTCCGGCTGGAGGGCTGAAATGCGCCGCCGCAGCCTGTTGGCAGCGGGGGTCTGCGCGCCCGCCATCGCCCGCGCCCAGGCATTTCCGGGCCGCACCGTCCGCGTCATCGTGCCCTATGCGCCGGGTGGCGGCACCGACATCACCGCGCGGATCATGGCGCAGCACGCCGCCACCACCAGCGGCCAGTCCTTCGCGGTGGAGAATCGCGGTGGCGGTGCTTCCATCCCCGGCACCCAGGCGGTCGCGACCGCCCAGCCGGATGGCTACACGCTGGGGGTGATGGACCTGTCGCTGGTCACCAACCCCGGCCTGTTCGGCGCCCGCCTGCCCTATGATACCGAGCGCGACGTCAGCGCCATCGGCGCCGTGGTCGCCAGCCCGCATGTGCTGCTGGGCAGCCCCGGCGGGACGGCACGCAGCTTCGCCGACTTCCTGGCCGCCGCCCGCGCCAGGCCAGGTGAACTGGCGTTCGCCCATGCCGGCAACGGCACCGCCAACCACTTGGCCAGCGTGCAGTTGCAACTGGCCGCGGGGCTGCGGCTCTCCCTGGTGGGGTATCGCGGCGCCGCGCCAGCCAATGCGGCGGTGGCAGCGAACGAGGTGCCCTTCGGCTTCAGCGCCATTCCCAGCGCCAAGGGCCAGGCGGAGGGCGGCCTGCTTCGCCCCCTGGCCGTGACCGGCCCCCGCCGCAGCACCGCGATGCCCGACGTGCCGACCTTCGCCGAACTCGGCCTGCCGCAGATGGACACGCAGAGCGTCTTCGGCGTCATCGCCCCGGCCGGCGTGCCCGCCGAGATCGTCGCGCGGCTGAACGCGCTGATGGTGGCCCCGGCCGCCGCCGCGCCGATCGGCCCGCGCATGGAAGCCATGGGCTATTCCCTGATGGCCAGCAGCGCCGAGGATTATGCCAGCCTGATCCGCCGCGAAATCAGCAAATGGCGCGGCGTGATCGCCACCGCCGGAGTGCAGCCCGAATGATCACCCGCCGCATCGCCCTGCTGGGCATGACGCTGCCCCTGGCCGCCCCCTTCGTCGCCCGCGCGCAGGACCTGCGCTCCGGCCGGTTGATCGTGCCCTATGGGCCCGGCGGCTCGTCGGATGTGATGGGTCGCATCCTGGCCGCGCAGGCCGGCAACTGGGTGGTGGAGAACCGCGGCGGCGGCGCCAGCATTCCCGGCACCCAGGCGGTGGCCACCGCGCCCGGAGATGGCAGCGTGATCGGCACCGCCGACAATGCCCTGGTGGTGAACGCCGCCCTGCTGAAGGAGCGCGTGCCCTACCAGCCGGGGCGCGATGTCGTGGCGGTCGGCCTGGCGGTGACGGCGCCGCTGCTGCTGCTGGCCCACCCCAGCGCTCAGGCACAGACCGTGCCGGCCATTCTGGCAGAAGCGCGGCGGACCGCCGGCGGCCTCAGCCTGTCGCATGGCGGCAACGGCACGCCGACCCACCTGGCGGCATTGCAGATGCAGATCGCCTCCGGCCTGGCGCTGAACATGATCAGCTATCGCGGCGGCGGGCCGCAGTTGACCGGCCTGGTCTCGGGCGAGGTGAGCTATGGCTTCGTTGCGATCTCCTCTGCCTTTGGCCATGTGGAGGGCGGGCGGCTGAAGCCGGTGGCGATCAGCGGTCCGGTGCGCAACCCGCAGATGCCGAACGTGCCGACGATCACCGAGGCCGGTCTGCCGGGCGTGGATGTGGTGGGCTGGTGGGGCTTCATCGCCCCCGGCACCACGCCGCCTGCCCTGCTGGAGCGGCTGAACGACCGCATGGTGCAGCCGGCCCGCAGCGGCGACACGCGCGAGCGGCTGGAAGGCCTGGGCTACACCGTGGTGGCCAGCCGCCCCGCCGCGTTCGCCGAACGCATCCAGCGGGAGGTGCCGGAATGGAGCGCGATCTTCGAGAAGGCGGGGATCAAGCCGGACTGAAGGCGGCTGGAGCGGCCGGCCGAGGCGCACGAGGGCTCATCCCCCGTGCGCCCGGGTATCAGAAGTCGCGCTGGATCAGCTCGATCTTGTAGCCGTCGGGGTCCTCGACGAAGGCGATGATGGTGGTGCCGAACTTCACCGGCCCCGCTTCGCGCGTCACCTTGCCGCCGCCGGCGCGGACCTTCTCGCAGGCCGCCGCCACATCCGGCAGCGCGACCGCCAGGTGACCGAAGGCGGTGCCCTGCTCGTACTTCTCGATGCCGTAGTTGTAGGTCAGCTCGATCTCGGCCTGCTCCGGGTTGGCGGCATAGCCGAGGAAGCAGAGGGTGTACTTGCCGTCCGGCACATCGCGGCGGCGCAGTTCCTTCATGTCCAGCAACTCGGTGTAGAACTTCACGCTGCGGTCCAGGTTGCCCACGCGGATCATGGTGTGCAGGAACTTGCTCATGGCTTGGTCTCCTCGTTGAACTCGTCAGGCTTGATGGCAATGACGAACAGGCCGGCCTGGTTGGCCACATGCATCATCGGGTCGCGGTCAACCACCACCGTGCCATGGGCTTCCACCGCAATGCCGCGCAGCCCGGCGGCCAGCGCCCCCGCCACGGTCTGCGGCCCGATCGCCGGCAGGTCAACGCGCCGATCCTGCCCCGGCTTCGTCAGTTTCACCAGCACCCCGCCGGGGCCGTCCCGCCTCAGCGTGGCGGCGCGGGCCAGCATGGCATCGGTGCCCTCGATGGCTTCCACCGCCAGCACCATGCCCTGCTGCACCACGCAGCCCTGGCCGACATCGACGCTGCCCAGCGCCCTCACCACGGCGATGCCGCGGGCGATATCGGCGCGCGCCTGGGCGTCCGGCAGCGCGTCGCCCAGCGGGCCGTGGCCGGGCAACACATCATGCAGCACGCCATGCACCGGCAGCACCTCGAAACCCTCCTCGGCCAGGAAGCGGATGATGCCCTTCATCAGCCCGTCATCGCCGGAGAAATAGGCCGCGCCGATCTTTGCCAGCGCCCGGGCCGTCACCGCATCCGGGCGAATCGCGGTCAGCGAAGGGCGCTTCGCCTTGCCGGCGATGACCAGTTGGCGGCAGCCATGGGCGCGCAGCTGGTCCAGCATGCTGCGCCCGGCGCCCAGCCGCGCGAAGCCATGCGTCCATTCGCCGAACGCATCCGGGTCGGCCCACCCCTCGATCCCCAGGATGAAGACCGGACGCCCTGCAGCCCTGGCCCCTTGGGCCAGCCGCAACGGCAGGTCGCCGCCGCCGGCGACGATCCCGATCGGTTCGCCGCCGTCCAGCGTCATTCGTCGGACCCGTTTTCCCCTTCGCCGTCGGACATGCGGCCCCAGCGCATCAGGGCGCGCTTGCCGCGCGGGTTGGCGATGAAGTCCAGCACCTCCGCCGCCGCCGGCTGATCACCGAACTCGGCCCGGGCCTGCGCCACGCGGTCGGCGAAGACCGCGCCCTCGCCACGGAAGATCAGCTTCACCAGCAGGCGCATCTGCCGCGTATCCGCGATCTTGAAGCCACGGCGACGCATGCCGACCACGTTGATGCCGACCAGGCGGCCCGGGTGGCCATGCACATAGCCGAACGGGATGACGTCCGAGATAACCTGGCTCATGCCGGAGATCATCGCCATGCGGCCGATATGGCCCATTTGCGCCACGGCCACGGCACCGCCGAGGAAGGAGCTGTCGCCGATCTGGACATGCCCGGCCAGCATGACGTTGTTGGCCAGGATCACGCTGTCGCCGACGACGCAGTCATGGCCGACATGGGCCATGGTCATCAGCATGCAGTCGGCACCGACGCGGGTGAAGCCGTCCCCGCCCAGGCTGCCGCGATTGATGGTGGCGCCTTCGCGGATGATGCAGCGTGCCCCGACCAGCGCGCCGGTCGGCTGGCCCTTGTACTTCAGGTCCTGCGGTTCGGTGCCGATGGTGGCGAAGGGCCAGACCTTGGTGCCGGCACCAATCCGGGTGCGGCCATCCAGCACGACATTGGAGACCAGCTCGACGTCGGCCTCGACCACAACTTCCGGCCCGACGCTGCACCACGGGCCGATGCGGCAGCCCGGCGCGATCTGGGCGCCGGGCGCAATAATGGCGGTAGGGTGAATGTTAGGCACGATCTCAGCGGTCCATGATCATGGCGGAGTAGGTCGCCTCGGCCACCACCTTGCCATCGACCTTGGCCTCGGCGCGGAACTTCCAGATGTTGCCGCGGGCGCGTTCCTTCTGCACGTGGACGCGCAGCTGGTCCCCCGGCACCACCGGCTTGCGGAACTTGGCGTTCTCGATGGTCATGAAATAGACCAGCTTGCCGCGCGCCTGCGGCCCCAGCGTTTCCACCACCAGCACGCCGGCGGTCTGCGCCATGCACTCCACGATCAGTACGCCCGGCATGACCGGCGCCTGCGGGAAGTGGCCCTGGAAGAACGGCTCGTTCATCGTGACGTTCTTGATGCCGACCGCGCTTTCGCCCAGCAGCACATCGACCATTCGGTCCACCAGCAGGAACGGATAGCGATGCGGGATCGCCTGCATGATCCGGGCGATATCCCAGGATTCCAGGGTCGTCACCGGCGCGGGCGCACCTTCCGTCGCATTCATGTCTTTTCGCCTGTCTTGTTCTGGCCGGCCGCCTGCGTGAGCTTGCGCAGGACCGATTGTTGCCGGAAGAATTGCCTGATCGGCAGCGCCGGGCTGCCCACCACATCGATGCCCTCGGGTACGTCGGCCATCACCCCGGCCTGCGCCCCGATCCGTGCCTTGTTGCCGACCTTGAGATGTCCGGCGATGCCGACCTGTGCCGCCACCGTTACATGGTCGCCAAGCACGGTCGAACCCGAGATGCCGGCCATGGCGATGATGACGCAGCCGCGCCCAACCTGAGCGTTATGGCCGATCTGCACCAGGTTATCGATGCGCGTACCCGGCCCGATCACCGTATCCGTCTGGCTGCCGCGGTCGATGCAGCTATTGGCGCCGATCTCCACCGCATCGCCAATCACCACCTTGCCGAGTTGCGGCATGGTCTCGAACTGGCCGTCCGGCCCGACCACCAGGCCAAACCCCTCCTGCCCGACCCGGGCGCCCGGATGCAGCACCACGCCGGCGCCAAGCACGGCATGGCTGACACTGGCATGCGGGTGCAGCCGGCAGGCCGGGCCGAGTTCCACGCCCGGGCCAACCACGACATGCGGCCCGACGACGCAGCCAGCACCAAGTCTGGCCGCCGAGCCGATCACGGCATAGGGGCCGATTTCACAACCTTCGCCAATCTCGGCATCATCGGCGACGACAGCAGTGGGATGCACGCCTGCCACCGCTGCCGGCGCCGGGTGGAACAGCCGGGCCACACGGGTGAAGCCAAGATAAGCTGAGCGGACCACGATGCCGGCGGCACCTGCCGGCAGCTCCGCCAGCAGATCCTCCGACAGCACCACCGCGCTGGCCTTGGTCGCCTGCAGCAATGGCAGGTTGCGACGATGGTCTATGAAGCTCACATCACCCGGCCCAGCGGCCTGGAGCGAGGCCACGCCGGTCAGTAGAAGCCCACCATCGCCTTCCGCACGGCCACCGGCCGCCGCGGCGATGGTGGCCAGGGAATGCGGCCCGGCGCAGGGGAAGAAGCGCGGGTCCGCCGCCATCGCGCCGTCCTCAGCGTGCCGGGCGCTGGCCTTGGGCCGGAGCCGGCCGGGCGGCAGGCACCGCGGCAGGGGCCGCAGCCGGCGTGGCGGCGTCGCCAGTGGTCTCGGGCGCCAGGGTCACGCTGCGCAGCACGCGGTTGACCTGGCCGGCGACTTCTTCCGTCAGGTCGAAGGGCCGGTCGTTCATCAGCACCGCCGGGCGCGTCAGCACCAGGTTGACGCCGCGGCTGGAGGCCACCTGGCGCACCGCCAAGCCCACCGTCTGCTCGATCTCCACCAGCGCGGCCTGGGCAGCCTGCTCGATGCCACGCGACCGCTCGCGGAAGATGCGTTGGCTGTCGGTGATCCGGTCCTGCAGCTCACGCTCACGCGTCCGCAGTTGGTCCGGCGGCAGGTTGGCGCGCTGGTTGGCCAGGCTTTGCTGCGCCTCGCGCCAGTTGTTCTGCTCACGCTGCAGGTCGTCGTTCAGCCGCTGGCGACGCCGCTCGATCTCCTCGCGCACCACACCGAAAGCGGTGGAGGCGGTGCGGATTTCGTCGAGATCGACAATGCCGATGACCGCCGCCGGGGGCTGCTGGCCAGGCGGCAGAGCGGGCGCAGCCTGCTGCGCCGGGCGGGCGGGCTGACCTGCCGGGCGGGCGGGCTGGGCCGGCTGGCCTGGCTGGGCCGCTTGTCCTGGACGAGCCGGGGCCGGCTGGGCGCCGGGGCGGTTGCCCTGGCCACCGGGCACGAACCACTCGGGTTGCTGCTGCTGCGCCTGGGCTGGCAGCGAACCGGCCATCGCCGTCGCGGCCAAGCCGGCCAGCAGCATAACGGCCGGGGAGGAAACACGGGTCTGCGCCATGTGAGAAACGTCCAGAAGGGTCAGAAGCGGGTGCCGAAGCCGAAGCGGAAGACCTGCGTCTGGTCATAACGCCGCTTCACCACGGCCTGGGCCAAGTCGATATTGATCAGGCCGAACGGGCTGCGCCACGAGACGCCGACACCGGCACCGACGCGCGGCGTGGTATCATCCGCAACATTCGCGCCCTTCGCCGACTGCGACAGGGCGCCGACATCGACAAAGGCGCGGCCGACCAGCCCAAGTTCGGCCGGCAGCGGCAGCGGGTAGCGCAACTCGGTCGATTGGGTCCACAGGAAGCGACCACCCAGGCTGTCCGACGTGCTGGTATCGCGCGGGCCAACGCCGGCGATGCGGAAGCCGCGCAGGTTTTCACCACCGAGGAAGAAGCGATCCACGATGCGGTCGCGCTTGCCGAACAGGTCGGCGAGGTAGCCGACGCCACCGGTGAAGGACAGCACGTATTCCGGGTCGCCAAGATAGGCTTCCAGCGGGATGTGATAGACCGCGTCCAGGCGCGTCCGGATATAGGCCACGTCGCCACCCAGGCCGGCGAAGTCGGTGCCGAGGCGCAGCAGGCCGCCCTTGCTCGGCGAGATCAGCGAGTCGCGCCAGTCATAGGACAGCGTCTGGCCGACCTGGCTGAGCAGGGTCGTACCCTTCTGCTCGGTGATGTACTGCGACGCATTGGACGCAATATTGTACACGGTACGATTGCTGAGGGTGTAGTTCCACACCTGCCGCAGCCGGTCGGTGAAGGCGTAGCCCATCCGCAGAGCGAAGCCTTCGCGGCGTTCCTGGTAGGACGCGATGCTCAACAGGTTGCGCTGGATGTAGAAAAGGTCCGCACCCACCGCCAGGTTGCGGTCAAGGAAGTAGGGGTCGGTGATGGAGATGTCGGCCTGGCTGCGGCGCTGCGCCAGCGTGCCGCCGATGCGGCTGTCGATGCCGGTGCCGAGCAGGTTGCGCTCGCGGATGCCGGTGTCCAGCAGGAAGCCGGCGTCGGTCGAGTAGCCGCCACCCAGCGAGACTTCGCCGGTCGGGCGTTCCGTCACCGCGGTGTTCAGCACCGAACGGTCGGGCGCCGAACCGGGGCTGGAGGAGACCTGCA
>CANBNK010000172.1 GCA_947371015.1 Acetobacteraceae bacterium | reverse complement strand
GGCACGAGAGATGATCTGGCCAGGCGCACCGGCGACGGCACCAGGTGCGGCGGCCGTGGCAGGGCGCGCTTCGGCCGGAGCCGGGGCGGGCTTGCCCTCGGCGGCGGCGCGACGCGCGGCCACCTCGGCAGCGCGGGCGGCCTCGGCCGCGCGGCGCTCCTCCTCCTCGCGGCGAGAAGCTTCCTCCTCGGCGTGGCGGCGGTCTTCCTCCGCCTTGCGGGCGGCTTCCTCGGCGGCCGAGCGCACCATCAGGGCCTGGCGCTCACGCTCCTCGCGCTGACGCTGGGCCTCGACCTTGCGCATTTCCTCCAGCACGCGCTGGCGGTTGGCCTGTTCGGCCTGCGTCAGCGGGCGGCCGGCCTGGGGCGCGGCGCTGCGCTGGCCACCACCGGCCGGGCCGCTGGCCCGTTGCGGGCCGCCGGCCTGGCGGGGCGATTGGCCACCACCACCACCACCACCGCCCGAAGCGGGCGCGGGGCCTGCCGGGCGCGCTGGTGCGGGGGTGCCTGGCACCGCCACACGCTTCTTCACCACCTCAACCTGCACGGTTTTGCTGCGCCCGTGGCTGAAGCTTTGGCGAACGCTGCCTGCGTCCACCGTCTTGCCCAGCTCCAGGCGACCGCCGGCCGGCCGAAGGCTCAGCCTGCTCTTGCCCGCGTCCTGGTCGTTCTGGTCGCTCATCCGCTGGTCCGAACCCGATCCGATATCCGTCATGCCCACCACGCCCGCAGGCGTGTCCTAAACCCGTGTGTCCGCCGGACCCTGGGACGCGTCACCGCCCTGGCCTGGCTCAGCCTGCACCTGGAAGCCAGCGAGCCTGGCGGCTTCCGCCGCAATGCTCTCCGCCATCCGCCCGGGTGCGACCGCCACGTGAACCGCGTGGTCGCGCCCAAACACCGCGCCTAGCGCGGCCCCCGGTAGTGGTGCCACCACCGGCAAATTCCTGCCCCCCAACACCCTGGCGCGTTCCGCCAGGCTACCGTCCGAGGCTTGCACCACCAGGCCAACGCGGCCTGCCAGCACCACTTCCCGCACCGCCTGCCAGCCGGCTACCGCCTGGCCGCCACGACGGGCGAAACCCATCAGGTCCCGGACCCGGGACCGTAATCCATCCTCGATCCGCTTGCGAAGGTCGGGGGGAAATACCACCGGCCCACGAGCTGCCTTGCTGAAGGCACCGCGGGCCAGGGCGCGTTCTAACACATCGGCCTTCGCGCTCAACCACATTCCCCGGCCCGGCAGTCGCCCAGCGAGGTCGGGCACCAATTCACGGCCTGGGCCCAGCACGAAACGGAGCATCTGCTCCTTCGGCTGGCTCTCCCGGGTGACGATGCAGCGCCGCATCGGGCCCTTCTCAGGCTCGTCCGGCACCTCATCCTCAGCCGCATCCGGCAGTTCGCCCACGGGCGCTGCCGCAGCTGCGTCCATGGGGATGTTCCCGGGTATTTCCCCAGGGCTGCCCCCAGGGAGATTCACGGGAACGTCAGCCGGGCCGTCCCCGGTTTCGCTGCTTTCAGGCGTTGCTGTCGTTTGCCGATGCCGCTTCGCCAGCGGCCTCCTCGTCCGCCGGCTCGGCGGCGCCTTCACCTTCGAACCAATGCGCCCGCGCTGCCATGATGACGGCGTTGGCGGTGTCCTCGTCGATCGCCTCGGTGCCGAGGATTTCTATGAGTTCGTCGGCCGCCAGGTCAGCCAGGTCGTCCAGCGACTTCACGCCCTTTTCGCCCAGCGCCACCAGCATGGAGGGGGAGAAGCCGCCGGCTTCCGCCACCGCATCCTCCACGCCCATGGCGATGCGCTTTTCGTCCAATTCCACTTCGCGCTGGTCCAGGAAGCCCTGGGCGCGGCGCTTCAGTTCGGCCGCAACGTTTTCGTCGAAGCCTTCGATTTCCGCCAACTCCTCGTCCTCGACGCCGAGCAGGTCTTCGATGCTGGTGAAGCCTTCGGTGACCAGCAGGCCGGCGATGACGTCATCGACATCCAGCGCCTCGACGAACAAGCCGCTGCGCTTGCGGAACTCTTCCTGGCGGCGCTCCGATTCCTCGGCTTCGGTCAGGATATCCACGTCGTAGCGGGTGAGCTGCGAGGCCAGGCGGACGTTCTGGCCGCGCCTGCCGATGGCAAGGGATAGCTGGTCATCCGGCACCACGACTTCAACCCGGCGGGTCTCGTCATCCATCACCACTTTGGTGACTTCGGCCGGGGCCAGGGCGTTGACGATGAAGGTGGCGTTGTCGCCGGACCAGGGGATGATGTCGATCTTCTCGCCCTGCAGTTCCTGCACCACGGCCTGCACGCGGCTGCCGCGCATGCCGACGCAGGCGCCGACCGGGTCGATGCTGCTGTCGCGGCTGATGACGGCCATCTTCGCGCGGCTGCCGGGGTCGCGCGCCACGGCCTTGATCTCGATGATGCCATCGTAGATTTCCGGCACTTCCTGGGCGAACAGCTTGGCCAGGAAGCCCGGGTGGGTGCGGCTGAGGAAGATTTGCGGGCCGCGGGGTTCTTCGCGGACGTCGTAGATGTAGGCACGCACACGGTCGCCGTTGCGGAACGCCTCGCGCGGGATTGTCTCGTCACGGCGCAGCAGGGCCTCGGCGCGGCCGAGATCGACCATCAGGTTGCCGTACTCGGTGCGCTTGACGATGCCGTTAATGATCTCGCCGACGCGGTCCTTGTATTCGGCGAACTGCTTGCCGCGTTCAACCTCGCGCACGCGCTGCACGATGACCTGCTTGGCGGTCTGGGCGGCGATGCGGCCGAAATCGATCGGCGGCAGCGGGTCGATGATGAACTCGCCAATCTTGATGCCCGGCTTGATCTTCAGCGCGATGCGCAGCGACAGCTGGGTCGCCTCGTTCTCGACCGGCTCGGCTTCCACCACCTCGGTCCAGCGGGAGAGCTTCACCTCGCCGTTGCGGCGGTCGATGAACGCGCGGATGTCCTTCTCATGGCCGTACTTGGCGCGACCGGCCTTCTGGATCGCCTGTTCCATGGCTTCGAGCACTTCGTCGCGCTCGATCATCTTTTCGCGCGCGACGGCCTCGGCGACCTGGAGCAACTCCGGGCGGGCGATGGTGATATCCACGGCCATGGCTCAGTTCCTCTTTGAAGGGGGTGGCGAGGCGGCTTCGGGTTCGGCCTCGTCGGCGGACTCGCCGCTTTCCGAGGCGTCGGCGGGCACGCCGCGTTCGGCAGCGGAGGCCGCGATGAGTTCGTCGGTCAGCACCAGCTTGGCGCGACGCATGTTGCCGCGGGGGAAGTTGGCCTCGGTGCCGTCCTCCAGCCGCATGCGCACAACCTCGGCATCGGCGCCAAGCGCAATGCCGCGGAACCGCTTGCGGCCGTCCTGCGGGATATTGAGTTCGAGCGTGGCGATGTGACCGGCGTAGCGGTTCCAGTCCTTCGCGCGGGTCAGCGGGCGGTCGATGCCGGGGGAGGAAACCTCCAGCATCCATTCGCCCTTGATCGGGTCGTCCACATCCAGCACGGCGCCGGCGGCGTGGCTGATGTTCTCGCAGTCGGAGACGGTGAACAGCGTGCCATCGGCGCGGTCGGCCATGATCTGCACGGTCGGGCGTTCCTTGCCCTGGACCTGCACGCGAACCAGTTCGTAGCCCAGATGCTCCAGGGTCGGCGTGATCGCGTCGGCGATGCGCGCTTCCAGGCCTTCATGGTGCGGACGTTCGATCGGGGCGGCTGCGGACGGGTCGGGCATTGGGGCCATAAAAACAAAAAAGGCGGCCCGTTAAGGCCACCCTCCGAGCAACGGATGATGTCTGTGGTGACCTATATAGTCCGGGGGGCGGCTGGCGGCAAGCTCGATGAATCGGTGGTGCTTGCGCCCCCCCGGGGGGGATGTCAGGGCCGCAGGGCCGAGACGATGGCCTCCGCCACCTCATGCGCCGTGTAGCGCACGCCGTCGCGGCTCCAGTGGACGCCATCGGCGCCGGGCGCCAGGCGGGAGAGGTCGCCGCCAGAGGCCAGGCGGAACTGCCGGGCGGCATCGGCCTGGGCGTCGCGGATGGCGCTGGCGTCGATGGCGGCGTCGCGGCCCAGCGGCGCGGTGCGCGACAGGCCGAGCCGCGCCAGCAGCGCGTCGCGGCCCTCCGGCGCCAACCAGGCCGCCAGCTGCGCGCTGCCGAGGATGCGGTAGCGGCCATCCAGCGGGCCGAGCGGGGTTTGCAGCACCGGCATGCCCGGCGCGCTGCCGGCCCGCAGCGCCGCGACGACGACGCCGAGGCCGGCGATGTATTCGGCCGGCGGCGTGCCGAGGAAGGCATCCGTGGTGCCATGCGCCAGCACCAGCGCGGCGGAGGCCGGGGCGGCGGCGTGGACCACGCGGCGCAGGCGGCGGCCGGCCGGGCCGCGCGCATCCGCCAGCTGCGCCACGGTGGCACCACCCCAGGCGGCGCCGGCCAGCGCCACCGGCGCGCGGTTCAGCCGCCAGGAGAGTTCGGCCAGCAGGATGCGGGCGCCGTAGTTTTCCTCGGCCTGGCCCCAATGGGTGCCATCCGGCCCGCAGCCCGGGCGGCCGATGCAGTCATACAGCACGGCATGCACCGGCGGCGCGACGGGGTCCTCCGCGGTGGCGCGGAAGGCGCCGGCATCGGGGGCGCCGTTGAAGAACAGCGCATCGGCCTGGGACTGGCCGGTGATGACGATGAGGTAGCCAACCGCGAAGCGGTGCCCCACCTGGCTGATGGCACCGGCGCGGTCGCGTTGCAGCAGGCGATACCAGCCGCCGAGCGGGGCGCGGACGGTGCCGTTCGGCTCGGCCGGGGCGAAGGGGCGCAGCGGCGGGCCGCCTTCCAGCGGTTCCACCTGGTAGTGCAGCGGGCCTGGCGGCACCGGAATGGCAGCGGTTCCGTCCGGCTGGACGCCGTAGATGCGGCTCCAGGCCGGTTGGGCGGCGGCCGGGGTGGTCAGGCCCAGGAGAAGGGCGAGCAGCATCATCCCAAGGCGTAGCGGCGCAGGCCAGGCAAGTCGTCGCCGCATGGATGGGCTCTCCTGAAAGCGGCGGACCTTGCCGGCAATTCAGCGGTGGCGGAAGCGTGGTCGTGATATCCTGGCGTCCTGGCCGTGTTGTCCCCGCGGATGAAGGAACTGCATGAACCCGCCCGATTGCCCCCAGCCGCGCCGCCACCTGGCCCTGGCCGGGATGTGCCTGGTCCTGGCCCAGCCGCGGCCGGCACGGGCGCAACTGCGGCAATATCGGTTCGACCAGAATTTCGGCCGGCTGGGCTTCACCGCGCGGCATTTCGGCCTGCTGAGTTCCAGCGGCAGCTTCGGCCGCTTCGACGCCCAGGTGGCGCTGGACCCGGACGACCCGAGCCGGGCCGAGGTGGTGGTGGCGGTGGAGACCGCCTCGATTGATCTGGCGTGGCCGGGGGCAGCGGACCTGCTGCGCTCGCCGGCGTATTTCGATGCCGCGACCTACCCGCTGGCGCGGTTCAGCGGCCGGGCCAGCGGCGTGGTGCGCGGCAGCGACCCGGCCGAGCGGTTTCGCGTGGAGGGCGCGCTGACGCTGCGCGGCGTGACCAGGCCGATGCGCATGGAGGCGCGGCTGCTGCGGCGCGGGCGGGATGCGGCGGCGGGGGCCGAGACCGCGGAGTTCAGCGCCAGCGGCACGCTGAACCGGGTGGAGTTCGGCATGGTGGAGGACCGCACCACGATCTCGGACGAGATTCGGCTTGAGGTGCAGGTGCGGCTGCTGGTGGGGCCGACTTGAGCGAGCGGACCGGCTGGAGCCGGGCGCAGCGGCGACTGCATTGGGCCGTGGCGCTGCTGGTGCCGCTGACGCTGGGCTTGGGCTTCCTGATGGTGGAGTTGCCGCTGCGGCCGCTGGCGCCGAAGTTTCTGGCGTATCAGTTCCACAAGTCCTTCGGGGTGGTGGTCTTCGTGCTGGTGGCGTGGCGGCTGCTGCTGCGCTGGCGGCGGGGCCGGCCGGCCGAGGATGCCGGGTTGCCGGGCTGGCAACGGCGCGCGGCTGGTGTGGTGCATGGGGTGCTGTACGGGCTGCTGCTGGCGGTGCCGGTGCTGGGCTATCTGGTGGCCGCCAGCGCGCCGGGGCAGGTGCCGACCATGGTGTTCCTGCTGCTGCCGGTGCCGCATGTGGTGGGGCCGGACGAGGCGCGCTTTGTGCTGCTGCGCGTGGTGCACCTGTGGACGGCGGTGGGGCTGGTGACGTTGGCGCTGGGCCATGCGCTGATGGCGCTGCGGCACCACGCGCAGGGGCGGCCGGTGCTGCGGGCGATGTGGCGGGGCTGAAGCGGGACCACCAGGCACTGAAGCGGTGATCCTGGCTCCGCCTTTCGACGCTTCCGCCTCAGATTCCAGCGCCCCGGCGTTGCGCCGGGCGCGCCGCCGCCGGCCAGAGCGTGATCGCGACCGACTGAAGCGCTCCACGCTTGTTGTTGGAGAGACTGATTCACGGCTTTCGACGCTTCCGCCTCAGCCGAACAGCCTGTTAGACCGGCGTCAGGCAGGCCGCGGCGAACAGGGCGAAGGCGCGGGCGCGGTGGCTGATGGCGTGCTTTTCGTCGGCCGGCATTTCGCCATAGGTCTGGGCGTGGCCTTCGGGCAGGAACATCGGGTCGTAGCCGAAGCCGGCCGGGCCGCGTGGCGGCCAGACCCAGCTGCCCGGGGCCTCGCCGAGGAAGGCTTCGGTGTGGCCATCCGGCCAGGCCAGCACCAGGGCGCAGCTGAACCAGGCCAGGCGGCCCGGGTGGTCACCGGCCAGCGCCGCGACCTTGGCCATGGCGGCGGCGTAGTCACGCGTGCCATCCGGCTGCTGCGCCCAGTCCGCGGTATAGACGCCGGGGGCGCCGTCCAGGCTGGCGACGCTGAAGCCGCTGTCATCGGCCAGCGCCGGCAGGTTGGCGGCGCGGGCGGCGGCCAGCGCCTTGATGCCGGCATTGCCGATGAAACTGGTCTCGGTCTCCGCGGGTTCGGGCAGGCCGAGTTCACCGGCCGAGATGAGTTCCAGGCCATAGCCGTCCAGCAGCGCCGAGACCTCCCGCAGCTTGCCCTTGTTGTGCGTGGCCAGCACAAGCGTGCCGGGGGAAAGCTGGCGGTGGGTCATGGCGGCGGGACTCGTGGGGGTAGTGGGGGCGCCAGCCCGGTGGGGCCGGCGCCGTTGGGGTGCTACAGGCCGACGGCGGTGCGCTGGGCGGCGAAGAGCTGGTCGGTACCGAGGCGGGCCAGGCGCAGCAGTTCCAGCAGCTGCGCTTCGCTGAACGGCGCGCCTTCCGCGGTGCCCTGGACTTCGACCAGGCCGCCCGTGCCGGTGAGCACGAAGTTGGCGTCGGCGTCGGCCTTGCTGTCCTCGGGGTAGTCCAGGTCCAGCACCGGGGTGCCCTCGAAGATGCCGCAGGAGATGGCGGCGACCTGTTCGCGCAGCGGCATGGCGGTGAGGACGTTCATCTTCATGCAGTGCTTGAAGGCCAGGTGCAGGGCGACCCAGCTGCCGGTGATGCTGGCGCAGCGGGTGCCGCCATCGGCGTTCAGCACGTCGCAGTCGATGCTGATGGACATCTCGCCCATGGCCTTGAGATCGACCACGGCGCGCAGCGCGCGGCCGATCAGGCGCTGGATTTCCTGGGTGCGGCCGGACTGCTTGCCCTTGGCGGCTTCGCGCATGCCGCGGGTATGGGTGGCGCGGGGCAGCATGCCGTATTCGGCGGTGACCCAGCCCTGGCCGGTGCCGCGCAGGAAGGGGGGCACCTTGGGCTCCACGCTGGCGGTGCATAGCACTTCCGTGCCGCCCATGCGGATGAGGCAGCTGCCTTCCGCGTGGTGGGAGAAGCCGGGTTCAAGGGAAACGCTGCGGAGGGCGTCGGGGAGGCGGCCGGAAGGACGAGTGCTCATGCGGCGGGGGGTAGCATGGCGGGGGTGGCGGCGGCGAGGGGGGCTGATCGATGGCGCCGGCGCGGACGACCCTTCAGCGCGCCCTGGGGTAGCCCGCTTTTCGCATGCTGCGGATGGCGAGGACGAAGGCCGTCTCGGCCGCTGGCAGGTAGCGGTACAGCGCCACGTAGCCCTGCGCGCCCCGGCCGATGAGCAATTCGCGCAGGCCACCGGGCAGCGGCCGGCCGATCAGCGGGC
>CANBNK010000171.1 GCA_947371015.1 Acetobacteraceae bacterium | reverse complement strand
TCAACTGCCCCATTTGCTACACCGAGGCGTACACGGCGTTCGGCGTGAAGTGCCTGGTGGCGCCGACCATCCCCAACAACGCCGGCACGCTGGACGCCGTGCTGGTGAAGGCGCCGGAGAACTGCATCGTCAACGCGCCCTGGCCTTCGGCGGTGAATGCACGCAGCACCATCGGCCACATGCTGCCGGACGTGGTGTACGGCGCGCTGCACCAGTGCATGCCCGGCACCGTGCCGGCCGAGGGCACCAGCAACCTGTGGAACCTGAAGCTGGCCGCCGGCCACGGGCTTTCCGAGGGCGTTGGCGTACCGTTCCAGGTCACCACCTTCCACAGCGGCGGCGCAGGGGCTCGCCCCACCAAGGACGGGCTGAGCGCGACCCCCTTCCCTTCCGGCGTCCGCAACGTGCCGGTCGAGATCACCGAGAGCATCACGCCGCTGGTGATCTGGAAGAAGGAGTATCGCCCGGACAGCGGCGGCCCCGGCGAGCATCGCGGCGGCCTCGGCCAGGTGATGGAAGTCTCGCACCGCCATGGCGGCGGCTTCGGCATCCACGCGACCTTCGAGCGGGTGAAGTTCGCCGCGCGCGGGCGCGAGGGTGGTGAGGCCGGCGGCAATGGCCGGCTCTCGCTGGCCTCGGGCACGGTACTGAAGGCCAAGGGCTTCCAGCAGGTGCCGCCGGGCGACAAGCTGGTGGTGGAAATGCCGGGCGGCGGCGGCTACGGCGCGGCGGCGAAGCGCGACCCGGCGAAGGTCGCGCGCGATGTGACGCTGGGCCTGGTCAGCGCCGAGCAGGCCAAGGCGCGCTACGGGGCGGACTGAGGCGAGACCCCCTCCCCCGCGACGCGAGGGAGGGGGAAGTGGTCAGAACGCCAGCGGGCTGGCCTGTACCACCAGGGGCAGGCCACGCACCGCGGCCAGCACGCTTTCGGCCACCGGCTCATCCAGCGCCACCAGGCAGATCGCATCCGCACCAGGCGCGCTGCGGCCCAGGTGGAAGCTGGCGATGTTGAGGCCCGCTTCCGCCAACGTGGTGCCGAAGCGGCCGATGAAGCCCGGCTTGTCCTGGTTGGTCACGTACAGCATGTACGGCGCGAAATCGGCTTCCACCGCGATGCCCTTGATCGCCACCAGGCGCGGCTTGTCCTTCGCCACCAGCGTACCGGCCACGCTGCGCTCGAAGCGGTCCGTCACCACGGTCAGCCGCAGCAGCGTGGCGTATTCGCCGCTGCGTTCATGGATGGTCTCGGCCACCTCGATGCCGCGTTCCTTGGCGACGACGGGCGCGTTGACCATGTTGACCGCGCCCAGCAGCGGGGCCAGCACGCCAGCCAACGCGGCGGCGGTCAGCGGGCGGCGGTTCAGTTCCGCCGCGGCGCCCTCGTACTCCACACGGATCTGCTTGATGGCGCCGTCCGTGCTGGCGGTGAGCTGGCCAGCCAGGCCACCCAGCAGCCGCGCCAGTTCCATGTAGGGCTTCAGCCGCGGGGCTTCTTCCGCGCTGACGCTGGGCATGTTGATGGCGTTGGTGACGGCGCCGGTCAGCAGGTAGTCGGCCATCTGGTCCGCCACCTGCAGCGCCACGTTCTCCTGCGCTTCCGCCGTGGCGGCGCCCAGATGCGGCGTGCAGACCACGTTCTCCAGCGCGAACAGCGGGCTGTCCGTGGCGGGCTCGGTCTCGAACACGTCCAGCGCCGCGCCGGCGATGTGGCCCGACTTCAGCAGGTCGTACAGCGCCGCCTCATCCACCAGGCCACCACGGGCGCAGTTGATGACGCGAACGCCCTTCTTCAGCTTGCCCAGGTTCTCGCGGCTGAGGATGTTGCGCGTGTTCTCGGTCAGCGGCGCATGCAACGTGACGAAGTCGGCGCGGGCGAGCAGCGCGTCCAGCTCCACCTTCTCCACGCCCAGCTCGACCGCGCGCTTCTCGGACAGGAACGGGTCGAACGCCACCACCTTCATGTGCAGCCCCACCGCGCGGTCTGCCACGATGCTGCCGATGTTGCCGCAACCGATGAGGCCGAGCGTCTTGGCGTAGAGCTCCACGCCCATGAAGCGGTTCTTTTCCCACTTGCCGGCGCGGGTGCTGGCGGTGGCTTCCGGAATCTGCCGGGCCAGCGCGAACATCATGGCGATGGCATGCTCGGCCGTGGTGATGGCGTTGCCATGCGGCGTGTTCATCACGACAACGCCACGGGCGCTGGCGCTGGAGACGTCCACATTGTCCACGCCGATGCCGGCGCGGCCGACGACCTTCAGCTTCGTCGCGGCGTCCAGCACTTCCCGCGTCACCTTGGTGGCGCTGCGGATCGCCAGGCCGTCGTAGTCGCCGATGATGGCGCGCAGTTCCGCCGGCGTCAGGCCCGGCTTGAAGTCCACCTCAAGGCCGCGGCGCTTGAAGATCTCGATGGCGGCGGGCGACAGCTTGTCGCTGATCAGGACCTTCGGCATCACGCGAACTCCGCCTTCACCTGCGCCAGCGCCCAGGACAGCCAGGGCAGCAGGGCCTCGATGTCGCTCGTCTCCACCGTCGCACCGCCCCAGATGCGCAGGCCCGGAGGCGCATCGCGGTAGTTGGCGGCGTCCAGCGCCACGCCTTCCTTGTCCAGCAAGCCCGACAGCTTCTTCGCCGCGGCGGCCTGCTTGTCGGCCTCCAGCGCCACGAACCAGGGCGCCGTCACCTTCAGGCAGATGCTGGTGCAGCTGCGCGTCGCCGCGTCCTCGGCCAGGAAGCCGAATTCCTGCCCGTTACCGACGAAGCCCGCGATGGCCGCAAGGTTGGCTTCGCTGCGCGCAACAAGGCCGGCCAGGTTGCCGACGCTGGCGGCCCATTCCAGCCCATCCACCGCGTCTTCGACGCAGATCATGCTGGGCGTGTTGATGGTCTCGCCCTTGAAGATGCCCTCGTTCAGCTTGCCGCCCTTGGTCATCCGGAAGATCTTCGGCATCGGCCAGGCCGGGGTGTAGCTCTCCAGCCGGGCCACCGCGCGGGGGCTCAGCGCCAGCATGCCGTGCGCCGCCTCGCCGCCCAGCACCTTCTGCCAGGACCACGTCACCACATCCAGCTTGTCCCAGGGCAGGTCCATGGCGAAGGCGGCCGAGGTCGCGTCGCAGATCGCCAGGCCTTCACGGTCGGCGGCGATCCAGTCGCCATTCGGCACGCGCACGCCTGACGTGGTGCCGTTCCAGACGAAGACGACGTCGCGCTTCCAGTCCACCGCGCCCAGGTCCGGCAGGCGGCCGTACTCGGCCTTCAGCGTGCGCACATCGGCCAGCTTCAGCTGCTTGGCGATGTCGGTGGCCCAGTCGGTCGAGAAGCTTTCCCAGGCCAGCACGTCCACGCCGCGTTCGCCCAGCAGGCTCCACAGCGCCATCTCGACGGCGCCGGTGTCGCTGGCGGGGACAATGCCGAGGCGCCAGCCGGCGGGCATGCCCAGCACGGCCTTGCTGCGCTCGATAACTTCCGCGAGGCGTGCCTTCGGCGCGGCGGCGCGGTGGCTGCGGCCGGTGAAGGCGCCGGCCAGCACGTCCAGCGTCCAGCCCGGGCGCTTGGCGCAGGGGCCCGAGGAAAAGCGGGGATTCGCCGGACGGACTGCCGGCTTGGAGATGGCGTTCATGACGTATTGGCTCCCTCACAGAAGCAGATGCGCCCCGGTGGGGGGGCGTGGCCCGCCGCCGCTATAGCGCCGCCGCCCGGGGCCTTGCAACCACGCCGCCGCCGCTTGGATCCACCTGGAGGGGAGCTAAACCCGCAGCGACATGGCCAGCGTGGCGATATCCGGCGGGGTGCTGGCTGGCGGGTTCTGCGCTGTCACCAACAGGTAGCGCTGCGCCACCTTATAGACCTGCTGCGGGTCCTTCAGCTTGTCCATCGGCAGGCGATTGGTGATGGCCTTGGCCTGGTCCTGAATGGGCTGCACCGCCAGCTGCTGCGGCAGTTCCAGCGCGCCGGTGACGACGCGGCGCAGGATACGGTCGCCCATAACGTTATAGACGTTGCCGGCCTTGGCCGAGGCGTTGCTGATGAAGTACAGCGCATCCGAGATACCCGGCTGCTGGGCGTCCAGGCTCTTCTGGTACTGGTAGGCGACGTAGTTGTCCTTCAGCTTCTGCTGCAAGGCCGGGTCCTTCAGCCCGTCCAACCCCTTGCCGAACAGGCCGAGCGTGGTCGCCGCGGTTTTCCACTTCGCATCCACCTGGGTCAGGATGCCCTTCTTCGCGGTGGGGTCGGCCACCAGCGCCCGCTGCGCCAGGCCCGGATAGGCCATCTGGTCCGCCAGGCCGACGCCGGGCAGCAGCACCGCCAGCACCCGCGGGTCCCCCAGAGCGGATTTCAGGTCCTTCGCATGCGCCAGCGCCTTGTCGAACTGCGCCATGGCGGTGATGACCACCGGGTCCTTCCGCTCATGCGCCACGCCCTTGGCTTCCGCCCCCGGCGCGGTGGCGCGCTTCAGCATGGCGATCGCGGCGGCAGGGTCGCTGCCGGCGGAGGGCGCGGTGTAGCCGAACAGGCTGCTGGCGAGGGTTGCGTTCAGGGTCATGGCACAGGTGCAGCACAGCACGCCGCGCGTGAAGACCGGGTTAATCCAGTTGGGCTTCGCCGCGCAGCACCGGCACGCAACCACCGCCCACCTTGGCGCGGATGCCGTCGGCGCCCCTGGTGGCGCTGGCCAGCAACAGGCTGGGGCGGCCCATCTCCACGCCCTGGTGGATCTCGTAGGTCGCGCTGTCACCGCCCTCCAGCCGCAGCAGGAAGCCGGCGAGCGGCGTGGCCGCACTGCCCGTTGCCGGGTCCTCCGGCGTGCCGGCCAGCGGCGAGAACATCCGCGTGCGCAGGCAGGTGGCGTCCCGAACGTACAGATACAGCGACAGCTTGCCGCCGAGTTCCGGATGCGCCGCGACAGCCGCGCGGAAGCCAGCCAGGTCCGGTGCGGCGCGGGCCAGCGCTGGCGGTGTCACCTCCAGCAGCAGGCGCGGGTTACCGCCATCCGCCGCGATGGTCGGCGCGTGACGGGCTAGCACCACGTCGGCGGCGTCCAGCCCAGCGCAGGCGGCGGCCTCGGCGGCGTTGAAGGTGCCGCCGACCAGCAGCGGCTGCGGCGCGGCGATGGTCGCACCGGTCACCGCCCCGGCAGCGTCGCGCCGCAGCACCACCTCGACCAGGCCGGCGATCTGCTCAAACCGCAGCACATCCCCCTGCGCCCGCGCCGCCAGCGCGAAGCCGGTGCCGACATTGGGATGGCCGGCGAAGGGCATTTCCGCGGTGCGGTGGAAGATGCGGACGCGCGCGGTATTGGCCGGGTCGGCCGGCGGCAGCACGAAGGTGGTCTCGCTGTAGTTGAACTCGGCGGCCAGCAACTGCATCTCGGCGTCGCTGATCCCCCGAGCATCCGGGAACACCGCCAGCTGGTTGCCGCCGAAGCGTTGGCTGGTGAAGACATCGAAGGTCTCGAAGGCAAAGCGCCTCATGCCAACCGCTCCAGGTCCACGGTGACGCCATGGTCCAGCGGGCCATGCCCGGCGCCATAGCCCGGCGCCGCCTTGATCGCGGCCAGCACATAGGCGCGGGCGCGGGCCACGGCATCGTGCAGGCTCAGCTGCTGCGCCAGGCCGGCGGCCACCGCGCTGGCCAGGGTGCAGCCGGTGCCATGGGTGTGGCGGGTGGCGACTCGGTCACCCTCGAAGGCGTCGATCCCCTCGGCCGTCGCCAGCAGGTCCAGCACGCGCGGCCCTTCCAGGTGGCCGCCCTTCAGCAGCACGGCGCGGGCACCCATGGCCAGCAGCGCGCGGGCGGCGGCGGGCATGTCCTGGGCGGTGCGAATGCGCAGCCCGGTCAGCACCTCGGCTTCCGGCAGGTTCGGCGTCAGCACCGTGGCGCGGGGCAGCAGCAGGCGCTTCAGCGTGCTGACCGCGGCGTCCTGCAACAGCGCGTGGCCGCCCTTGGCGACCATGACGGGGTCCGCGACCAGCGGCGTCTCCGGCGGCAGTTCGGCGCAGACCGCCTCGATGGTGGCGCTGTCGTGCAGCATGCCGGTCTTGATCGCGTCGGCGCCGATATCGTCCAGCACCACGCGCATCTGCTGGCGGATGAAGTCCAGCGGAATCGGCAGCACGCCATGCACGCCCAGGGTGTTCTGCGCCGTCAGCGCGGTAATGGCGGTGGCGGCGAAGCCACCCAGCGCGGTCACCGCCTTGATGTCGGCCTGGATGCCGGCGCCGCCGCCACTGTCGCTGCCGGCGACGATGAGGACGCGGCCCTTCATGCGCCCGTCTTCGCCCGGATGAGGTCGGCCAGCAACTCCACCGACTCGTCCATCAGCGCCTGGTCCTCGGCCTCCACCATCACCCGGATCAGCGGCTCGGTCCCGCTGGCGCGGATCAGCACGCGGCCGCGGTCGCCCAGCGCCACTTCCTGTTCGCGGATGGCGGCCTGCACCGCCGGGTCCTTCAGCGGGCTCGGCCCGGCGAAGCGGATGTTCACCAGGCGCTGCGGCAGCGGGGTGAAGCAGTTCAGCACCTGGCTGGCCGGGCGCTGCTGTTCCACCAGCACCGCCAGCACCTGCAAGGCGGCGATCAGGCCATCCCCGGTGGTGCCGAAGTCGCTCATGATGACATGGCCGGACTGCTCGCCGCCGAGGTTGCAGCCCAGCTCGCGCATGCGTTCGCCGACATAGCGGTCGCCCACGGGCGTGCGTTGCAGGCCCAGGCCGCGCTGCTTGAGGAAGCGCTCCAGCCCCATGTTGGACATCACGGTCGCCACCACCTCGCCGCCGCGCAGCGCGCCGCGGGCGTGCCAGCTGCTGGCGATCAGCGCCAGGATCTGGTCGCCGTCGATGACGGTGCCTTCCTCATCCACCAGCACCAGGCGGTCGGCGTCGCCATCCAGCGCAATGCCCAGGTCGGCGCGGCGCTCCTTCACCAGCGCCGCCAGCTGCCCCGGCGCGGTGGAGCCGACGCCCTTGTTGATGTTGAAGCCATCCGGCGTCACGCCGATGGAGACCACCTCGGCGCCCAACTCCCACAGCACGGTCGGCGCCACCTTGTAGGCCGCGCCATTCGCGCAATCGACCACGATGCGCAGCCCTTCCAGGGTCAGCCCACGCGGCACGGCGGACTTCACCGCCTCGATGTAGCGGCCGGCGCTGTCATCCATGCGGCTGGCGCGGCCAAGCTTGCCGGGCGCCACCATGGCGGCGGAGAGGTCGCCGGCCATCAGCGCCTCGATCTCGGCTTCCTGCGCGTCGGACAGCTTCAGCCCATCCGGGCCGAACAGCTTGATGCCGTTATCCTCATAGGGGTTGTGGCTGGCGCTGATCATCACGCCGAGGTCGGCGCGCATGCTGCGAGTCAGCAGCGCCACCGCCGGCGTCGGCAGCGGGCCGAGCAGCACCACGTCCATGCCGGCACCGAGGAATCCGGCGGCCAGCGCCGCTTCCATCAGGTAGCCGGAAAGCCGGGTGTCCTTGCCGATGACCACGCGGTGCCGGTGGCTGCCACGATTGAAGAACATGCCGGCGGCCTGGCCGAGGCGCAGCGCCGTGCTGGCATCCATCGGCGCGACATTGGCCTTGCCCCGGATACCATCGGTACCGAACAGGCGGCGGGCGGCGGCGGTCGGGGCGGCGGTGTGGTTCATGGTCAGCAGCCTAGAGCGGGAAGCGTTGAGGTGGAATCGCCGAAAACGATGAATCCCGCGCTCATCAAAAAGCTGGAGCGTGCTTGAGCGAACGCAGCATGCTCCCAGCGCTCGGGTTCGGCATGACTAACCAAGCCCCGTGCGAAAATCCATCAATCCGCAAGCGCGCCGGTCTCGCAGGCGGCCCAGACCTTCAGCGCCTCCACCGTCTCGGCCACGTCGTGCACCCGCAGGATGCCGGCACCGCGGGCGGTGGCGGCCAGGGCGGCGGCGACGCTGCCGGCAATGCGGCGGCCAGCGGCGGCTTCCCCGCCGATACGGCCGATGAAGCCCTTGCGCGAGGCCCCGACCAGGATGCGGCAGCCCAGCCCCGCCAGCAGCGGCAGCCGCTCCAGTAGCGCCAGGTTGTGCGCCACCGTCTTGCCGAAGCCGATGCCCGGATCGACCGCGATACGCCCGCGCGGGATGCCCAGCCGCTCCAGCGTCTCCACCCGGTCCCGCAGGAAGCGGGCGACGTCCAGCGCCACATCCGCATATTGCGGATTCTGTTGCATCGTGCGGGGGTCCATCCCCAGCATGTGCATCAGCACCACCGGCGCGCGG
>CANBNK010000170.1 GCA_947371015.1 Acetobacteraceae bacterium | reverse complement strand
CAAGATCGGCGTCATGTTCGGCAACCCGGAGACCACCACCGGCGGCAATGCGCTGAAGTTCTACGCCAGCTGCCGCATGGAAATCCGCCGCATCGGCGGGATCAAGGACCGGGACGAGGCGACCGGCAACCAGACCCGGGTGAAGGTGGTGAAGAACAAGATGGCGCCGCCGTTCCGCCAGGTGGAATTCGACATCATGTATGGCGAGGGCATCTCCAAGGTCGGCGAACTCATCGACCTCGGCGTGAAGGCCAATGTGGTCGAGAAATCCGGTGCCTGGTTCAGCTGCGATGGCCAGCGAATCGGCCAGGGGCGGGAAAATGCCAAGCAGTTCCTGCGGGACCATCCGGACATGGCCGCCGCGGTGGAGGCCCGGGTTCGGGCGCAGGCCGGCGTTGTTGCCAATGCCATGATGACCGGGCCGGACAGCGATGACGAGGCCCAGGCGGCGGAGTAGCTTCGCCGATTGCGCCAATAATGGAGCGGGTGTCGGCCGGTGAGACGGTTGCACCCGACCTTTGGCTTGTTGTGCAGCGCAGCGGTTGTCCCATGCCCGCACCCTGCCCGTAGTCACATGAGAAGACTCACGACCAAGCCACTGACTCGTAGCAGAATTCTTGTGAAGAACCTCTCGACCTGAGGCGACTCGGGATGCTAGGCAGAACCCAGCAGTCGCAACGATCGAGGCCGATGTCGCCACCTCATTACGTCGGATATGAAGACGACCCTTTGCCACCGGACAAGTTCCGGATGAGCTTTGGGCCGCCCAAGCGCAAGCCTAAGCTCCAGTCGCAGCCGGTGCCGTTGGCGCCGCCGCGGCCGGTGATCGTGGCACCGCGCCCGGTGGTGGTGGCGCCGCCTCCGCCACCATCTGCGCCTAAGCCGCAACCGCCGCGCACCACCCGACCGGCACCCGCTGAGGCCGTCAATCGGTCGATCAAGGTGCTGCGGCCGCAGTTGGAACCGCGGGGCCAGCAGGTCAGCAGCTTCCCCACCTGGAAGCCGCTGCCAGCCCCAGTGGTGCGCCTGCCGGCCCATCCGGTGGAGGCCGTCGAGGCCGCGACCCGCTCCTTGCCCGTGCCGGCCTTGCATGCCCTGCGGCTGCTGAGCGCGCTGCTGCTGCTGGCGCCGCTGGGCTGGCTGGTCGGCTGGTTCGGACTGCCGGCCACCTCGGCGGACTTCCTGATGACTGGAATCGGCCGCCTGGCCTGGCGTGGCCTGGGCGGGCCGGATGCCATGCTGCTTTACTGGGTGCTGCTGTTCCCGGTGGCATTGGCGCTGAGCTATGTCGGCCGCCTGGCCTGGCCGCTGCTCGGTCTCGGCGTGTTCTACTGGAGTTGGGAAGGGCTGCACCATCTGCTCGGCATGCCGGCGCCCTGGACGCCCTGGTAAAGCGGGGCCTTCCCGCTTTCGGCCCGGCAGGCTAGGTGAAAGCCCAGCCCCGCGCCGAGGCGGGAGAAGAACAGGGCCCTTCGACGCGATGACCAGCAGCAACGACATCCGCGCCACCTTTCTCGACTACTTTGCCCGCAATGGGCATCAGGTGGTGGAGAGCAGCCCGCTGGTGCCGCGCAACGACCCGACCCTGATGTTCGCCAACAGCGGCATGGTCCAGTTCAAAAACGTATTTACCGGCGCCGAGAAGCGCGCCTACCAGCGCGCCACCACGGCGCAGAAATGCGTCCGCGCCGGCGGCAAACACAACGACCTGGACAATGTCGGCTACACCGCCCGGCACCATACATTCTTCGAGATGTTGGGAAATTTCAGCTTCGGCGACTACTTCAAGGAACAGGCGATCATCCACGCCTGGACCCTGCTGACCAAGGACTTCGCGCTGGCGAAGGAAAAGCTGCTGGTCACGGTGTATTCTGAGGACGAGCAGGCCGCCGACCTGTGGAAGAAGGTCGCGGGCATTTCGGATAGTCGGATCATCCGCATCCCGACTTCCGACAATTTCTGGCGGATGGGCGACACTGGCCCCTGCGGCCCGTGCAGCGAGATCTTCTACGACCATGGCGACCACATCCCCGGCGGCCCGCCCGGCAGCCCCGATGAGAATGGCGACCGGTTCATCGAGATCTGGAACCTGGTCTTCATGCAGTATGAGGAAGGCCCGCCCGGCACCCGCGTGCCGCTGCCGCGCCCCTCGATCGACACCGGCATGGGGCTGGAACGCTTCGCCGCCATCCTGCAGGGCAAGCACGACAACTACGACACGGACACGCTGCGCGCGCTGATCCTGGCTTCCGCCGAGGCGACCGGGCAGGACGCCGACGGCCCGTTCCGCATCAGCCACCGCGTGGTGGCGGACCACCTGCGCGCGGGATCCTTCCTCATCGCCGATGGCGTCATGCCCAGCAACGAAGGCCGCGGCTATGTGCTGCGCCGCATCCTGCGCCGCGCCATGCGCCACGCGCACATGATGGGCAGCCGCGATCCGTTGCTGCATCGCCTGGTGCCGGCGCTGGTCCGGCAGATGGGCACCGCCTACCCGGAATTGCAACGGGCGGAGACGCTGATCGAGGGCACGCTGAAGCTCGAAGAAACCCGCTTCCGCACCCTGTTGGAACGCGGCCTGCACCTGTTGACCGATGAGACGCAGAAGCTGGGCGAGGGTGGCGTGCTGGCCGGCGATGTCGCTTTCAAGCTGTACGACACCTTCGGCTTTCCGGTGGATTTGACGCAGGACGCGCTGCGCAGCGAAGGCAAGTCCGTTGACCTGAAGGGCTTCGAGGCCGCGATGGCCGAGCAGCGCAAGCGCGCCCGCGCCGCCTGGGCTGGCAGCGGCGAGGCGGCGACCGAGACGCTGTGGTTCGACATCAAGGAAAAGGTCGGCGCGTCGGAATTCCTCGGCTACTCGACCGAGAGCGCCGAGGGCGAAATCCTCGCCATCGTCCGCGACGGCAAGCTGGTGGACAGTGCGCCGGTGGGTGCCGAGGTCGCGGTGATCCTGAACCAGACGCCGTTCTACGCCGAAAGCGGCGGGCAGGTCGGCGATCACGGGTTGATCAGCGCGGGCGACGCGGCGCGCATCACCATCAAGGACACCCAGAAGAAGCTGGGCGACCTCTTCGTCCACCTGGGCACGGTCGCGCATGGCGAGGCCAAGGTCGGCATGGCGGTGCAGGCCGAGGTGGACCATTCCCGCCGCGGTGCCATCCGCGCCCACCACAGCGCGACGCATCTGCTGCATGAGGCGCTACGACGCCGGCTCGGCACCCATGTGGCGCAGAAGGGCAGCCTGAACGCGCCCGACCGGCTGCGCTTCGACGTCAGCCACAACGCACCGATGAGCGACGCCGACCTGGCCTGGGTCGAGGCCGAGGTCAACGCTCGGGTGCGCGAGAACGCCGAGGTCACCACCCGGCTGATGACGCCGGATGCCGCGGTGCAGATCGGCGCCATGGCGCTGTTCGGCGAGAAATACGGCGAGGAGGTGCGCGTCGTCTCCATGGGCCATGACCCCGCGGCGGCGGAGAAGTTCGGCGTCTATTCGCTGGAACTCTGCGGCGGCACCCATGTGCGGCGCACCGGGGATATCGGGCTGTTCAAGATCGTGGCCGAAGCCGCGGTTTCCGCCGGCGTGCGCCGCGTGGAAGCGGTGTGCGGGGAGGCCGCGCTGGCCGTGGTGGAGACCGCCGAGAAGCGCCTGGCGGAAGTGGCCGCCGCGCTGAAGGTGGCGCCGGCCGATGTGGCCGCGCGCGTCACCGCGCTGGTGGAGCAGTCGCGCCGGCTGGAACGCGACGTGGCCGAGCTGCGCAAGAAGCTGGCGACCGGCGGCGCGGCGCAGGAAGCCGAGGAGATCGCCGGGCTGAAGGTGGCACTGCGGAACCTGGGCGACATTCCCGCGCGCGACCTGAAGGGTGTGGCCGAAGCGATCCTGAAGGCCGGCACCGCCGATGTGGTGGCGCTGGTCAGCTCCGCCGAGGGCAAGGCCAGCATCGTCGTCGCCACCCTGCCGGGCAAGGCGGATGCGGTGGCGCTGGTGCGGGCGGCGGCGGCGGCGGTGGGCGGCAAGGGCGGCGGTGGCCGGCCGGACATGGCGCAGGCCGGTGGGCCTGAGGGCGACAAGGCCGACGACGCGCTGGTTGCCATCCGGCTGGCGTTGGCGGGGTAAACCTTAACCCTCGCGCCGCCATGCTGGGCGGGCGATGGTGGAACTGCTGGGCATGCTGCTGGCCGGCTGCATCGCTGGCCTGGCTTGGCTGGCGTGGTGTCTGCTGCGCGCGCTGCGCCGGCTGCTGCCGGGGCCACGGCCGCTGCGCTCGGCACCCATCCGGCTGGCGCGGCATCGCCTGCGCCATGCCGATGCCCGCGCCGCGGACCTGACCGCGGAGATCGGGCGGCTGCGCGTGGCGCTGCGCGCCGCCCGCACCGCGCCGAAGCCCGCAGCGCCGGGGCGGGACCGCTTCCAGGAAGCCAAGCGGGCTTTCGCGCTGCGCTTCCATCCCGACCGCATCACCGCCCGGGCGGCCGAACGCCTGGTCCGCATTGCCATGTTCAAGGAACACTGGGCGGAACTGCGGCGCATCGAGCGGGAGTAGAAGAACCGACCCATTCCGTGCCATCTATCGGTTTGTGATGGTGCTCGATATCTCCCTTTTGCCGGCGACGATGGCGGTGGCCGCTATGCTCGGCCTGGCCTGGGACGTGTTGGCGCCGGCCAGTCTGCGGCAGGTGGCGCGACCGCGCTTCCTGCGGATGCCGGCCGGCCGGCCGCGACGCTCCGTGACCGCCGGCGGCATGGCCGGCGCGCAACTGGCGTCGTTGCAAGGCAAGCTGCAGGAGTTGGAGGCCACGGTGCTGCGCCTGCGCCAGACCGGCCATTCCGTAGTGGCGCAGCGCGACGCGGCCCGGGCCGAGGCGGCCAGCCTGCGCCTGGCGCTGGGGGCCTCGCAGCTGGAATTGGCGCGGGTGCGCCAGCATGAGGAGTTCGAGTTCCTGGCCAAGGCGGTCCTGCGGGAGCCGCCGCCTCCGCCGATGGTGTTCACCGCGCCCGACGCGGCGGAAAGCGGCAAGTTCCGCGCGGCAAAGCTGGCCTTCGCCAGGCTGTACCACCCGGACCGCGGCGGGACCTCCGAGATGGATCGGCTGATTCGCAGCCAGGTGTTCAAGGAGTTCTGGAGCGAGTTGGAGCGGATTGAGAAGGGGTAGGCGTCCCGCGGATATCCCGCATTCCTAAGTCTTGAGTGCGTCCCGCACTTCTAAGTTTTGAGTGCGTCCCGCACGACGCTGCGGAATTCCCGGCGGTGCAGTTCCGCCACCACCCACAGGCTGGCCGCGGCCAGCGCCACCGGATGGACAATCCAGGCCAGCGCCGCCAGGCCGAAGTAGTAGGCGCGCAGCCCGGTGTTGAAGTGGCGCGCGGCGCGGTTGGCCACGCGGGCGGCGGTTTCGGCGCGTACCAGCCCCTCCGGCGCATCGCTGCCCGGCGGCACGCTGCCGACGACGATGCTGCAGTAGTTGAACTGGCGCAGCGCCCAGGTCAGCTCAAAGAAGGCGCGGACGAAGATCAGCAGCAGCAGCGCGATCCGCAATTCCCAGCCAGCCGGGTCCGGTACGGCGGCGAAGGGCAGGGCGCCGAAGATGCGGCGGCCCAGCTCCGGGCTGGCCATCATGGCCAGCAACCCGCCGAGGATGAAGATGGCGGTATTCGCCAGGAAGGAGGTGGAGTTCATCAGGTTGCCGATGATGTTCACGTCGCCGATGCGGTTGTCCCGCAGCAGCATGGCGTGCATCCAGCGCAGGCGGTGTTCATCCATGGCGGCGATGACACTGCGCGCCTTGATGCCGGGCACGTGGTCAACCGCGAAGGAATACCCCGCCCAGCAGGTGACGAAGATGCCGAGGGCGAGGTAGTCCAGGATCGAGAGTTGGAACATGGACAGGGCTTCTCGCACAGCTTCGGGCGAAGCAGGCGAGAAATCCTGCCGAAGAGGCGGCGGCCGGCGTTATGTCGTGCGGCCGCTACCCGATGACGTGCAGGTCTCCGGCCAGCAGCGCGGGATGGGCGGAAAACCGGGCAACCAGCGCCTTGACGCCGACGCCGGTGCCATCGGCGTCCCAGTACAGTGCACCATTGGCGGCGTAGATGAACTGGCCATGGCCCTGGGTGGCCTGGGTGCCCAGCACCAGGTGGTCGCCCTGGCCAAGGTCCATGCCGGCGACCAGGTCGCCGCCGAAGCCCGCGGCCGAAAGCTCCAGCGCATCCGTGCCGCTGGTGAAGCCGGTGATGCGGTCACCGCCTTCCGCCGCGGTGGCGAAGCGGAAGATGTCGGCGCCTTGGCCACCCGTCAGCTGGTCGGCGCCCTCGCCGCCGACCAGGGTGTCGGCGCCGCTGCCACCGACCAGCGTATCGGCGCCGCCGAGGCCAGCCAGCAAGTTGGCGCCGGCATTGCCTGCAAGGCTGTTGGCCAGCGCATTGCCGGTGCCGTCCAGGTTTGCCACGCCGGTCAGCACCAGGTTTTCGACGTTGGCACCCAGCGTGTAGCTGATGCTGGCCTGCACGCGGTCGGTGCCTTGGTCGGCCAGTTCCAGCACCGTGTCACCGGCATTGTCCACCACGTAGCTGTCGTCGCCCTTGCCGCCGACCATGCTGTCGGCACCGGCACCGCCATTCAGTTCGTCGTCGCCGCCGAAGCCCTTCAGCGTGTCGTTGCCGGCGCCGCCAGCCAGGTTGTCATGCGCGTTGGTGCCGATAATGAGGTCGGCGCCCTTGGTGGCGGGGACCACGGGCACGATGTAGTTGATGACCTCAAATCCGGTCGCGGTCATGCCGTTGGCGAAGGTCCAGGTCTGCTCGCCGAAGAAGTCCGTCACCGCCGCTGGGTCGGGAATGTCCTGGCCGGTGGCCAGCACGATGTTCAGCACATCGAAGCCGGAGCCGCCGTTCAGGTGGTGGCTGTCGTACTTCACCGTCAGCACGTCCGACTGGCCGGTAAGGGTCATGTCGAACTGCTCGAAGCCGATGGCCCTGCTGTCGAAAGGCAGCGTCACCGTGGCCGCGGGGTTGCTGAAGTCCAGGTTTACCCCGGTCGGCAGGTTGAAGGTCTGCAGGCTGAACACCAGCCGGTCGGTGCCGCTGCCGCCATCGAAGTCGCCGGGCGTCAGCGACTGCACCGTGTCGTTGCCGGCACCGCCGCGGATGGTGTCGTACTCGGCGCCTTGCGACATGAAGCCGGGGTAGAAGAAGGCGAAGTTGGTGATCAGGTCGTTGCCGATGCCGCCGTCCAGGCTGTCGGCGCCGGAGCCGGCGTTCAAGGTGTCGTTGCCATTGCCGCCCGAGAGCGTGTCGGCATCGCCAAAGCCTATGTCGCGCAGCAGGTCGTCGCCGGTACCGCCGCTCAGGCTGTCGGCGCCGCTGCCACCATCCAGCGAATCATCGCCGCCGCCGCCGGAGAAGGTGTCCTGGCCCGAGGAGCCTGTGGCGTTGTCGGCGCCGTTGCCCAGTTGCCATTCGGTCTTCTCCACCGAGATCAGCAGCGGAGCCGGCAGCGCGCCCGGCACAGGCGGGCCGAAGCCGCCCAGGCTGATGCTGACGCCACTGTTGTCGCTGCTGAAGGCGAACACCACCGTGTCGGTGCCGTCGCCGCCATCGATGGTATCGGCGCCGTCGGTGCTGCCGATGATGAAGCGGTCGTCGCCGCCCAGCCCGTTCAGCACGTCGCCGCCGCCGCCGCCAGTGAGCGTGTCGTTGCTGCCGCCGCCGCGCAGCGTATCCGCCGCGCCGCCTCCGGTGGCGTTGATGCTGGAGCCGGCCGCCAGCGTCAGGCCCAGATCCACCTTCTCGAAGCCATCGAAGGTCAGCAGGCCCAGCAGGCTGCCGGCGCTGAAGTCGAAGCTCAGGCCGACAGCGGCCGGCGTGGTGCCGCGCAGCGCCAGCGTGTCGATGCCGCTGCCGCCATGCGCCTGGCCGCTTGGCAGGTCGTTGGCACCGACTTCGACGCGATCATTGCCGCTGCCGGCGTCGATGTTGTCGGTGCCGCCCAGGCCGACCAGCGTGTCGTTGCCGCCGAGGCCGGTCAGCGTGTCGCTGCCAGCGCCGCCCTGCAGCAGGTTGGCGGCTCCGCTGCCGGAAAGCGTGTTGCTGTTGCCGGCCCCGGCCAGGCCGCATACGCCCTCGAAGCCGGTGAGGGCGGCGGCCTGCACCGTGATGCCCCCAAGGTTGGTGAAGGTCACTGTGCCGGTCACCAGGTCCGCATTCATGCGGGCCGCGCCCTGAGAGGCGTCCTGCGACAGGTCCAGCAGGTCCTGGCCGCTGCCGCCCTTGATGATGGCGAAACTGCTGGCGAAGGCTTCGCTGACGCTGAAGCCGATGACCGTGTCATTGCCGGCGCCGGCCTC
>CANBNK010000169.1 GCA_947371015.1 Acetobacteraceae bacterium | reverse complement strand
CGGCAGGGTCCCGTCATGGGTCGCCCGCCGGTAGCTGAAGAAGCGCCGGTCATCGGCATAGGTATCCACGCCAAGCCCGGCGACCGCCCGCAGCCCCAGCGTCCGCAGCCGTGCCAGGCAATAGCCCGGCAGGTCGAACCGCCACTTGCCCGCCCGGTCCCCGGCCACGAAGAACCGCGCATCCTCGGCCGCCCGCGCCAGCACCTGGTCGCGCAGGTCGGCGCCGACTTCATAGCTCGGCTGCGCGATGCACGGCCCCAGCACCGCCACCACCCGGTCGGGCTGGGCGCCGAGCAGCGCCATGGCGTCCACCGTCGCCTCCAGCACTCCCAGGACTGCACCGCGCCAACCGGCATGGCAGGCGCCAACCACGCCGGCCTCGGCATCGGCGAACAGCACCGGCCCGCAATCGGCGGTGACGATGCCCAGGGCCACGCCGCGCCGGCGGGTGACGATGCCATCCGCCTGCGGCCGCGCATCCTCGGGCCAGCCGGCCTCATCCAGTACCGCCACGGCGGCGCCATGCACCTGGTGCAGCCCGAACAGCGCATCCGGCGCCACGCCCAGCGCGCGCATCGCCCGCGCCCGGTTCTCGGCCACCAGCGCCGCATCATCCCGCCCGTTCAGTGAACAGTTCAGCGTGCCGAAGGCGCCGGCGGATGCGCCACCATTGCGGGTGAAGAAGCCATGCGTCACGCCGACCAGGGCGGCATCGGTCAGGAACTCGGCGGTTTCGCTCATGCGTCCTCGAAGCCCGGGGGCGTGGGCAGGCCGGCATGGCACAGGCACAGCGCCTTGAACAGTTGCCCCATCGCCTCCGGCGCCACCAACCGCTGCGCCGCCGACAGCACTTCCCCCGCCTGGCGCGGATTGCTGCGCGCCAGCACTGCCGCGCGCGAAACCAACCCCAGCCGTTGCAGGAACACCCCCTGCGGCAAGGGGCCATGCGCGGCGGCGCCGGCTGCCCGCGCCGCCCGCGCGCAGGCGGCGAAATCGACATGCGCGGTCAGGTCCACGCTGCCGGCCTCGGCCAGCGGGTCGGCCCGGCCATGCGCGCGCATGGCCTGCAGGCTGTCACCGAAGCCACTCTCGGCCGGGCCGTAGTCCAGGAACAGCGCCGCGCCGGGGTGATGGCGGAACCGCTCGGCCAGCGCCTGGCACAGCGCCAGCGCCGGCTCGCAAACTTCCTGTATCGCTGCTTCGGGCGCCTCGGCCGGCAGGGCAGGGTGACCGCCCGGGCGTTCGACGAAGCCGCCATCCTGCACATGCCGCTCGGCCCAGCCGCCGCCGCGCCGCACGAATTGGCGGATCGGCAGCGCGTCGAGGAACTCGTTCGCCAGGATGATCGCGGGGCCGGGCGGCAGCGTCGCCAGCCCGTCATGCCAGGTCGCGCCCGGCACCCGCGCCGCCTGGGCGGCCTGCAGCACCGGGGATTGCTCCACGAAGTGCACGCTCAGCGCCTGGCGAAACGCCGGCACCATTTCGGCGGCGCGTAGCGCATCGGCCATCAGCGTGCCGCGGCCGGGGCCAAGCTCCACCAGCAGCACGCGCGCCGGCGCGCCCATCTGCTGCCACGCCACCGCCGCCCAAAGCCCCAGGCATTCGCCGAACGCCTGGGAAATCTCCGGTGCCGTGGTGAAGTCCCCCTTGGCGCCGAAAGGGTCGCGGCTGCCGTAATAGGCCGCCACCGCGCGGCCCATGAAGTGGTCCAGCCGCTCCGCCGTCACGCCGCCGCCCGAGGCCGCGACCGCAGGATCAGCCAGCCACCCAGCAGCAGCATCGGCACCGACAGCAACTGCCCCATGGTCGCCCCGGCAAACAGGAAGCCGAGATGCGCATCCGGCTGGCGGAAGAACTCACCCACGATGCGCGCCATGCCGTAGCCCGCGATGAACACACCGGACAGCAGCCCGCGCCGCGCCCGCAGCGCCGGTTGCCGCACCAGCAGCTGCAACAGCACGAACAGCAGAATGCCCTCCATGCCCGCCTGGTACAGCTGGGACGGGTGCCGCGGCTCCGGCCCGCCATTGGGGAACACCATGGCCCAGGGCACATCCGGCGCCACCCGGCCCCACAGCTCGCTGTTCACGAAGTTGGCGCAGCGGCCCAGGAACAGCCCGATCGGCACCACCGTCGCCATGCGGTCGCCAAAGGCCATGAAGTCGATGCGCTGCTGCCGGCAATACAGCCACAGCGCGATGATGACGCCCAGCGCCCCGCCATGAAAGCTCATGCCGCCGCCCCACACCGCGAAGATCTCCAGCGGATGGAACAGGTAGTAGCCGGGGCGATAGAACAGCACGTAGCCCAGCCGCCCGCCCAGCACGATGCCGAGCGTCGCCCAGGTGACGAAGTCGTCCACCTGCTGCTTCGTCGCCACCACTGCCGGCAGCGCCACCAGCCGCAGCATCAGCCGCCAGCCCAGCACGATGCCGACGATATAGGCCAGCGCATACCAGCGGATGG
Organism: Acetobacteraceae bacterium; assembly: GCA_947371015.1. GTDB lineage: Bacteria > Pseudomonadota > Alphaproteobacteria > Acetobacterales > Acetobacteraceae > CAIMOR01. The sequence goes on along the minus strand of CANBNK010000169.1, from coordinate 6,053 downwards.
CGATCGGCCCGATCTGCAGCAGCGTCGGGTCGATCATCGGGAAGGGGAGTGCGAACAGCATGGCTCAGCGGCCCTCCGTCACAAGCCAGCGATTCACTTGTAGGGGTCCGCCTGTATCAGGAAGTCCTGCACATAGCGCCGCACCCCTTCCTCCAGCGTGGTGGATTGCCCATTCCACCCCGCCGCGCGCAGTCGGTCGATGGGCGCTTCCGTGAAGTATTGGTACTTGCCCTTCAGGTCCGCCGGCATGTCGATGAACTGGATGTCCGGCGCCCGCCCCATGGCGCCGAACATGGCGTTCACCAGGTCCAGGAAGCTGCGCGCCCGGCCGCTGCCGATGTTGAACAGCCCTGATGCCTTGGGATTGTCCAGCAGCCACAGCATGGCATCGACGCAGTCATCCACATGCACGAAGTCGCGCATCTGCTGGCCGTCCGCCACATCGGCACGGTCGCTGCGGAACAGCGTGGCCGGCCCGCCCTGCATCACCTGCTGGAACTTGCCGAACACCACGCTGGCCATGCGGCCCTTGTGGTACTCATTGGGCCCATAGACGTTGAAGAACCGCAACCCCGCCCATTGCGGCGGCGACGGCGCGCGGCGGCGCACCAGTTCACACACCCGGCGGTCGAAGGCCAGCTTGGACCAGCCATACAGGTTCAGCGGCCGCAGCTTCGCCAGCGCCTCCGGGGTGAAGGCGTCATCGAAGCCCTGCTCGCCATCGCCATAGGTCGCGGCCGAACTGGCATAGATGAAGGGTAGCTTGCGAGAGGCGCATTCGCCCCACAGCCACAGCGGCAGCATCAGGTTCTGCGCCACCACCTCGTCGGCGTCGGTGGCCGTGGTGGCGCTGATCGCGCCCATGTGCAGCACCGCCTGCACCGGCGGGTGGCGCCCCCAGAACACCTCCAGTTCCTCCGGCGGGATCACCCCGGCCACCGGATGATGCGCCAGGTTGCGCCACTTGTCGTGGCACCCCAGCCGGTCCACCACCACCACCTCGGCGCCCCGCGCACAAAGCGCGGCAACCAGGTTGGAGCCGATGAAACCCGCACCGCCAGTGACCAGATACATGCTGTCGAAGCCTCACGCGGGCGCCAACGGGCGCGCCAAAGGGGGCGGCGTTGCGCCGATGCGGCTGGCGGTATAGGCCGCGTGCAGACGGCACGGCAAGGCAAGGTCGCGGTTGGCACGGCAAGGCCCGCGGATGGCACGGCGAGCAAGCTCGCTGCGGACGCGGCAAGGTAAGTTGGCGACAGCCCGGCAAGGCAAGGAGAGCACGAGATGAGCGATTCCACTGGTGGCGGCAGCGGCCGCAAGCGTGGCGGCCTGTTCGACGACCTGGCCGGCGTGGCGGGCGGCGCCTTCTCGGCCCTGGCCGGGGTGCGCAACGAGGCCGAAGCCATGGCCCGCAGCCAGGCCGACCAGATGATCCAGCGGCTGGACCTGGTGAAGCGGGAGGACCTGGACGCCGCGATGGAAGTGGCCCGCCGCGCCCGCGAGCAGGTGGAAGCCCTGGAAGCCCGCGTCGCCGCGCTGGAGGCCCACCTGGCCGGCACCCCGGCCACCGCGCCGGAGGCCAGCGCCGCCGCCGCGCCCAGGACCCTGCCGCAGGCGCCGCAGGAAGGCACCGACGACGGCGCCTGACGCCCTGCCGCAGCGCAACATTGCAGGGCAGGCCGCGCCGTCACGGGAACATAACCTGATTCACAGCCGATTCAGGGGCTTGCGGCGCGGAGTTTGAGTTGCGTAGTCTATCCCTGGTGGGCGATTCGCGCAGGTGACGCAAGACTCGGTAGCTGGCTCTCCCCGCCGCTACCCGTGGCGTCGCCCCGCGGTTGGGCCGCAACAGCGAAGAGGAGGTGCCGCATGTCCGGCTTGCTGGCCCTTGAGCGTGAACGTGCCGCCAACCCGCTCGACGTGATCGAGCAGATCATCGGCGCCAATGAGTGGACCTTCGAGCGCCGCTCCGACGGCGAGATGGCCGCCGAGGCGCCGGGCAAGTGGTGCGACTATGGGCTGTTCTTTTCCTGGTCCCAGGAAATCAGCGCCATGCACTTCTCCTGCGCCTTCGACCTGAAGGTGCCGGCCGGCAAGCGCGACAAGCTGTTCGAGTTGCTGTCCCTGGCCAATGAAAAGCTCTGGATCGGCCATTTCGGGCTGGAGAGCGAGGAAGGCGTTCCGGTTTTCCGCCATTCCGTGCTGCTGCGTGGCGCCCCCGGTGCCTCGGCCGAAAGCCTGGAGGACATGGTGGATATCGCGCTGACCGAATGCGAACGCTTCTTCCCCGCGTTCCAGTTCGTGCTCTGGGGCGGCAAGCCGCCGGCCGAGGCCTTGCAGGCGGCCATGCTGGATTGCGTCGGCGAGGCCTGAGGCGCTAACCCTGCCGGCAGCGGTCCGGCCGCCGGAGGGCGGCTGAGCCCGACGGCAGGCAACGGCCCGCCAGATATAAGGGAGGGCACCATGACCGACACCAAACTGCCGCCGCTGTTGCTGGTCGGCTGCGGCAAGATGGGCGGCGCCATGCTCGCCGGCTGGCTGGAGCAGGGCCTGACCGAGGCCGTCGTCGTCGAACCCTACGCCGCCTCCGCCGCCGCCTTCGCCGGCCGGGTGACGGTGGTGCCCAGCGCCGATGCCATCCCGCCCGGCTTCACGCCCGGCGTCATGGTGCTGGCGATCAAGCCGCAGGAAGCCGCGGCCACGCTGCCGCACTACGCCCGCTTCGCCGCCGCCGGCGCGCTGGTCGTCTCCATCATGGCCGGGCGCAACGTCGCCGGCATGCAGGCGCTGCTGGGCGCCGAGGCCGCCGTGGTCCGCGCCATGCCCAATACCCCCGCCGCGGTGCGCCAGGGCTATACCTGCTGCTACCCGTCCCCGGCCGTCACCCCCGCCCAGCGCGCCCTGGCGGACCGCCTGCTCACCGCCGTCGGCCTGGTCGATTGGGTCGAGGACGAAGCCCTGATCGACCCGGTCACCGCGGTCTCCGGCGGCGGTCCCGCCTATGTCTTCCTGCTGGCAGAGGTGCTGGAAGCCGCCGCCATCGCCCAGGGGCTGCCGCCCGCCCTGGCCCGCCGCATGGCCCGCGCCACCGTCTCCGGCAGCGGCGCCCTGCTGGCCGCCAGCCCCGAGGACAGCGCCCAGCTCCGCGTCAACGTCACCAGCCCCAAGGGCACCACCGAACGCGCGCTGGGCGTGCTGATGGCGCCGGACGCCTGGCCCAAGCTGATGAACGACGCCATCGCCGCCGCCACCGCACGCTCACGCGAACTGGCAGGATAGGGCCGGCGCCCCTACATTGGGCGCATGGACACAGAAACCGAGACGAAGCTGGTCGCCGCGCTCTGGCAGGTCGTGGCGGCGGAGGGCTGGCAGGGCCTGACCATGCACCGCCTGGCCCGCGCCGCCGGCGTGCCGCTGGAGCAGGTGCGCCGCCAGGTGCCGTGCCGCCTGCACCTGCTGAAGCTGCACGGCCGCGCCATGGACGCCGCCGCCCTGGCCGGTGGCGCCATCGAGCAGCACGGCACCCCGCGGGACCGGGTCTTCGACGTGCTGATGCGCCGTATCGACGCCATGCAGCCGCATCGCGCCGGGCTGCTGCGGCTGTTCGAGGATGTGAAGCGCGACCCGCTGCTGGGCCTGCTGCTGCTGGCGGAACTGCCGGGTTCCATGGCCTGGATGCTGGAATCCGCCGGCGTCTCCCCCGCCGGCCTGCTCGGCCTGCTGCGGGTGAACGGCACCACGGCGGTCTGGTTGGCCACAATCCGCGCCTGGGCCAAGGACGACACCCAGGACCTGGCCCCCACCATGGCCGCGCTGGACAAGGCGCTGGATCAGGCTGAGCGCGTCGCCCGCAGCCTGAACCTGCGCCCCGGGGACGCCGCCGCCGAGCCGATCACGGAGTGATTATGCTGCACTGCACAAAAACCTTTGACCCCGCGGGGGCGACTACCTAAGTTGCCGCTCCAGCGGGCACATGCCCAGGAGAACGATAATGGCCATTCCCCCCGACTTCGACGTCATGAAGGCCTTCGCCGACTTCAAGATGCCGGGCATGCCCGATGTGGAAGCCCTGGCCGCCGCACAGCGCCGCAACCTGGAGGCGCTCTCCGCCGCCAACCGCATCGCCCTGGAAGGCGCCCAGGCCGTGGCTCGCCGCCACATGGAAATCCTGCAGCAATCCGCCACCGAGCTGACCGAGGCCTTCAAGTCCTTCGGCAGCCAGGACGCGCCGCAGGTCAAGGCCACCCGCCAGGCCGAGCTGCTGAAGTCCGGCTATGAGAAGGCCGTCTCCAACATGAAGGAGATTGCCGACCTGATCCAGAAGTCCAACGCCGAAGCGCTGGGCCTGCTGAACACCCGCTTCACCGAGGCGCTCGACGAGGTCAAGACCATCGTCAACAAGCCGGGTGCCTGAAGCCGACGGCTGATGCCCTGACCGGCATCGGCCACCTTCGGGCGGCGCGGGCAGGCCCCGCCGCTGTTTCAGCCAGGGGCGGCGCGACCGCCTCGCCCGTCAGCCGGCGCCGATCAGGCCCGGTCCGGCCCCTTGCCGCCGAGCATGCCGCGCAGCGCCAGCGCCGGGTCAACGCTCGCGCCGCTCTGCGGCAGGCGCCCGTCCGGCGTCAGCCGGTCCACCAGCCCCGGCATCACCTCGGCCACCGCGGATAGCAGCGTGCCGCGGTCGGTCCCGGCATGCTGGGCCGCCGCGTCCACCGCGGCGGGGTCGAACATCGGCTCCAGTTGCTGCGGGCTCGGCGCCAGGTTCTGCCCCGTCCCGACCCAGCTATCCACCTGAGGCGCCAAGCCGTGTTGCCGCGCGCCAGCCAGCAGGCCGCCCAAGCCGCCGAGCAAGCCGCCCAAGGCGCCGCCAAGACCGCCCCCGCCGGAAGCGCCACCCCCGAACAGCCCGCCGAGAATACCGCCAAGCCCGCCCGAGGCTTGCCCAACCCCGGTCTCGGGCACCGCCGCCGGCTGCTCCGCCTGGCTCCCAGCTTGGGCGTGCTTCATCAACTGGTGCACCAGCAGCGCCACCGCCGCCAGCTTCAGCCCGCCGGATAGCCCGCCTGCCAACCCGCCCCTGTTGTCGCTCATCGCCGCGCTCCTGGCCCATGTGTGGCACGCCCAACGCACCAGGCGCGCGGCTGCGGAACCCGTTGGCACGGTTGGGCTTATTGCTGCTCCATCAGGCATAGGAGAGCAAAATGGGTTTGATCGGGACCATCATCATCGGCTTCCTGGCGGGGCTGGTCGCCAAGTTCCTGCATCCGGGGCGCGACCCCGGCGGCTTCATCATCACCACCTTGCTGGGCATCGTCGGTGCGGTGGTGGCGAGCTATCTCGGCCAGGCCGTCGGATGGTATCGGGCCGGCGAAGGAGCGGGCTTCCTGGGTGCCGTGGTCGGCGCCGTCATCGTCCTGGCGCTGTACGCGGCCATGACCCGGCGCAGCGCCAGCCAGGTCTAGGCGGCGCAGGCGTCCAGCTGCTGTCGCGCGTCTGATCCTGGTGCGCGACAGCGTCACGCCCAACCCGTGCGAGGCCTGCCAAGCCAACGGCAGCACGGAAAGGTTTCAACTGTTGGCGAAGGCCTGCCGCGCCCCGCTACTACCTCGAAACTGGCGGCATCGGCCCCCGCGACGTCCTGCGTCGCCGGGCGCTGGCCCTACAGCCGCACGCCGATGGTGCTGAAGCGGTCGGCCACATCCTGCTGCACCTTCAGGTCCAGCACCTGGGCGCCCAGGAAGGCAATGGCGATGGCGGCGAGCATACCGGTGACGACGGCCTTCATCGGGCGTTCTCCGTTGGTGAAGCAACCCCTGGCATATGCGGCGCGGACCCTTCACGCGCAAGGATTTCCTCGGCCGCCGCCAGGTCCTCGGGCGCATTGGCGTTGAAGAAGGGGTCGTAGGGCTGCCCCGGCCAGGCCGCGGTGGCGCAACCATGCCGCGCCGTCCAGCGGTCTATCCTGCGTTCCCCCGCCAGCAGCGCCGCGCGCAAATCCTCGCGCAGCGCCACCGGCCACAGCCCGACGGGCGGGTGCGTCTGCCCGTCGCTGG
>CANBNK010000168.1 GCA_947371015.1 Acetobacteraceae bacterium | reverse complement strand
CCCGCAGCCGGTTCAGCACCGCATCCGCATTGCGCAGCGGCTCATTCGCCACGGGGATGCTGGCGATCTTGCCGCTGCGGGCAATCCCCATCAGCTCCCGCAGTTCCTTGACGTTGCCGACGTAGCTGCCCTGCACCGTCAGCGCGCGGATCGGCATCAGCGGCAGCGGGATGGTCATCTCACCGCCGAACAGCCCCACCTGCACCAGCTTGCCGCCCTTGCGCAGCGCATCGAAGGCGAAGCGCGCCGTCTCGGTGCCGTTCACCAGGTCGATAACGCCCGCCACCGGCCCGCCGGCAGCTTCGATAATCCGCTTGGTCGTCCCCTCGGCCGTCGCCAGCACCACCCCGGTCGCGCCCATGGCGGTGGCGGCGTCCAGCTTGTCCTGGCCGACATCGACGGAAATGATCGCCTTGTGCCCCAGCGCCTTCAGGATGGAGATCGCCTGCAAGCCCAGGCCCCCGGCGCCCACCAGCACAATCGGCTCGTCGGCCGGCATCGGCAGCAGCTTGTTGATAGCGGAATAAACCGTGATGCCCGAGCACGCATAGGTCGCGGCCAGCGAGGGATCGACGCCCTCGATATCCACCAGGTGGCTCCAGCGCGTCGCCAGCACATGGGTCGCGTAGCCGCCATTCTGATAGACGCCGAGCGAGCGCGGCGCCTGGCACATGTTCTCTTCCTCGGCCAGGCAGGCGGCGCACTTGCCGCAGCCAACCCAGGGGAACACGGCATAGGCCTTGCCGGGCACAACCTTGCCCTCGGCGCCCGGCCCGCACTTCAGCACCTTGCCGACAATCTCATGCCCCATGGCCAACGGCAGCACCACACCGCGGTCGGTCAGCTTCATCTGGCCGCGGCTGCCGAGGTCGTAGATGCCTTCCCAGATATGCAGGTCGGAATGGCAGACGCCAGCATGCGTCACTTCCAGCAGCACCTCGTCGCCCTTCGGCTCCGGCGTCGCCCATTCCAGTTCCTGCAACGGCTTGCCACATTCCACCACGGCCCAGGCGCGCATCGTCGTTTTCTCCCGTTTGAAGTCTTGCTGAATGCTGGATGGGACCGCGCCGCGGTGCTGCGGTCAAGCCGCGCGCAGCAGCGGTGCGTCCCAGGTGGCCACCGGATGGTCCACCAAAATGGCATAGCTGCGCACCCGGCCTTCCGCCATGGCCTTGGCCGCGCGGGTGCCCGGCAGCGCCGCCATCTCCCGCGCACGTGCGCGGAACGGCGCCGGCAGCCGGGCGATGACACCCTCGGCCCAAGGCCGCTCATGCGCCAGCGCGGCGCGGGTGCCCTCGGTGATCTCGCTGACCTGGCGCAGTACCAGCCCGGCCTGCCACGCGGCGGCGCTGAACAGCACCTCCACCTCGGCCGGCGCCAGGGCAAAGGCGGCGGTCAGGCTGACCACACCGCCGGGCGCCAGCAGCCGGGCGCATTCGGTCAGCAGTTCCGAAGGCCCAATGGCGTTGACGCAGCCGATGCCGAGGATGACATCGAAGCTGTGCGGCGGCAGCCGGGTACGGTCGCCCGGCGCCAGGCGCAGTTCCAGGTTCGGCACCTTGGAAAGCCGCTGCCACGCCGTCTTCAGCGCGATGGCGTTGGTGTCCACGCCGGCCAATCGCGCCGCCGGAAACACCGCATGGGCATAGATCAACCCGCCACCGGCACCGCAGCCGATATCCAGCACCGCTCTTGGGTCGGGCCGTGGCCCCGGCAGATGGCGCAGCGCCAGTTCGTACAGGTTGGCCTGGCTACGGGCCTGGCGCAGCGCCGGCACTTCCTGCAACTGCGGCAGCGGCGGCCAGAAGCCACCGGCGAAGAAGCCGCGCTCGCGCACTTCCTTGACGCGATAGGCAAGGGCATAGACAAGCCGCACCCGAAGGCGCCCGAGCATCTGCTTCAACATCCCGCGATCTTATAGCGAAAGATATTGCTGATAGGTCGATTCGTCGTTGAGCAACTCCACCATTCCGCCTTCCCAGCGGATGCGGCCCTGCTCGATGATCACGGCCCGATCGGCCACCGCATGGGCGAAATAGAGGTTCTGCTCGGCCAGCAGAATGGAAAGCCCCTCGGCCTTTAACTGCCGCACCGCCTGGGCCATGCGCTGCACCACCACCGGCGCCAGACCTTCGCTCGGCTCGTCCAGCAGCAGCAGGCGCGGGTTGCCCATCAGCGTGCGGGCGATGCTCAGCATCTGCTGCTCGCCGCCGCTCATCCGCCCGCCCGGCCTGTCCTGCATGGCGCCCAGCGCCGGGAACAGGCCATACAAGCGCGCCTCGTCCCAGGGCCGCAGCCCCGGCACTGGCGGGCGGCGGCCCACCGACAGGTTCTCCCGCACCGTCAACTCGCTGAAGATGCGCCGCTCCTCCGGCACATAGCCGAGGCCAGCGCGGGCGATCTGATAGGCTTCCCGGCCGGCGATATCCCGCCCTTCGAACAGCACCTGGCCGGCGCTGGGCCGCACCATGCCCATCACGGCCTTCAGCGTGGTCGACTTGCCGGCGCCGTTGCGGCCCAGCAGCACCACCACCTGCCCAGCCGGCACCTCGAAGCCCACATCGTCCAGGATATGCGCGCGGCCGTAATGCGCCGACAGGCCCTGCACCTTCAGCATTCCACCGGCTCCTCTGCCGGCTCAGGCTCGAACCCGCTGCCCAGGTACACCTCCTGCACCAGCGCGTTGCCGCGCACCTCGTCCGGCGTGCCCTCGGCGATCAACCGGCCACGGTCCAGGACCAGTACCCGGTCGGCATGGCCAAACACCACGTCCATGTCGTGTTCGGTGAACAGCACGGACATGCCGCGTTCCCGCGCGATCTCCGCCACCAGCGCCATCAGGCCCACACGGTCCTGCGGCGCCATGCCCGCGGTCGGCTCATCCATCAGCAGCAGCCGCGGATTGTTGGACAGCGCAATCGCCAACTCCACCCGCTTCAGGTCGCCATAGGCCAACACGCTGCACGGCCGCCGCGCCTGGCCGGCCAGGCCGACGCGCTCCAGCAGGGTATCCGCCTGCCCGCCACGCAGCCGCCAGGCCGGCGACCAGATCCGCGCCAGTTCGCCGCGATGCGACTGCAGCGCCAGCTGCACATTCTCCCGCACCGTCATGGAACCGAAGGTCGCGGTGATCTGGAAGGTCCGGCCGACGCCGCGCTTCCACACCCGGCGCGGCGCCAGGCCGGTGATGTCCTGGCCCAGCAGCTTCACTTGCCCGGCATCTGGCCGCAGATGCCCGTTCAGCAGGTTGAAGCAGGTGGACTTGCCCGCGCCGTTCGGGCCGATCAGCGCCAGCATCTCGCCCGGCCGCACGCCGAAGCTGACCTGGTCCACCGCGCGCACGCCGCCGAAGGATTTCTGGATGCCCTGGGCTTCCAGCGTGTAGCGCTGCATCAGGCGCGCCTCCTGCTGTCCCACCACTGCCGCACCGCACCGGCCAACCCCTGCGGGAAGGCCAGCACCAGCAGCAGGATGACGCTGCCCAGCACCAGGCGCCAATAGTCGGTGGCGCGGACCAGTTGCTCATGCAGCCCGGTGAAGGCCAGCGCGCCCAGCAGCGGCCCGGCCAGCGTCTGCACGCCACCCAGCAGCACCATCAGCAGCGCATCCACGCTGCGCGGAATGTCCAGCGCGGTGGGGAAGACGCTGCCCTTGGCAAAGGCGAACAGCCCGCCCGCCACGCCGGCGAACCCCGCCGCCAGCACGAAGGCGACCCAGCGGATCTCGAAGCCGTTGATGCCAATCGCCTCGGCCCGTAGCGCATTGTCCCGCTGCGCCCGCAGCGCATACCCAAACGGCGAAAGTGCAATCCGCCGCAGCGCCAGCGTGCCGAAGACGCTGCACCCCAGCGCCAACCAATAAAAATTCAGCTTGGTCGCCCAAGGGTCAGGCCACACGCCCAGCACGCCGTTGTCCCCGCCAGTCACTTCGACCCACTGGAAGGCGACGCTCCAGGCGATCTGGGCGAAGGCCAGCGTCAGCATGGCGGAATAGACGCCCGAAAGCCTGACGCAGAAAAAGCCGAACAACACCCCCGCCAGCCCGGCGCAGAACGGCGCCGCCAGCAGCGCCGGCACCATCGGCGCCGCGAACCATTTTGTGAGCAGCGCCGCCCCATAGGCGCCGATGCCGAAATACGCCGCATGGCCGAAGCTGGCCATGCCGCCCGGCCCCATGATGAAGTGCAAGCTGGCCGCGAACAGCACTGCAATGGCCATGTCGGTCAGCACGATCAGCGCGTAGTCGCCAGCCAGGAAGGGCGGCGCCGCCACGGCCACCACCAGCGCCAGGAAGCCGAGCCACTTCAGCTGCGCCGGCGCCCGGCCCAGCACCGGCTCCGCCACGCTGGCCACCGCTGCCTGCGCCATCTGGGCCTTGCCGAACAGGCCGCGCGGCCGCACCACCAGCACCACCGCCATGACCAGGAACACCAGCACCAGCGTGATCTTGGGGAAGACCAGGATGCCGAAGGCGTGGATCTCCCCGATCAGCAGCGCCGCCAGCGCCGCGCCAGGCAGGCTGCCCAGGCCGCCGACCACCACCACCACGAAGACCTCCGTGATGGTCGCCAGGTCCATGTGCAGGTTCACGCTTTCGCGCGGCAATTGCAGCGCCCCGGCCAGGCCAGCCAGCGCCGAGCCAAGGAAGAACACACTGGTGAACAGCCAGCGCTGGTTGACGCCGAGCGCGCCGACCATCTCGCGGTCCTGCGTCGCCGCTCGCACCAGCGTGCCCCAGCGCGTACGCTTGAACAGCAGCAACAACAGCCCCAGCACGACGGGGCCGATGCCGATCAGCACCAGCTCATACAGCGGAAAGCGCAGCCCCAGCAGCTCCACGCTGCCGCGCAGCCCCGGCGCCCGCGGCCCCAACAGGTCCTGCGCGCCCCAGATCAGCAGCGCGACATCCTGCACCACCAGCACCACGCCGAAGGTGGCCAGCAGCTGGAACAACTCCGGTGCGCGATAAATCCGGCGCAGCAGCAGCATCTCCAGCAGCGCGCCGATGGCGCCGACCGCCAGCGCGGCCAGCACCACGCCGCCCCAGAAGCCGGCATGGCCGCGTGGCAGGTTGGTGACGATGGTGAACGCCAAGTAGGCGCCCAGCATGTACAGCGACCCATGCGCGAAGTTGACGATGCGGGTGACGCCGAAAATCACCGTCAGCCCGGAGGCAACCAGGAACAACGAGGAGGCACTGGCCAGCCCGTTCAGCGCCTGCAGCAGCAGGTTTTCCATGCGAAGACTTCAGCCGAGGGCCAGGTTCAGCCGGCCGGCCGCAGCGTCCGCACCACCGCATCGCTGGGCAGGTACTTCGACCCGTCGGCGTAGCGCCAGTCCACCATGACGCCGCGGCCAGCGCGCAGTGCGGTCTTGCCGACATAGGCGCCCATCGTGCTCTGGTGGTCCAGCGCGCGGAACGTCACCTCGCCCAGCACGCTGGCGAATTGCAGCCCGCGCATCGTGTCCACCAGCTTCTCGGTATCCGTGGTGTTGGCGCGGCGCAGCAGCGCGGCGATGGCCTGCACCGTGTCGTAGCCAACCACGCTGCCGAGCCGCGGATAGTCGCTGTACTTGCGCCGATAGGCGTCCCGGAACGCGGTGTGGGCCGGCGTGTTGATCTGGTCGTGCGGATAGCCGGTGACGATCCAGCCCTCCGGCGCCTCGTCGCCCAGCGGGTCCAGGTATTCCGGCTCCCCGGTCAGCAGGGAGACCACCGCGCGCCGCTCGAACAGGCCGCGCGTGGCACCCTGGCGGACGAAGTTGGTCAGGTCGGCGCCGAAGGTGACGTTGAAGATCGCCTCGGGGTTGGACGCCGCCAGCGCCTGCACCGTGGCCCCGGCATCGATGCGGCCCAGCGCCGGGAATTGCTCGGCGACGAACTCCACATCCGGGCGCGCCGCCTTCAGCAACTCCTTGAACCAGCGCACCGCCGATTGGCCATACTCATAGTTCGGCGCCACCAGCGCCCACTTCTTCGCCGGCAGCTTGGCGGCTTCCTCCACCAGCATGGCGCACTGCATGTAGGTGCTGGCGCGCAGCCGGAAGGTGTAGCGATTGCCCTTGGACCAGACGATGGCGTCGGTCAGCGGCTCGCTGGCGACGAACAGCTTCTTGTTCTGCGCGGCGTAGTCGCCCAGCGCCAGGCCGACATTGGACAGGAACCCGCCGGCCAGCAGCACCACCTTCTCGCTGGTCACCAGCTCGCCGGCGTGGCGCACCGCGTCTTCAGGCTTGCCGGCGTCGTCGCGGTGGATGGTGGTCAGCGGGCGGCCGTGGATGCCGCCAGCGGCATTCACCTGCTCCAGCGCCAGGGTCCAGGCCTGCCGATAGGGCTGCAGGAAGGCGGGCTGGGCGGTGTAGCTGTTGATCTCGCCGATCTTCAGCGGCTCACCGGCCTGGGCATTGCCCAGCCGTGGCGCCGCCAGCACCGCGGCCCCACCCAGAATGGCCCGCCGCCCGATTCCCATGCCGACCATAGCCTTGCCCTCAATACCGCTGAACAGGGCCGGCATCGAACCGCAAGCCCCGTTGCCATGCAAACGAATTTCGCTGCACCGCGAAAGACAGTTGCATGGCCCGGTCGCCAGAGCCTGATCGGCTTGGGCGGAATCGCCGTGAGCCGTGGAACAGTCTATCAAACAACAAGGCCAGAGCGTGAGCGCTTCAGTCAGAAGCGATCACGCTCCAGGGCCGTCCGCGGTCACGCCGCGGCGATCAGCCCACCGGATTCCGCCAGCACCCGCACCCAATGGTCGGCATCGCCGAAGCTGCCGTCATTGGCGGTCAGCCGCTTGAAGTAGTGGCCGGCGGCGTATTCCATCGTCATGGCGATGCCACCATGCAACTGCACGGTCTGCTGCCCGACGAAGCGCGCCGATCGGCCGATCTGCACCTTCACCGCCGCCATGTGCTTGCGCCGCGCCACCGGGTCGGCATCCTGCGCCGACATGGTACCGAAGAACGCCATGGACCGCGCCTGCTCCAGCGCCACCATCATATCCGCGCTGCGATGCTGCAATGCCTGGAAGCTGCCGATGGTGCGGCCGAACTGCTGGCGGGTCTTCAGGTAGTCCAGCGTCATCACATGCGCGGCTTCCATCGCGCCCACCGCCTCGGCAGCCAATGCGGCGATGGCTTCATCCACCACGCGGTCCACCAGCGGCAGGCCGCCCTCGGCATCGCCCAGCACCGCATCGGCGCCCAGCTTCACGCCGCTGAACGCCACCTGCGCCGCGCGCTGGCCATCCACGGTGCTGAAGCCCTTCACCGCCACGCCCGGTGCCTTGGCATCCACCAGGAACACGCCGATGCCGTTGTGGTCACGCTGGCCACCCGCGGTGCGCGCGGTGACGACGAACATGTCGGCGCTGTCGCCATGCACCACCATGCCCTTGGCGCCATCCAGCACCCAGCCGGCGCCGTCCTTCTTCGCGGTCGTCGCCACGTCGAATTGGTCGTAGCGGGACTGCTTTTCGGTCCAGGCGAAGGCCAGCTTCAGCTTGCCCTCGGCCAGCTTCGGCACGATGCCCGCACGCTGCGCCGCGGAGGCACCATGGCGCAGGAAGCCGCCACCCAGCACCACCGTGGTGAACCACGGCTCCAGCGTGATGTGCTTACCCATCTGCTCGGCGACCAGCATGGTCTCCTCCGGCCCGCCGCCGAAGCCGCCCTCGGCCTCCGCGAAGGGCAGCCCGAGCAGGCCCAGTTCGGCATAGGCCGCCCACATCTCGGCGCTCCAGCCCTCGGCGGTCTTCAGGTAGGCCTTGCGGTTCTCAAAGCCGTACTTGTCGCCCAGCAGTCGGGAGATGCTGTCCTGCAGCAGGCGCTGGTCTTCGGAAAGGTCGAAATCCATCGGTCAGAGTCCCAGAAACGCTTTGGCCATGATGTTGCGCTGGATCTCGTTCGACCCACCGTAGATGCTCTGCTTGCGCCAGTTGAAATAGACGCCCGCCAGGCCGAAGGCCCAATCCGGCGCAATGTCCGGGTCCTCCGCCACCACCTGGTCGCTGCCGCCTTCCATGTCGGGGTCGCCATCCACCCAGGCATAGGGGCCGGCCGCCTTCATCAGCAGCTCCGAGACGCCCTGCTGGATCTCGGTGCCCTTGATCTTCAGCACGGAGGTCGTCGGGTCCGGCTTGTTGCTGCCCGGGTTCTTCATGGCGGTGGCGATCACGCGCATCACCGTCATCTCCAGCGCCTGCAGCTCGACCTCGATCTCCGTGACCTTGGTCATGAAGCCGATGTCCTGGCTCAGCGGCTTGCCATTGTCCCAGGTCTCGGCCGCGATCTTCTTCAGCCGCGAAATACGCTCGCGGCTGGCGCCGACGCGGGCCTGGCCGAAGCGCTCATTGCCCAGCAGGTACTTGGCGCAATCCCAGCCGCGGTTTTCCGTGCCCACAAGGTTCTCGGCCGGCACCTTCACGTCGTCGAAAAACACCTCGTTCACCTCGTGCCCGCCCTCGATCGTGATGATCGGGCGCACGGTGATCCCCGGCGTCTTCATGTCGCACAGCAGGAAGGAAATCCCCTCCTGCTTCTTCGCGTTCGGGTCGGTACGGACTAACAGAAAGATCCAGTCGGCGTGCTGCGCCAGCGTGGTCCAGGTCTTCTGGCCATTGACGACGTAGAAGTCGCCCTCGCGCACCGCGCGCGTCTTCAAGCCCGCCAGGTCGGAACCGGCGCCCGGCTCGCTGAAGCCCTGGCACCACCAATCATCCAGGTTCAGCATGCGCGGCAGGAAGCGCGCCTTCTGTTCCGCATTGCC
>CANBNK010000167.1 GCA_947371015.1 Acetobacteraceae bacterium | reverse complement strand
CTCGGCGGCGCAGGCAACGACAGCATCAATGCGGCGCTCTACACGACGCCGGTTATGCTGCAGGGCGGCGCTGGCAACGACAGTCTGGGTGGGGGCACCGATGCCGATACGCTGGATGGCGGCGCGGGCAACGACACGCTGACCGGCGGATTGGGGGCGGACAGCTTCACCATCGGTGCCGGCAACGACGAGATCACCGACCTTGGCAATGGGGCGGATGTGCTGGTCGTCTCGGCTGGCGCCACGGCCAATGCCACGCTGGGTGCTGCCTGGACTGCCACCGCCAGCAGCAGCAATGCCGGCACGGCCAACCTCACCGCCGCGGGTTTCGCGGTGAACCTTGCTGCCGCGACCGGTGCCAATGGCTGGTCGGTCAGCAATGCGGGCAATGCCACCGGCGTCAGCCTGGCTGGCTCGGCCAATGCCGACACGCTGATCGGTGGCACTGGCGCTGATAGCCTGACCGGCGGTGCGGGCTCTGATACGCTCGATGGCGGTGCGGGCAATGATACGCTCGACGGTGGTGCGGGCAACGACGTATTCATCGTCGGTGCCGGCACTGACAGCATCCACAGACCAGGTATTGCTGGTTACGGCCTTGAAGGGGCGGATGTGCTGGTCGTCTCGGCCGGCGCTACGGCCGTTGCGACGACTGGTCTCAACTGGACTGCCACAGCCAGCACCAGCAATGCCGGCACGGTTATCCTGAGAGATTTTGATTATGCGCATGGCGTGAGGGTGAACCTTGCGGCCGCCACGGGCGGGGGATCATGGGAATTTACATCTAGCAGAAGCGGCGCTATCAATTTCGTTGGTTCGGCCTCCAGCGATAAATTTTCCGGTTATAATGGTGTTGGGCCCTGGAACTACGATGATACGGTCGATGGCGGCGCGGGCAATGATACGCTCGATGGCGGTGTGGGCAATGATACGCTCGATGGCGGTGTGGGCAACGATAAGCTGACCGGCGGATTGGGGGCGGACAGCTTCACCATCGGTGCCGGCAACGACGAGATCACCGACCTTGGCAATGGGGCGGATGTGCTGGTCGTCTCGGCTGGCGCCACGGCCTATGCCACGCTGGGTGCTGCCTGGACTGCCACCGCCAGCAGCAGCAATGCCGGCACCGCCAACCTCACAGCAGCCGGCTACGCGGTGAACCTGGCCTATGTAGGCGGCACCAAAGGTTGGACGGTCACCAACGCCGGTAACGCCACCGCAGTGAGCCTGATCGGCTCGGACTATGCCGATACTCTCACCGGCGGTAGCGGTGCCGATACGCTGATCGGCGGCGTAGGCAATGATCGGCTTGTGGGTGGGGGCGGCCTGGATCAACTGATCGGAGGCACTGGCGCCGATACCTTCGTGTTCTCGAAGCTGGCTGACATTGGCGATACGATAACGGATTTTGCATCGGGCCAGGATCACCTCGAGATTGCGGCTGCGGCATTCGGTGGCGGTCTAATCGCCGGAATGAACATGGCGACGGCGGGGGGCTTTGTCGTGAACGTGACCGGCAACGCGACCGCAGCCTATAGCCAGTTCATCTACGAAAGTGCTGCCGGACGCTTGTGGTGGGACGCGGATGGCACCGGCGTGGGCGCGCATGTCGCCGTCGCAACTTTCTCAGGGGCGCCAAGCCTAGCCGCTGCGGATATCTGGCTGGTCTGAGGGGACTGGGCTGGCGGAGACTGTTTGCACCCGGTTGCACTTCCTCCGCCAGTTTTAGCCGACGTCAGGCTCTCCGCTGCTAGGAGCCGGCGTGAAAACCCCAGGTTAGGCCAAGGTTTGCCGCCAGACCTGTTGACCGGCAGGGGCGGAACGACCGCCGAAATCGGCTCTCCGACGGCCCATTCTCTCCGGACCTGTTGACTTGGCCGATTTGGTACGCTTTTCAAAAACTCTTATATTTCAATCTCTTGGACGTGACGACGGGGCGGCATGGTTCGAATCGCACTTGCCTGAAAAGCGTACCGAGTTTTCGAACCGGAGGTACGGCTGCCCCTTCCGGCGCCCCCATGCCGGACGGTTCGGCAAGTGGGGCAATGACCGTCATGGCTGAGCACGGATGAGCGCGAGCGCGACCAACGTCGCCAGCCCCGCAGCCAGAGAGCTGATGAGGTGGACGGTCCCGAACGGCTCATGTGCCAAGCTCGGGGCCGACCACCTCATCACCTGTCTCAACCCTCGTCTGTTGATCTCGAGGCGAAGACCATATGGCGCAGGGTGGCGCGCTGGACCTTGCGCATTCCCCCGTCGGTGCGCGGTAGCTCGGGCAGCACGAGCCACCGGATGCGGCCAAAGCTGGGAAATTCGGCGGCAACTGCGGCCTTGGTCTCGCGACTAGGCCCGCCCGGGGCTTCGAGCGCAATGCCGAGTTCCTCGACCCCGTCATCAGCCAGCCGGGCGAACAGACAGACGGTGGTTGCCCCGAGTTGGAGGCGCAGTTGATCCTCGATCGGTGCCACCGCCAGCTTGCGGCCCGCCACGTTCAGCACATCGGCGACCCGGCCGAGGATGCGGACGCGGCCATCCGCCCGCAGCATCGCCACGTCACCAGGGTAGAAACAGCCATCGCGGAAGTGCCGGGCGCTGGTTGCGGGGTCGCCATGGTACTCCCCCGGGTCATGCGGCCGAAGTCGCACGCGGAGCTCGCCTTCCTCGTCAGCCGGCAGGACATGTCCGGCTTCGTTCACCACCTCCAGCACGCGCGCGGGCGTAGGATGGAGCCAAAGCAGGTCCTCGGCGGTTCGCAGCTCGGCGCTGGCGGTGAAGCACCCGGACTCAGTGCTGCCGTAAATCAACCTGATCGGGTGCGTCAGCTGGGTAGGGGCGGCCGCCAGGATTTCGGCGTTGAGAAAGCCGCCGCCCGTAAACACCAGGATATCCGTGCAGCCACCTGGCAACTTCGCTGCCTCAGCGAGCAGCGAGGCGCAGGCGTCGGGCAGCACGAAGATGGTATCGGCGCCGGACGTGAGCGCGAGGGCAAGCCGGTTCGGCCGCTGGTCAAACAGCACACAGCCGCCAAGCCACCAAACCGAGGCTGGTAGCCGGAAGCCCATCACGGTCCAGAGTGGGAAGTCCAAGTTGTGATAGCGACTGGTGTTGGTCAGGCGCCAGTGCTGTTCAATTTCAGCGACCGTCGGCGGAGCATGCGCCGTGTCGGCGAATACTGGCCTATACGAGCCAGTACTGCCCGAGGAGGTCATATAATGCCCGCCAAAGGGCGGCGGGTTTGCCGGTGGCTGCGGCAAGGGGCCTGCCAATGCCTCGCGGTAAACCGCGCCGGTAACCATCAGCAGCGGCACGCCAGCCAGGGCCTGGTTCTGCAGATGAAGGTGCGGCAGTTCGGCTTCCGTCACCAGCACGCAGGCGACATCGTTAAGCCCCAGCTTCTCGAAGCCCTGCAGGGTAGTCACCTGAACGGTGTTGAGGCCGAGCCAGCGCAGGGCCAGTGCCGCAAGCCAGGCATCCGTTAGGTTGTTGACCAGGACTAGTGCCGTGCGCCCAGGCGCCAGTTGCTGGGCGCCGAGAAATTTATGAATCGCGCTCAATAGTCGCCAGAAGGTGGCGTAGTCTACCGGTGTACCATTCTGCACAAGCGCTTCACGCTTCGGCTGGGTTTTGCCCAAAAGTGAATGCGTTCGATCATTCAGCTGCTGCTTCCGACGGTGTCGGCCGCCTATGCCGACGCGATGTCGGCCACTGATCCCCTCTTTATCCGGCATGTTCCAGACAGCCGAGGGATTTGGCGGCCTGATTTGAGATCACCATACAGGGACGCTGCGCGCAACACGGAGCCATGAGACTTTTGGGCGAGCGAGCCGCCATCCGTCGGGCCCTCCCGGCAAAACGCCGCCTTCTGGCTAGGAACGGCCCTTCCTGCAGTCACAAAGACGCAGCCCTCTGCCGGACGGCACGGCGCTGCGGGTGAGCGAGACTGTTGGCGCCGCGGCGCTACATCGCGTGCTGGCGGCACTGCGCCGATGATCCCGGTACCCGCAGGGGCCCGGGTGTGGCTGGCGGTGGGCCACACCGACATGCGGCGCGGCATGAACGGCCTGGCCTTGCAGGTGCAGCAGGCGCTGGGGCGCGATCCGCATGCGGGCGACCTGTACGTGTTCCGCGGCAAGCAGGGTTCGCTGGTCAAGATCGTCTGGCATGACGGCCTGGGGATGTCGCTCTACGCCAAGCGGCTGGAGCGCGGGAGGTTCATTTGGCCCTCGCCGGCGGATG
Organism: Acetobacteraceae bacterium; assembly: GCA_947371015.1. Lineage (GTDB taxonomy): Bacteria > Pseudomonadota > Alphaproteobacteria > Acetobacterales > Acetobacteraceae > CAIMOR01. Next base: position 4,556 of record CANBNK010000167.1, on the reverse strand, counting down.
GCGCGGTGGCCATCTCGGCGTCGCAGCTGGCCTACATGCTGGACGGCATCGACTGGCGCAATCCGCAGCGCACCTGGCGGCCGGAAACCGCTGGTTAGGGCTGGCGACACGGCGCGCCGCGTGATTCAATTCCGGCGTGATGACCGCGCCGGATGACACGCCCGACGATATCGACAGGCTGCGCGCCGCGCTGGCGGCCGAGCAGTTGGCGCGGCGCGAGGCCGAGGCCCGTGCCGCTGGCGCCGAGGCACTGGTGCTGCAGCTGAAGTTGCTGATCGCCAAGCTCAAGCACGACAAGTTCGGCGCCTCCTCCGAGCGTGGCCGCAAGCTGATCGACCAGTTGGAACTGCAACTCGACGAGCTGGTCACCGCGGCCAGCGAGGCAGCGACCGCGGCGGAGAACCCGGCGCCCAAGAATGCCCCAGGCGATCGCCCAACGCCGCCGGTGCGCAAGCCGGTGCGGGCACCGCTGCCGGCGCACCTGCCGCGCGAGCGGGTGGTGGTTCCGGCGCCCAGCGCCTGCCCGTGCTGCGGCGGCAAGTTGTCCAAGCTGGGCGAGGACATCACCGAGACCCTGGAGGTGATCCCGCGGCAATGGAAGGTGGTGCAGACGGTGCGCGAGCGGTTCAGCTGCCGCGGCTGCGAGACGATCACCCAGCCGCCGGCACCGTTCCATCCCATCGCCCGTGGCCGCGCCGGGCCGAACCTGCTGGCGATGATCGTGGAGGCCAAGTTCGGCCAGCACCTGCCGCTGAACCGGCAGAGCGACAACTTCGCCCGCGAGGGCATCGAGCTCGGCGTCTCGACCATCGCCGACTGGGTCGGCGCCTGCACCGCCATGCTGGCGCCGCTGGTGCTGCTGGTCGACGCGCATGCCTTGGCGGCGGCGCGGCTGCATGGCGACGACACCACGGTGCCACTGCTGGCTCGCGACAAGGCCGTCATCGCGCGGGTCTGGACCTATGTCCGCGACGACCGACCATTCGGTGGCCCGGCGCCGCCAGCGGCGATGTTCCGCTATTCGCGCGACCGCGCCGGCGAACATCCGCGGCGACACCTGGCCGGCTATGCCGGGATCCTGCAGGCCGACGCCTATGCCGGGTACAACGAGCTGTATGCGCCAGGCCGCAAGCCCGGGCCGATCCTTGAGGCTGCGTGCTGGGCGCATGGCCGGCGCAAGCTGTTCAAGCTGGCGGAGGTGGCGCGTGCGCCGCTGGCAGCCGAGGCGGTGCGGCGGATCGACCTGATCTTTGACGCCGAGCGGGCCATTAACGGCCTGCCGGCCGAACAGCGTCTGGCGGTGCGGCAGCAAGACATCGCGCCGCTGGTCGCCGCCTTGGGGGCCTGGATGCGGGAGACCCGCGCCAAGCTGTCACGGCACAACGACCTGGCCCGCGCGATGAACTACATGCTGACGCGCTGGGAGGCGTTCACCAGGTTCCTCAGCGATGGCCGCATTTGCCTGACGAACAACGCGGCAGAACGCGCCCTGCGCGGCATTGCTCTCGGGAGAAAGTCCTGGCTGTTTGCGGGCTCCGATCGTGGCGGCGAGCGGGCCGCAGCGATGTACTCGCTGATCATCACCGCCAAACTGAACGATGTCGATCCTCGTGCCTGGTTGGCCGACGTACTGGCCCGCATCGCCAACCACCCCGCCTCTCGGCTGCATGAGTTGCTGCCGTGGAATTGGAAGAACGCCAAGGCTCAGCAGGCCGCAGCTGCCTGATCAACAGCAATCCGCGGCCTTCGCCGGATGGGTACGATAAGGCAATGCTTGTACCGCGCGAGCGCCGTGTCCACCGCCGCCTGTAGCGCGGCACGATAGTACAGCGCCGCATCTGCGCCGCGCGGTGAGCCGCACTCATCCTGTGTGTCGATTTGCGCTCCAGAGCGGCCCCGATCAATTGTCAGGTAGTTACACTGAATTGACAATTTCCCTCGTTGATAGAACAGGTCCATCTCAAACTTGAGGAGCCTTGTATGGAAGTGAACAACGGCATGCTGCTCGGCCTGACGCTGGCCGTCCTTGGCGGAGCTATGCTGGTAATGGGTCGGCAGCAATATCGACGTTCTCGGGACCTCACCGCTTCGCTGCCGCTCACCTCCTGGCATTTCAAGGTCTTCATCGGCGGTGGGCTTTTTGTCATCGCCCTAAATGTGCTGTTTCAGTCAGTAAAGGGCTGACAAACTCGAGCCTAACGACCGGATTGTTCAGGTTTGCCCAGCCAGTACGTAAGCAGCGCCCATTTGCGTCATACGCGCCGCATGCAGGCCGTCTGTCGCGTTCATGGCGTAGAAACTGCTGGGTTCCCCGCTGCCCGCGCCGCGGTGACGCTTTACCAGCGCGTCGAACACAACCCGATCGGCGCTCATGCCAGTGGTGTCCAGCGGTAGCGGTTGGCTCCAGCAGGGCAGCACGTCGGCGCAGGCGACCTTGTTGATCATCAGAGTGTTAGGGTCGGCGAAGCCGCCGAAGTCTTGGTGGAACACGCCCCGCCCGGGCCCCACGGATTCCCATTCGTCCACACAGACCGGCTGACGCGAACTCGGGTGTACGAACCAGCGCAGCGAAAAGGCCCAATCCGCCCGCTGCATCAGCGCATAGAGCAGGCGCAGATGATCGGGCCGCCACCAGTTGTCGTCATCAAGGTAAGATACATACGGGCTGTTCGCCATGTAGCTCAAGATGGTGCGCAGCGCGCCGCCGTCGCGCGCCGGCGTGAGGCCACCATGCCGGACTGAGGTTGAGTAGCCCGGCCAGAACACCTGCACAGCGCAGTTCGCCGGACGTTCCTGGCAGGCACTTTCAATAGCTGACAGATCGGCCGGACGATCGAGGCCGATCAATACCTGGATCCGGCCCGCAAAATCCTGCGCGAAGATCGAGCGCAGCGCCTCGACGATCACCGGGCGAACGATTGTTGGCATCACCACGGCGGCATCGAACGGGTGCTGCAGGTCGTTGCCCGGACTGACCCAATCGCGCAGGAAGCCGGTCATGGACGGGCCGGCTGGCGGCCGTCTCTCAGCATGGCATCCCAGGCCCCTCCGAAGCCGCGGGCCGAGATGCCCACCGCCACCTCGTTGCCAGCGGCATTGCGCCAGGCCAGTCGTGCCGGTTGCTCCGGTGCCAGGGCGCGCAGCTTCCCGCTCAGGGCGTTATCGGGCAACTCCATATCCATCACGCAGAACTGGCCAGTGCAGAGGGTGAAGGGCAGCGGCGTTTCGCTGTCCAGCGTCAGCCTCGCGGGTTGCGCGACAAGCACATTCGGCGCCACTCGCAGCACCATGTGGAACTTGGCGCTTCCGTTGGGACGGCCAAAGGCAACGGCAGCAATCAGCTGCTGGCTGCTGTCGACGAAGGTCTGCGACATTTCGCAGGCCCGTTCGGTTGTGTTGACGGGACCGATGCAGGTGACGGTCCAGTCGCCGTACTGGGCACTGGTCCGGTCCGGCGTCGAGGCGGCGGCCGCAGAGGGCTCGGCTGGGGCGACGGGCGCCCCCGGGCGCAAGGGACGTTGCTGCGCGACGGCGGCACCGCCCAGCAGAACAAGAACCAGTGGCAGTGTCGTGCTGAACAGGCGGAAACAAGTGATCTCAGACATGACTGTTTTCCATCTTTGCTGCGCTCTGGCGGTGCGGCAGTGCGTTCAATGCTGGAGCCATCAGGCTGTTCCAGTCGCGTGCCCAGCAACAGGCGTGGTCGAAGCCGGGCAACTCGATCAGTTGTGCCGGCGCCCCGACCGGCAGGCGCTGCATGAAGCCCAGCAGGGCGCCAGTCCCGGTTACGCGATCTTCGGCACCGGTGAAGTGCCATTGCGGCACCAGGCCCAATCGCGGCGCCGCCGCCAGGGCCGGGTCCAGCGACCCGGTCAACGGCGCCAGGCCACCATCCGCGGTCCATCCGGCCAAATCCAGATTGGCGGCCACCGTCACCAGGCCGACCACGTCCTGCCGCCCCGCCGCCAGCAGGGCGGCCAGGGCTCCACCGCCCGAATAGCCGACCAGCAACATGTCCTGGGCGCCAGCCGCCGCCTTCAGCGTGTCAAGGGCCGACCCAAGGCTCGTGACCACTTCCGGCGCGTAGCGGCGACTGGTCCAGAAAGCCTGGTCGCAGCCGCGGCCACGGCTGGGTAGGGTGTATTGGCACGGCCGCCCGAGCCAAGCCAGCGGCCCGCTGCCTTGATGGGCCAGGGCCAGGCGCAGCCCCAGCGGCTCGGTCGGCGTAGGGTCCTGGGCGGGCTGGCTGCGCGTCACATAGGCCAACCCATCGCCTTCCAGAAATACCGTGAGCATCTCGCCCGGTGCCCCCGCGCGGCTGGCGGTGGCAAGGTCGAACCGCCCGGCGGTGACGATGCGCCATTTCCAGCCAGCGGCTTCGGCCAGGGCCGGGCCATGCCCTAGGCGGTCGGTGCAGCCTGCCAGCAGCAGCAGCAGCACCGCCAGTGCGGCCCTAGCGCCCATCGCGCAGGGCCGCCAGCGCAGCCGCCATGGCCTGCATCACGGCGCCCCAGTCGCCACGCGCCGGTTGGCGGAACAGCCGGTGTTGCGGGTAC
>CANBNK010000166.1 GCA_947371015.1 Acetobacteraceae bacterium | reverse complement strand
TCCGTCAGGTTGCTGGGAAAACCGCCGCCAGACTGGCAGTACGTTGTACGATGTTCGTCGGTCCACATCCCCGGGCACCACAAAGCCGTTGTGCCGCTGGGTGAATCATCCGGGAGCGAGCCGGAGCAAGATCTTTTGGGTCAGGCTCTCAGACTACGCAATCGGGCGACTGCGTAGTCTGAGTCCGTAGTCCTGCAGTACGGACGTGGTCAGCCACCTCTGCTCGACCATAAACCTATCAACCCGCTATAGGGCGGCTCAGCCGGCTCAATGCATTCGACGACAGCCAACCCATGCGGCCATGGCTTAGCTGCGAACGAGCGCGCATCCTCCCTCGTTCAAGGGACGGAAGGCTTCGCCTGCCGGAGTTGTCTGCAGCAGTTTGTAGTAGTCCATCGGACCGCGGCTCTCCTCTGGCCGCTTTACCTCGAAGAGATAGGTCGGGTGCAACTTGCGGCCATCGAGCCGGATGCTGCCCTGGCCGAAGGCGTCGTCATCGGTCGGCATCGCCTTCATGCGCGCGACCACATCGGCACCACTGGCCTTGGCAGCAGCCACACCCATGTCCTTTACCGCCTTCAAGTAATGCAGGGCAGCCGAGTAGTCGCCCGCATGGTTCATGCAGAGCGGTACCTGCCCGGCGAGGGCTTGGGCGCGGCGGGTGAAGGCGCGGGTACGGTCGTTCAAATCCCAGTAGAAGGATTCGGTGCAGACCAGTCCCTGGGCTATCTGCAGGCCAAGCGCATGCACGTCTGGAAGGAACATGAGCATCGATGCAAGCTTGACACCCCTACGGGTCAGGCCAAACTCGGCAGCCTGCTTGACGCAGTTTACGGTATCGGTGCCCGCATTGGCGAAGCCGATGACATTGGCCCGTGACGCCTGCGCTTGCAGCAGGAAAGAGGAGAAGTCAGTGGTGCCGGGAAAGGGGGTGCGGACACTGCCCAGCACACGCCCGCCGGCAGCTTTGACGAAGTCGCCCGTGTCGCGTTCAAGCGAATGGCCAAAGGCGTAGTCTGCGGTGACGAAGAACCAACTGTCGCCGCCGGCTTTCACCAGGGCACCGCCAGTGGAGCGCGCCAGGGCGTAGGTGTCGAACACCCAGTGGATTGTGTTGGGTGTGCAGGCCTTACCGCTGAAGTCGGAGGTGGCGGTAGAGGTGGCAATGGCCACCTTGTTCTTCTCCCGTGTGAGTTCGGCCACAGCCAGGGCCACCGATGAGGCGGCAAGGTTGAGCACCATGTCCACTCCGTCGCGATCATACCATTGCCGTGCAATGTTCAGCGCTACATCGGGGCGGTTCTGATGGTCGGCTGACACCACTTCAACGTTGAAGCCTTGGTTGCCGAACTCCTGCGCCGCAAGGCGGGTGCATGCCAGCGAGGCTGGACCATTGACGTCGCGATAGGTGCCGGAAAGATCGGTGAGCAGCCCGATCTTGATTGTGTTGGCGCTTTGGCCGCGCGCCTGGGCAAAGGGAGAGACTGCAAAGCCAGCAGCACCAGCCTGCAAAAGGGTACGACGGTTCATGAGCATAAGTGAATTTCCTCCCGGCGTTCTTGTGCCGCCTGGCGCATAGTTGAGCGTATCGAATGGGCGCTGGCAAGCTACGGGCTGGACCGTGCCGAGGCGAGGCGAGTGTTGTTGGGCAAGTAAGGCTGGTCGGATCGATACTGCCAAGCAAGGGGCGCGGCCGCCTCCGGCCCTGGCACCGCCCTGTTTTTGTGGCATGGTCAAGCAGCAGCCCGCCTGCAGATATGCGCCAGCTCCGGGATCTGCCCCCCCGCGGAGCACGCGACGGCGGCCCGTACACTCCCATTGGCGCGTAGCCCATACCGGCTGCATGCTGCCGTCAAAATACGTGAGGAAGCGCCATGACAGCTTTGACCCGCAGAGGGCTTTTGGCCTCAATTGCGGCTATGCAGGCACCCAGGGCGCAAGCCGAAGCTTGGCCGGATCGGCCGGTTCGCTTGGTGATACCCTTCCCACCTGGCGGCAACATCGACATCCTCACTCGCCTACTGGCGCCACTGCTGAGTGCCCGGCTGGGCCAGCCGGTAGTAGCGGAAAACCGCACTGGTGCTGGCGGTGCTCTGGGTGCCGAAATGGTCGCCAACAGTCGGCCGGACGGCCACACGCTCATGATGGGTTCAAATGGCTCCCTGGTCGGCAATGTGCTGACCCAGGCCAATCTACCCTACGATCCATTTCGTCAATTGCAGCCCATCGGGCTATGCGCGGTGCTGCCCATGGTGGTTGCCGTGCGCGCCGACCATCCGGCGCAGACAGTGCAGCAACTGGTCGCCATGGCTAAGGCGCGGCCTGGTGCGATCAGTTGTGGAACCGCGGGCATCGGCTCATCCAACCACCTAGCGCTTGCATTGTTCGACGCAGCCAGTGGCGCCGGCATCACCCATGTGCCCTACCGTGGTTCCGGCCCCATGATGCCAGACTTGCTGGCCGGCAATGTCAGCTGCCTCATGGAGCAGATAAGTGGTGCCCTCCCGCTGGTGCGCGAAGGCCGGCTGCGGCTGCTAGCGCTCACTGCCGAACAGCGCTCCGCCCTGGTGCCGGAACTGCCGACCTTGATCGAGTCAGGCTACAATGGCGCGGTACTGTTCTCCTACAACGGGCTCTGTGCCCCCACAGGCACGCCGGATGCCGTCATTCAGCGGCTTTCCGCGCTGTTGCCTGAGTGCCTTGCCACCCCTGCACTGCATGAGCGCATGACCGGGCTGGGCGTCGAATTGGCCCGCCCACCGCAGACCACGCCGGCGTATTTTGCCGCCTTCCTGCGCGCCGACCTTGAGCGTACCAGGCGTGCCGTGCAGCTGGCGGGTATCCGGCCGGAATAGACGCCCGCTTGCTGCCCCGGCACTGCCGAGCCTAGGCTTGCCTCCAACAAAACGAGGGGGGAACATCATGTCGAAGGGCAATGTCTTTGTCGGCGTCGTGCGCTGGCCGGGTGGCGGCAGCATGATAGCGGCGCCGGATACGTTGGGCGGCGTGTTCCGCCTTGCCGTGGGTGGCAGCGAATGGGAACACCTGACCCAGGGCTTGCCGGCCGAATGCCATGTGCCCTGCCTCACCGTGGACCCGCATGACGCCAACCGGATCTACGCCGGCACCCAGGAAGGCCCCTATGTCTCCACCGATGCCGGCAGCAACTGGGCGCGGCTGAACTTCCCGCATCGCGACCTACAGGTTTGGTCCATCGCGGTGCATCCGCAGGACCAGCGCAGGATCTACGTCGGCACCTCGCCGCTCGGTGTGTTCATCTCGGACGACGCCGGCGGCAGCTTCCGCCAGGCGCGTGGCGTCGATCTCTCGGATGTCGCGGATATGCGCGGCTTCCGCAACCGCGTCATGCGCTTCGCCTTCAACCCGGCACAGCCGGAGGAGATGTTCGCGGCGCTGGAAGTGCGTGGCGTCATCCGCAGTACGGATGGCGGCGAAAGCTGGACCGATTGCTCCGAGCACCTGATCCAGCTGGCCGAGCAGGAACACCTGAAAAGCGCGATCATCACCAGCCATACCGCCGAAGGCATGCTGGACGTGCACGCGCTGGCGATAAGCGCCGCGGCGCCGGAAACGCCGATTGTCGCGCTGCGCATGGGCCTGTTCCGCAGCGAAGACCACGGCGCGCACTGGCAAGACCTGGAGATGCGTCAGCGCACGCCGATCTTCTACGGCCGCGACGTGCGCGTCAGCCCGCATGACCCGAACCTGCTGTACGCCACCATGTCAACCGCGGCCAACGGCGCCACCGGCACGGTCTGGCGCAGCCCGGACCTGGGCCGGAATTGGGCCCGCTTCGACACCTCCACCAAGGCCGAAAGCACCATGATGGCGGTGGTACCCAGCCCACGCGACCGTGCCGTGGTCTATGCCGCCGCGCGCAAGGGCCAGGTCTTTGGCACGCTGGACGAAGGCGCCAGCTGGCAGGAGGTACCGCTCCCCAAGGGCTGCACCGGCGTCATGGCGCTGGCAGTGAACTGAGGTGACCTTGCTGTCGCGCCGCACCCTGGCAGGCGCCACCTTGCTGCCGCTGGCCGCAGGGCTCCGGTCAGCAAGGGCTCAGGAGGCCTGGCCAAGGCGCCCGGTGCGCTGGGTGGTGCCGTTTCCACCCGGCGGTGGCATCGACGTCGTGGCACGACTGGTCGCCCAACGCCTGACGGATATCATGCCGAAGCCCTTCCTGGTGGAGAACATGGGCGGCGGCTCCGGCGTGGTCGGCTCGGCCGCGGTGGCGCGGGCGGAACCGGACGGCCACGCGCTGCTGTTCCAAAGCTACTCCAGCGCGGTGGTGAACCCGGCCACCATGCGCAACCTGCCCTATGACCCCGTCGCCGCTTTCACGCCGATCAGCCTGGTGGCGATGATGCCCATGCTGATCGTGGTGCATCCCAGCGTGCCGGCGCAGAACATCCGCGAGTTCATCGCGCTGCTGAAGGCCAACCCGGGCAAGTATACCTACGGCTCCTCCGGGCCGCGCACCTCGCCGCATCTGGGTGCCGCGCTGTTCTGCGAAAGGGCCGGCGTGGAGATGGTGCATGTGCCCTATCGTGGCACCGGCCCGGCGGCGCAGGCGCTGCTCTCTGGCGAGATCACCATGGTGGTGGACAGCATCACCACCCAACGCGGCTTCATGCAGGCAGGGCGATCCCGACCCCTGGCCATGCTGGGCCGTACCCGATCCGCCTTGCTGCCGGATGTGCCTACGCTGGCGGAAAGCGGCCTGGCGGATTTCGACTTCAACTTCTGGGCGGCGCTGTTCGGCCCCGCAGGCCTGCCGACCGAGATCGCCACGCGCCAGGCCGAGGCCATTGGTGAGGCGATGCGGGAGCCCGGCTTGGCGGCCAGGCTGGCGGACCTCGGCGTGGAAGCAAAGGCCTCGACCCCGGCCGAACTAGACCGCTTCTTTCGGCACGAGTTGCAGGCTACGCGGGAGATTGTCCGCCGAGCCCGCATTGATTTGGAATAGTGGCATGAGTTCGACCGCCCGCCTGGCCGCCTGGTGCGCCGAAGTCCCGAACACCTGGCCGGAAGCCGCGCGCGAAGCGGTGCGCTGCGCCTTCGTGGATACGCTGGCCACGATGTTGGCAGGCCGGCAGGAGGAATGCACGGCAACGGCGCGGGCAGCTGTTTCGCGCTGGGGCAGCGGGCCCTGCTTTACCGCGGGCGGGACGCGCCTGGCAGCGCCCTGGGCCGCGCTGGTCAATGGCACGGCGGCGCATGCGCTGGATTATGACGACGTCTGCGAGCCCGCGCTGAGCCACCCCAGCGCCGCTCTGGTGCCCGCGCTGTTGGCGCTGGCCGAGGAAACCGGTGCAAGCATGGCTGCCTGCGTCGATGCCTATATCGTCGGTTATGAGGTCATGGCCCGGCTGGGCCAGGCGATGAACCAAGTGCACTACCAGCGTGGCTGGCACACCACACTCTCATTGGGCAGCCCCGCGGTGGCCGCAGCCTGCGCCCGGCTGCTGGGCCTCGATGCAACCAAGACCGCCATGGCAATCTCGCTCGGCACCAGCATGGCGGGCGGGTCGAAGCGGCAGTTCGGCACCATGGCCAAGCCGCTGCATGCCGGGCTGGCGGCGAAGAACGGCCTTGTGGCAGCGCAACTGGCCGCCGCCGGGCTGGAAGCCATCGCCGAGCCGCTGGACGGCACCTGGGGCTACCAGGAGATGATGGCCGGCGACAAAGCCCCTGGCCTGGACGCAGCCCTGGCGGGGCTGGGGGGGGACTGCGCTGTTTTGCGGCACGGTATCTGGGCGAAGTTCTATCCATGCTGCGCCAGTACGCACCGCCCGGTGGACGCACTGCTGTCGCTGCAACTGGTGCCAGGCGACGTAGTGCGCATGGAAACACTGGTCTCAGAGATCGCCGTTGCCAATCTCCGCTACCGGGTGCCGGGCAGCGTGGCGGAAGCGCGCTTCAGCCTGCCCTATTGCCTGGCTGCTGCACTGCATGATGGCCCGCTCACCCCGACAAGCTTCACCCCGGCAGCCATCGCCCGGCCCGCAGTACTGGACCTGCTGGGCCGCACTGAAATGCTTCCAGACCCGGCCCAGCCCGCCAGCCGCGCGATCAGCGACGCGGTGGAAACCGGCATCGTCCGCGTTTTCCTGCGCGACGGCACCCTGCGCGAAGCCAGCGCCATAACACCGCATGGCCACCCGCGCGAACCACTGACAGCTGCCGAACTGGACAGCAAGTTCCTCGCCTGCGCCGCCGCCGGTGGCCTGCCTGCCGGGGCGACTGAAGAAGCAATTGCACTTCTAGCGCGCTTCAACAGCCTGGATTCATCCGTGGCGCTGATGCGAGCCCTGGAGGCATTTTAGTCGGCTTTGCTGATAAGGCTTGTCCGGGACGAGGTTGCGGTCGAAGGCGCCGCACGAGGGGCGGATCGATGATAGAGGGGGCTGGCAGCGCACTCGTCTGGAACTCTCCAAGCCGACCGCCATAGGGTCAGCCGAAAGGGATAGGCGTGCCCGGCGGTCGGTACTGCCGAGCAAGCCTATCCGGCAATCAGCCGCCGCAGCACCCGAACTGCGCTGCCCTCACCTACCCGCAGCGGGGCGATGTCGATCACCATTCTCTCGAACCGACCGAGCGATCCGTCGCCTGCTTCCGGCATTCGGCGCAGACTGTCTCATGCGCCACCAGCCTGGTGGCTGCTGCGTCCTCGCTCATGGCATAGCCTCCGGAACAACCAACGGCCGGAGGAACTGGCGGCAGATAACCATCCGTTGTGCTGGCTGCTGTGACCATCTGCCGCTCCGCAACCTTGTGGCACCACAGTTCGCAATGACGTTCGCCATATGGTCGATGCGCGCAGCAGCCGCGCCGCCTGAACCATCTGTCAGCCCACACAGTATCGGACGATGCCGATGCATCCAAAAAATAGGCGAATTTCATGCCCAGGATGCGCTACGATGAGAATAGGCCTGCTTAAATTTTGATATTATAATACAAATATCACTTGCCTGACATAACAAACAATGCATTTTTGAATACCATCTGGCCTCTCCTACACCTTTCTACTGACCAATATCTTGCTGTCGTAGCGCAGCGGCACCGAGGCTGCCACTGAACAACTGGCCGACCCCCGCGGGAGCGAGGTCACAGGGTGTTCGTATTCACACCGATGATCGGCCCACTCGGTCAGCGGATGCGCAAACGCGGCCACCTGATCCTCGACCGCCCTGGCGCACTGCCCTGCAAGCCTGACCTGATCCATGCCCACCACACCGGCCCCGCAATGGCAACAATGGCAGCCTTTCCGGGCGTACCCACGCTGTTTGTCTGCCACGGCGCCCTTCGACACCCTGCCGCCCCACCCTGGCCTCCGCCGGCTTGTGGCAGTGGACGAACTGCGCCGTGCTCGGCTTGTTGCAGAGGGCGCCCCTGAGCATCAGCGAGCTGATCCTTCCGCGCCATCGAGGCTAATATTCAGGCGGCGCTTTGTCTCACCGTCATTGGCACGGAGGGCTGCCATGCTGGTCAGAACGCAACCGCGTAGGTCACGGCACAGGTACTACCGGATTGCTTCGTCTGACTGGGCCTGAGCCGAGGTCACCGGGTGGCGGCCGGCAAGCACCAGGGGCAAGAGAAGCAGGCTCAGGCGCACGGCCGACCTTGTTGGTGTAAAGAATTAATCCCAATCATCACCATGCTCTGGGCCTAGACGCCAGGAGACCACAGGCAAGTTAACCAGACGATGGACAATGCAACCCACTCCGGAGAATACCCAGAATGACCACCACGCGCCGCGCTGCCTCCCTCGCCTGGGGTCATGGACCTCGGCTGTTCGAGATGTTCCTAGAACCCACCTGCCCGTTTTCGATCCGCGCCTTCAACAAGCTGGACGCCCTGCTGGAGGCGGCTGGCCCGGAGCGAGCCACCGTCAAAATTCGGCTGCAGTCGCAGCCATGGCACATGTTCTCCGGCGTGATCGTGCGCGCCGTACTGGCGGCATCGACCCTCGACGGCGGCAAGGAGAGCGCCAAGGCTGTGCTGGCCGCGGTGGGGGCGCACCGCGAGGAGTTCGAGTTCGAGCAGCATTGCTGCGGCCCGAACATGGACGCGACGCCGCGCCAGATCATCGCCCGCATCGAGAGCTACAGCAGATTGGCGTTGGCGGCAGCTTTCGCTGCGCCCGAACTACAGGCCGAGGTGAAGTGGCACTCCCGGTACGCGCGGCAGAATGGTATCCACGTGTCGCCGACCTTCATGGTTGACGGCTTGGTACAGGCGGATCTGGGGAGCGGCGATCCGGTGGAAAAGTGGGTCGAGCGGCTGGTCTAGGCTCAGGACTCATTGGTTGCACCAGAAGGTGACGGTTACAGCGATACCGATGGCGCTGAAGCAGGCGCATCGGTCGTAGCGCATGGCTATGCGTCGCCGTCCTTGAGTCTGATGACCCTGATCTCGATGTGGTCTGCTGCCCACGGGATTGGAGCTACAATCAACGAGAGCTACGTCAGCAGGGTGCTGCGGCTCACGCTGCTGGCGCCGGATATCGTCGAGGCGATCCTGGACGGGCGGCAGCCGGAGAGGATGACGCTGCCGGGGTTGCTGAAGGGGGTGCCGGTGGAGTGGGCAACTCAAGGCGCAGCGATGTCATCGGAACCGGCAGGCCGCAACTGGGACGTCAGGGGCACCGTGGCGAACGCCGGACGGGCCTGACCCGCGGGACCCTGGATTTGTCTGGCTTGCCGTGCGGTCTGGAGAGCCAGTCCCGCAGCGCGCTCCTCCGGGACTGTCGGGAATTTCGTGTGTGGCCGGTCATAGTGGGAAAGAAGGAGGTCCCTCATGGCCAAGCGGAAAGAGCCGCAGATACCTGATGCGATCCTGGACCAACTGCTGTCCGGGGCGGCGGCGAGCACGGCGTTCGACCGTGGCGG
>CANBNK010000165.1 GCA_947371015.1 Acetobacteraceae bacterium | reverse complement strand
GAAGATGTAGGTAGACGCGTAGCGCAGGTCCTGCGGCGCGGAGGGCCTGGTGCCGCGCCGCGCCCAGCGGCGGGTGATGCTGTTCTTCTGGCCGATCCTGGCTTCGTCGGCGAACCAGATCTCTACCGCGTCGAGGCCGAGGCCCTGCTTGCGCGCGATGCCTGCCAGCGAGGCGGGGAAGTTTTTTTGAACGCATCGATGGCGCCGATTGCCTGGGCATGATGCTTCGGCCGGGCCGAGAGCTTGCGGTAGCCCATGGCGCGCAGCTCGCGGCTCAGCGTCTGCATCGAGACCGAGACGCGGAACTCCTCCCACAGCCATTGGCCGAGATCGCACAGCCGCCAGCGCACCACCCCATGGGCCGCCGGGATCGGGCCGCTGTCGATTTGCGCGGCCAGCGCCTGCCGGTGCGCGTCGGTCAGCAGCGGCGTGGGGCCAGGTGCTTTTCGGTCGCGTAGCCCGCCCGGACCCTCGGCGTTGAAGCGCACCACCCAGTCCCGCACGATCTGCAAGGTGACGTCGCCGAGCCGCGCCGCCTCCGAGCGCGTGCCGCCGTCGTAGATCGCCGCCAACGCCAGCAACCGCCTGGCCTGGGCTGCATCCCCGCTCCGCCGCGCCAGGCGACGAAGGTCGGCGGCACTGAAGTCCGAACGCAGGGCAATGGCGCGGGCCATGGTGAACCTCCAAGGATCACCAGCTTGAATCACATCAACGCCGCGTCGGGGAAGCCCTCGCGAGAGTCACTCGCCATGGGAGTTGGTATAACTCATCAGGCCGCCTCGCACTGCATATTGGCGGAACTGATAGACGGCGGGCATGCGATGTTCAGCCGCGAAGGCGATGATCTTATCGGGCCTGGTATCGAAGAACGGATCGGCACTCACCAGCAGGGCATCGGCTCGCTCCCGAACGAGGGTTACGAACGCTGCTTCCAGTTCTGCGTCGCTTTTGGCGTAGGCAATATGAATGCCTTGACGCATCGCGGCTGCCGCATCCCGTAACTCCCGCGCCTCGGAGGTGGCCTCCTGGTAGTTTGGATTTATCAGTACGCCAACGACCTTGGCGCCGGGCACCAACTCCTGGAGCAGTTCAAGCCGCTTTGATTCCGGGGCGGTCGTCAGCAGGCTGACGCCGGTGGCGTTGCCGCCCGGCCGATTCAGACGTTCGACCAACCCAATTTTCACCGGATCGCCGCCGATCGTAAATACGATCGGGATCGTGGACGTTGCTGCTTTGGCGGCCAGTGCCGAAGGCTCGCCACCGGCTGTAACCAGCAACGTCACGCCCCGCTTGACAAGGTCTGCCACCATTGCGGGAAGGCGGTCATACTGGCCGTCAGCCTAACGGTATTCGACGGCGATGTTTTGGCCCTCGACATAACCGGCTTCGCCGATACCCTTGCGGAACGCGGCCACGAGAGCGGTCGAATCAGCCGCCGATCTGCTGCTCACGAAGCCGATGATCGGCACCGCAGACTGCGCGAACGCCACCAACGGCCATACAGTCGCCGCGCCGCCCAAATGCGTGATCAACTCGCGCCGACGCATGGCCGCCTCCAAAGCTCAGGGTCGGCATCGTAACGCATTTTCTTGGTTAACTGAAAGGAAGCCGGATGCGTCCACGAGGCTGATCGCCATTCGAGTGCGCCAACCAATTGACCGGCGCAGGCTACGATACATGGTGATGGAAAACTGCGCGCAGCGCCAAGTTAGGCCTCAATCAGCGGTGATCTTCGCCGCCGTCACCACCTGCTGCATCGCCTGCTGTTCGGCGCGGATCATTGCCTGGAAGGCATCGGGTACCAGCGCGCCGGGCGTCGCAGCCTCATTGGCCAGGATGGCGGCGAAGCCCGGTTCCGCCAGTGCGGCGTTGGTGGCCGTGTTCAGCGCGGCGCGCACCGCGGCAGGAATGCCCTGCGGTGCGAACAGCCCCCACCAGATGCCGCCGATATAGTCGATGCCCTGCTCTCGCGCGGTCGGGGCATCCGGCGTGTTTGCCGGGCGGGCCTCACCGGCATGGGCCAGTACCTTCAGCAGGTTGCCGCGCAGCTGGCCGCCGGTGCTGGCGAAGGTGGTGAACATCACATCCACCCGTCCGGCCACCAAATCGGTCAGCGCACCGGCGGTGCCGCGATAGGGAATGTGCTGCATCTGCACGCCGGCCTTCAGGCAGAACAGCTCCGTCATCAGGTGCACCGTGCTGCCGGGGCCGCTGCTGGCATAGGTGACCTCGCCGGGCTTGGCGCGGGCTTCCGCCACCATGGCGCGCAGGCTGGCGAAGCGGCTGTTCGGCGGCACGAAGGCCGCGAGCGGCGCGCTGGCCAGCAGCGCAATGCCGTCCAGTTCGCGCCCTGCGTCAAACCCAATGCGCTGCACCGGCGCGATGGCGGCGACGCTGGAGGTGGTGACCAGCAGCGTATGGCCGTCCGGCACCGCCTGCGCCGCGTATTGCACGCCCACCGCGCTGCCGGCGCCGGGGCGGTTCTCGATGACGAAGGGCTGGCCGAAGCGGGCTTGCAGGCGTTCCGCCAGGGGGCGCGCCATGGCGTCGTTGGAGCCACCTGGCGTGAAGGGCACCACGATCCGCACCGGGCGCGTCGGCCATGCTTGGCCCCGGGCTATCCCCGGTGCCAGCAGCGCCGCCGCCATCACTCCACGCCGTGCCAGCATGTGGTTTCCTCCGTGGCCGGCACCCTGCACGTGGACGCCGCGCGCGGCAACTGGCAGCATTGGCCCTAGAACATCAGGGGGAACGCCGCGCATGCGATCCAAGACCTTCGGCAGCTTCGCCGAAGCGGTAGCCGATATTCCGGACGGCTCCGTTATCGGCATCGGCGGCTTTGCGGCGCCGGGCACACCCTACAACCTGCTGAAGGCGCTGCGCGAGCAGGGCGCGAAGGGGCTGACTTGCGTCGGCAACACCACCGGCGGCGCGCATCAGCCGCGCATGCCGGACATTGCCAGCCTGGTGGAGAACGGCCAGGTGAAGAAGGTCATCGCCAGCTTCACCGCGGCGACCCGCCCGACCGACGTGCTGCCCTTCACCAAGTACTACGAGAGCGGCGAGGTCGAGGCCGAGCTGGTGCCGCAGGGCACGCTGGCCGAGCGCATGCGCGCCGCCGGCGCCGGCATCCCGGCCTTCTACACGCCCACCGCGGTCGGTACCGAACTGGCTGAGGGACGCGAGACGCGCGTGTTCAACGGGCGGGAGATGCTGCTGGAATACGCCCTGCCGCTGGACTACGCCTTCGTCCGCGCGCATCGGGCGGATGCCAGCGGCAACCTGATGTTCCGGCTGACGCAGCGCAACTTCTGCCCGGTCATGGCGATGGCGGCGCGGATCTGCATCGTCGAGGTGGAGGAGCCGATCCTTCCGGCCGGCGCGCTGGACCCGGATGCGGTGCATACGTCGGGCATTTTCGTGCAGCGCATGGTGGTGGTGCCGGCTGCCCCCGATGGCATCTGGGCGGTGCGGCGTGAGGAGCGCAAGAAATGAGCGGGAATAGTGTCGGGCCGATTCACGCCTCCGCGCGCTCCGGCGCTCCAGCGAAAGGCTGGGACCGCCAGCAGATGGCCGACCGTCTCTCCGAGAAGTTCCAGGACGGTTGGCTGGTCAATCTCGGCGTCGGTATCCCGACGCTGTGCAGCAACACCGATATCGGCGACCGCGAGATCACCTATCACTCCGAGAATGGGCTGATCGGCTACGGGCCGGTGCTGCCGGCGGGGCAGGAGGATCTGCACCTGGTCAATGCCGGCGGGCAGAATGTCTCGCTGCGGCCGGACAGCGTGACAGTGAACCACGCCGACAGCTTTGCCATCATCCGCAGCGGCCGCATCGATGTGACGGTGATGGGCGCCTATGAGGTGGCCGCCAATGGCGACTTCGCCAACTGGAAGGTGGCGGGGCAGAAGGGCGGCGGCATCGGCGGTGCGATGGACCTGGCGGCCTGCGCCAAGCGGGTCTTCATCATCCTGGAGCACGTGACCCGCAAGGGCGCGCCGCGTCTGGTGCCGAGCTGCGCGCTGCCGGTGACGGCGCGCGGCGTGGTGACGCTGGTGGCCACCAACTACGGGCTCTTTGCCCCCACCGGCCATGGTTTCCGCGTGGTGGAATTGGCGCCGGGGATGAGCTTCGAGGAAGTCCGCGCCGCCACCGGCGCGCCGTTGGAGGGCTGAGAGATGCATATCGACTACTACGCTTCGCTGAACTCGCCCTGGACCTACATGGGCGGCGCGCGGATCGAGGCGCTGGCGGCGAAGTACAGCGCCACGCTGCGGATCTGGCCGGTGGATTTCGGCACCATCTTCGCCGGCTCCGGCGGCCTGCCCTTGCCCAAGCGCAGCCCGCAGCGCCAGGCCTATCGGTTGCAGGAACTGGCGCGCTGGAAGGCGGAGCTGGGCCTGCCGTTCAACACGCAGCCGAAGCACTTCCCGACCAGCGAGGCGCTGTCCTCCTCCTGCGTCATCGCGCTGCGGGAGACGGCGGGCGATGCCCCGGCGATCCGCCTGGCGCAGCGGGTGCTGAAGGCGCTGTGGGAGGAGGAGCAGAACCCCGGCGACGAGGCAACGCTGGCGGCGCTGATCGGCGATTGCGGGCTGGACGCGCAGGCGGTGATCGCGCTGGGCAAGGAGCCGCGCTGGGCCGAGATGCGCGAGCGCGATACCGCCGCCGCCCTGGCACGCGGCGTCTTCGGCGCACCGAGCTACGTGATTGGCGAGGACATCTTCTGGGGCCAGGACCGGCTGATGTTTGTCGAGAAGCGGCTGGCCAAGGGCTCCGGCGGTTCGCTGTTCGAGGCATAGCGAAAACAACATTTGACTCCGAGTCTCGGCCCGGCCGAGGCTTGGGTCATGGATACTGCCCCTTCGGGCTTCGCCATCGCCCAGGTCGCCTGCCCGGTGCTGGAATCGGCGCCGGTAGGTGGCCGCTACCATCGGCTGGTGGTGGCGGCACCGGGGCTGGCGGCGCGGACCAGGCCTGGCCAGTTCTGCCACCTGCTGTGCCGTGACGCCGGCGGCAATGGCCCCTATCTGCGCCGGCCGATGAGCGTGTGGCGCATCGGCGCCGATGGCACGCTGGGCTTCCTGCTGCATGTGAAGGGCCGCGGCACCGCGGCGCTGGCGCGGTTGCGTGCTGGCGATACGCTGGATGTGGTCGGCCCGCTCGGCGTCGGCTTCAGCCTGCCGCCCGGCGCGCGGCGCGTGCTGGTGCTGGCGCGCGGCGTCGGGCTGGCCACGCTGGCGCCCTTGGTCGGAAGTGGGCCGCAGGTCCATGCCGTGCTCTCGGCCCGCGTGCCCGAGGACCTTATGGCGGCCGAGTTTGGCGCCGACACCTTCGACGCGGTGTATGACAGCGACGGAACTTCCGCGCCTGATCAGGTGGAGGCGCTGCTGCGCCGGCGGTTCGAGACGGCACGGCCGGATGCGGTCTTCACCTGCGGCTCCAACCGATTGTTCCTGCTGCTGCAACGGCTGGCGGCGGAGTACGGCATTCCCGGCCAGGTGGCGCTGGAACAGCAGATGGGCTGTGGCCTCGGCATGTGCTTCTGCTGCGTCCGCGATATCCGCGACGAGGACGGCCACGTCACGCACCAGCGCGTCTGCCGCGAAGGTCCGGTCTTCGACCTGCAACGGGCGCTGGCATGGTGAAGCTGACAACGCGCATCGGCGGCCTCACGCTCGCCAATCCGGTCATGCCGGCCAGCGGCACCTTCGGACCTGAGCTTGCCGAGGTGATGGACTTGAACCGGCTGGGTGCGCTGGTGACGAAATCCGTCACGCCGGAAGCGCGGCTGGGCAATGCGCTGCCGCGCCTGGCGGAAACCGAGAACGGGCTGCTGAACAGCATCGGCATTCCCGGCAAGGGGCTGGAGGCGTTCATCGCCAAGGCCATGCCGGAATGGCGCCGCTTCAGCGCGCCGCTGGTCGTCAGCCTGTCGGCGCCCTCGGTCGCCGCGTTCGCCCGCGCTGCCGCGCTGCTGGCGGCAACGCCGGGCGTCGCGGCGATAGAAGCAAACATCTCCTGCCCGAACCTGGAGGAAGACGGCCGCGCCTTCGCCATGCTGCCGGAGACGGCCGCCGCCGCCGTGGCGGCGGTGCGGGCGGCGAGTGCCTTGCCGCTGTGGGTCAAGCTGTCGCCCAATACCGCCGACATCGCCGCCGTGGCGCGCGCCTGCGAGGCGGCGGGGGCCGAGGCGCTGGTGGTGGCCAATACCATTCTGGGCCTGGCCATCGATATCGAGACAGCGCGGCCGAAGCTTGGCGCCGGCATGGGCGGGTTCAGCGGGCCGGCGTTCAAGCCCATCGCGCTGCGGCTGGTGTGGCAATGCGCCCAGGCCGTCGGCATCCCCATCATCGGCGTCGGCGGCATCAGCACGGCCGAGGATGCGGTGGAGTTCATGATGGCCGGCGCCACGGCCGTGCAGGTTGGCACCGCCAGCTTCGTGCAGCCGACCGCGATGCTGGACGTTCTGGACGGCCTGGTGGCGTTCTGCGCGCGGCGTGGCATCACGGATGTGGCGCAGCTGGTCGGCATGGCGCTGCCGGCGCGCGAAAGGTTGGCGGCTGAATGAACGTGTTGGCGCATCGGCTGGCGGTGCCATTGGATGAGGCGGCGCTGGCGGCGCGGCTGCTGGACGGCTTCCGCGCCGGCTCGCTGGACCCGCTGGGCGGCGTGACCCGGCCAGCCTGGTCGGCGCTGGAATCCGCCTGCCATCGGCTTTGGGCGGAAGCCGGCGAGGCGCATGGCCTTGCGCGCCATGTCGATGCCGTGGGCAATTGCTGGCTGGCACCGCCCGGCCTCGGCGATGCGCCGGCGATGGCAACCGGCTCTCACCTGGACAGCGTGCCGCAGGGCGGCAACTTCGACGGCGCCGCCGGTACGGTGGCCGGCTTGCTCTGCGCCCTGCGCGCGGCACGGGATGGCATACCCCTGCGCGCCGTGGCCCTGCGCGGTGAGGAATCGCCCTGGTTCGGCGCGCCCTATGTCGGCACCCGGGCGGCCTTCGGAGCGCTGGAGCCAGCCGAACTGGCGACACCCCGACGCGACAGCGGGTTGACGCTTGCACAACACATCGCCGAACAGGGCGGCGATGCGCGCGCCGCTGGCGCCGGCGTGGCGCTGCCCGAGATCCAGCGCACGACGATGTTCTGGGAGTTGCACATCGAGCAAGGCCCGGTGCTGCTGGACCGCGACCTGCCCGCCGCCGCCGTCAGCGCCGTGCGGGGCCATATCCGCTTCCCGCGCGCCCGCTGCCTGGGGGAGGCTGGCCATTCCGGCGTGGTGCCGCGCCATCTGCGGCGCGACCCGGCCATGGCGGTGGCGGAGTTGCTGATGGACCTGGACGGCATCTGGGCGCGCAGCCTGCAGGAAGGCAACGACCTGGTGGTGACCGCCGGCCTGGTGATGACGGAAGCCGAGGCCAGCACCGCCACGCGCATCCCGGCCGAGGTCCGCTTCGCGCTGGATATCCGCAGCGCGAACGCCGACGTGCTGGACGGCATGCGCGGCTTCCTGGCCCGGCGCTGCGCCGATATCGGCCGCTCCCGCGGGGTTGAGTTCACGCTGGGCACGCGGGTGGAAGCGGCGCCGATCCGGCTGGACGCGGCCGGGCATGACGCGATCCAGGCGGCACTGGCAACGCCCTACAGCACCGTCTCCGGCGCGGGGCACGACGCCGCGGAATTCGCCCGGCGTGGTACACCCGCCGCCATGGTCTTCGTCCGCAACGCCCATGGCAGCCACAACCCGCGCGAAGCGATGGAAGTCAGCGACCTGATGCTGGGCGTGGAGGCGATGTACGCCGCCATCCGGGCACGCGCCTGATGCCCCGCATCCTGACCTTCACGCTGAACCCCACCATCGACCTGGCGGCGGAAGCTGACCAGGTGCAGCCGGTACGCAAGGTCCGCACCCGTGGCGACAGCTTCGACCCCGGCGGTGGCGGAGTGAACGTCTCCCGCGTGTTGCGCGAATTGGGGGGCGAGACGCTGGCGATTCTGCTGGCTGGCGGCGTCAGCGGCACGTTGCTGGGGGAGTTGTTGCGCGAAGGCGAGGTGCCACACCTGACCGTGCCGATCAGCGGGCGGACGCGGATCAGCCACACGGTGCATGATCTCAAGGCCGGGTTGGAATACCGCTTCGTGCCGGAAGGCCCACAGCTGACCGAGGCCGAGTGGCAGGCTGGGCTGGCGGCGTTGGAGGACACGCCGGGCGATTGGCTGGTGGCCAGCGGCAGCCTCTCGCCGGGCGTGCCGGGCGACTACTACGCCCGTTGCAAGGCCATCGCGGTGCGGCGCGGCATGCCCTTCGTGCTGGATACCTCCGGTGCGCCGCTCAAGGCCGCGCTGGGGCCTGGCCTCAAGCTGATCAAGCCGAGCCAGGGTGAGTTCGACACGCTGGTCGGCCGCAAGCTGGCGCCGGGCGAGTTGGCCGAGGCGGCGCAGGGCTTCGTTGCCCAAGGTGCCACGGAACTGTTGGCGGTGACGCTGGGCGGCGACGGCGCGCTGTTGGCCACTGCGGAGGGCGTGCTGCAACTGCCGGCGCTGGACGTGCCGGCGCTGGGCGCGGTGGGCGCCGGCGACAGCTTTCTGGCGGCCATGGTGCTGCACCTGGCGGAGGGCGCTACCCCCCGCGATGCCTTCGCCTGGGGCATGGCGGCCGGCGCGGCGGCAGTGATGCGCCCCGGCACGGCCCACCCGAAGCGCGCAGACGTTGAAGCCCTGCGCGCCCGGATCGGGGCCGTCTAATACCAACGGCTTGGTGTGCTGACTCATGGGTGCTTCCCCTGACCACGGCGGATGTGATTCGTATCTCCTGATTGTGGGGAGGACATCGTGCCGACGGCGGTTTGCATCAGGCGAGACGAGCATTCGGTGGAGGATCTGCGTCGTGCCGCGGCTCGATGCCGGGACAGCGTGGCGGCGCGGGCCTGTGGAATGGACTGTCAGACG
>CANBNK010000164.1 GCA_947371015.1 Acetobacteraceae bacterium | reverse complement strand
GGGCTTCGACCTGTTCACCTGGATCAATGCCTGGCAGCCGGCGGATGGGCTGACGGTGCAACTGGTGCTGATTGGCGCGGACGGGCGCATGCGGGCTTCCAGCGTGGAGCGCAGCACGACGCCGGTGGACCTTTCCGACCGGGAGCATTTCCGCGTTCACCTGGGCGGTGGCGACAACCTGTTCATCAGCAAGCCGGTGCTCGGCCGGATCACCGGGCGCTGGACCATCCAGTTTACCCGGCCGGTGCGCAACGCCGCCGGCGGATTCGAAGGCGTGCTGGTGCTCTCGATGGACACCGCCTACCTGTCGCGGTTCTACGCTGGCCTCAGCATCGGCCAGGGCAGTGTGGCACTGGTGGGCGAGGATGGCGTGGTGCGGGCGCGGGCGCCGTTCCTGGCCAATGCGCTGGGGGAACGCACCTCCGACGCGGTGATGTCCCGCGTGCTGGGCCAGCGGCAGGGCAGCTACATGGCCGCCGGCAGCTTCGATGGCGTCCAGCGACTGTACAGCTTTCGTTCGGTTGCGAACTACCCGCTGATCGTCTTCGTCGGGCTGGACATGCAGCAGGGCTTGGCCGGCTGGGGGCTGGACCGGCGGCGCAGCGTGCTGGCCGGCGCCATGGTCAGCCTGCTGATGCTGGCCGGCGCCGCGCTGATGCTGCGCCAGCACCTGGCCAAGGCGCGCGGCGACCGGGCGCTGGCGGTCACGCTGGAACGGCTGAGCCAGGGCGTGGTGATGGCGGGAACCGATGGCCGGGTGCAGGTGCTGAACCACCGAGCCCGGGAGTTGCTGGACCTGCCGGCCAAGCTGGCACGGCCGGGCGCCATGGTAGTGGATATGCTGGGCCGGCTGGGCAAGGCCCTGCCCGGCGGGGCGGCCGGCATGCGCGAACGCCGGCGGGCCGATGGCAGCACGGTGGAAACCCAGGTGCTGCCGCTGCCGGATGGCGGCGTGCTGCTGACCAGCACGGACGTGACCGCCCAGCGCCGAATGGCCGAGGCGCAGGCCGCCGCCCGGGGCGCCGCCGAGGCCGCCAACCAGGCGAAATCCGACTTCCTGGCCAATATGAGCCACGAGATCCGGACCCCGATGAATGGTGTGCTGGGCATGATCCAGTTGCTGCGGCATTCCCCGTTGGCCAACGAACAACGCCACTGGTGCGAGACGATGACGCGCTCGGCCGATGCGCTGCTCAGCGTGGTCAACGACATCCTGGACTATTCCAAGCTTGAGGCCGGACGGATTCAGCTGGAACCGCTGCCCTGCGACGTGCCGGCGCTGGTACATGAAGTAGCAGACCTGCTGCGCGCCGGAGCAACGACGAAAGGGCTGGAGCTGAAGGTGCTGCTGCGCGGGGCGCCGCCGCCGCCGCTGCTGCTGGACCCGACGCGGCTGCGGCAGATCTTGCTGAACCTGATCTCCAACGCGGTGAAGTTCTCCGACAGCGGGGGAATCAGCGTCACGCTGTCCAGCGCCCCGGCGACGGATGGGCGGGAGACGCTGCGCATCGCCGTGCAGGACCAGGGCATAGGTATTCCCAATGCCGCGTTGGCGACGCTGTTCAGCCGCTTCACCCAGGCCGACGCTTCCTCAACCCGCAAGTTCGGCGGCAGCGGGCTGGGGCTGGCGATCAGCCGCGAGCTGGCCCGGCTGATGGATGGCGAGATCCTGGTGCAGAGCGTCTGGCAGGAAGGCAGCGAGTTCACCCTGGTGCTGACCGCCGCCATGGCGGAGACCTTGCTGGCCGCGCCGGCCCTGGCCAAGGCGGTGGGGGACCTGCCGGCGCAACGCATTCTGGTGGCCGAGGACGACGAGGTGAACCGCATGGTCATCGGCGCCTTCCTGCAGCCGGGCGGGCACCGGGTCGTCTTCGCGCATAACGGCGCCGAAGCGGTGGCCGCGGTGCAGGAACAGGCCTTCGACCTGGTGCTGATGGACGCCATGATGCCCGGCATGGACGGCCCGACGGCCACGGCGCAGATCCGCGCCCTGGCGGGGCCGGTGGCGCGCCTGCCGATCATCGCGCTGACCGCGAACGCCATGGTGGGCGACCGCGAACGCTATCTGGCCGCGGGGATGGATGGCTATGTCAGCAAGCCGATCAACCGGCACGACCTGAACGCCGAGATGGCGCGGGTGCTGGGGCTGGGCGTGGCCGCCGGCGCGGCGTTGCCGCAGGAGCCAGCGGCGGAGCTGCCGGACGACGTCGCGGCGGAATGGGACGACATCCTCGCCGAACTGCGCTGATACTGCGGCCCATGACGGGCCGTTGGTTGCTGGCAGCATCGGGCGTGGTGGCGGTGCTGGTGGCCTGCGTGGCGCTGCCGCTGGCCACCTATACGCTGGCGCTGGCCTGCTTCGGGCTGGCGCATGTCGGCAGCGAGCTGCGCTACCTCGACCTGCGCTTCGGCACGCGGCTGGGACGGGCCTGGGCCGCGCGGCTGGCGGCGCTGCTGGGGCTGGCGGCGGCGATGCGGCTGCTGGCCATGCTGGGCGTGCTGCCCTGGGGCGTGGCGCTGCCGGCCGAGATCGGCTGCGTCGTGCTCGCTCTGCTGCCGCTGCTGCAAGCCCGCGGCCCGGCGCGGTGGCCGACGGCGCTGCTGGCGCTGGCACTGTCGCTGGGCGCGGCGGTGGCACCCTTCCTGACGCTGCTGCTGCTTGCGGTCACGCATAACCTGACGCCGCTGGGCTTCCTGGCGGAACGGTTGCGCGGGGCCGAGCGGCAGCGCGCCCTGGCGATGGCAGGCATCGGGCTGCTGGTGCTGCCGCTGCTGGTCGCCAGCGGGTTGCCGTTCAGTTGGCTGGTGGCGCTGGGGCTGGTGGCGCCGGAGGTGACGGCGTTTCCAGGCGCGGGCGACTTGCAGGGCAACCTGGGCGCCTATGTGCCGGCCTGGGCGTTGGGCAGCGACTGGGCGCTGCATGCCTTCAGCGCCAGCGTCTTCGCGCAGTGCATGCATTATGTGGCGGTGCTGGGCGTGCTGCCGCGGCTGCTGCCGGCCGGGGCGCCTTCGCTGCTGCCCTGGCCGCCGGCGCAGCGCTTCGTGCTGGGTCTGGGCGCGGCCGGCGCGGCGCTGCTGTTGGGCTTCGCACTGGACTACGGCACGGCGCGCAAGGTCTATGCGCTGGCGGCGCTGCTGCATGCCTGGGCGGAACTGCCGGTGCTGCTGCTGGCGCTGAACCTGCCTTCCCAGGCGTACCAACCCAGCCCGGCCGCGCTGGACAGCGCATTGGCCAGCAGCGCGGCCAACACGGCGCGGCGCCAGGGCATCGGCACCAGCAGCCGATAGGCCGACGCCTCCGCCAGCACCACCAGGGCTTCCACCCCCAGCACGGCGGGCCAGTAGCCCAGCGGCGCCATGCCCAGGCTGATGCCGGCCCAGGCGAACGGGTGGGAGACCAGCGTCCCCGCGACCGCCGCCAGCGCGCCACGCCAGGGGCGGCCCCAGCCGGCGGCGCGCAGCAGGGCTGCGGCGACCATGGCCTCCAGCGCCAGGGAGGCGAGCATCGCCAAGCTCTGCATTGCCGCCTCCGTGCCGCCGCGGGCATGATGCAATGAAGGCCACGACAAGGGGAATGCGATGCTGGCGCGCCTGATACCCATGCTGCTGCTGGCGCTGCCGGCCCTGGCCGATATTCCACCGCCGCCCGGCGCGCAGGAGCGCTGGCACAGTGAGCTGATCCGCAACGCCGGCTTCGGCTGCAACGAGCAGCCTGATTTCGGCACCGCCACGCCGGCACAGCAGGCCAGCTTCCGCGCCCGCGGGTTGGAGGTGCGGCTGGTAGAGTGCCGCTGGGGCCGCCGCTACCTGGTGGGCACGCCGCCGCGGCGCTACGGCGCGCCGCAGCCGAACCAGCCGCCGCCGCCAGCACCTGTGGTGGAAAAGCTAGACTGAGGGCGCCGCCGCCCCCGGCACCCCGGCGGCCAACAGCGCCGCCTGCTGGCGCTGCGCCAGGGCTTCCTCGGAAAAGCCCTCGACCATTTCCATGAACAGGCGGTGCCAGTTCAGCTGCGCCCGGCTGCGCAGGAATACGCTGCCGAGGCCGACGGCGGCGCGGTCCATCAGGGGGAATTCGCGCGGCACCCGCACGCCGCCGGTGCGCTTCAGCCCCTCATGCACCTGACCGGCGATCTTGCGGCCCAGCTGCGGGTCGTCCACCTCCTGGATCGGCCGGACGCGGTCCTGCACCAGCGGCTCGTACAGGAACTTCGCCCACAGCCCGAGCACGCCCATGGTTTCCTTGGACAGGTTGCGGAAGCCCCAGATCCGGTAGGCCTCGGCGGCCTTTTCCTCGTCGTGGTCGCGCACCGCCTCGTACAGCAGGATCACGCCGCGCGGGAAGGTCGGCGGGAAGACGCGGATGGTGCCGAAATCCAGCAGGTTGATGCCGGCGCGGTCCGGGCGGACCTGGTAGTTACCCAGATGCGGGTCGCCATGGATGACGCCGTAGCGATAGAACGGCAGGTACCAGGCGCGGAACAGCGCGTCGGCATAGGCATTTCGCTCCTCCTGCGGCGGGTCTTCCGCCAGGCGGGAGGCGAGCGCCCTGCCCTCCAGCCAGGTCATGGTCAGCAGGCGCTTGGTGCAATAGCCGGGGACGGGCTGCGGCACCGTCACCTGCGGCGTGTCGGCCAGCATGGCGCCGTAAAGCCGCTGCTGCGCCGCCTCGCGCTCATAGTCAAGTTCCTCGCGCAGCCGGTCCGCCAGCTCGGCATAGACCTCGTCATGGTCGAGCGAGCTGTCCATGCGGTGGTACAGCGACATCGCCAGCTTGAGCTGCTTGAGGTCGGCTTCGACGACCGAATGCATGTCCGGGTATTGCAGCTTGCAGGCCACGAGTTGGCCGTCCGGCAGCGTGGCCTTGTGGACCTGGCCGAGCGAGGCGGCGGCGGACGCTTCCTGGCCGAAGCTGGTGAAGCGGGACTGCCAGTCCGGCCCCAACTCGCCCTGCATGCGGCGGCGGACGAAGGCCCAGCCCATCGGCGGCGCATTGGCCTGCAGGGTGGCGAGTTGCTCGGCGTATTCCTCCGGCAGCGCATCTGGCACGGAGGACAGGAACTGCGCCACCTTCATCAGCGGGCCCTTCAGCCCGCCCAAGATCGCCTTCAGATCATCGGCATGCGCCGCCTTGTCCGTCTTGATGCCGAGGAAGCGCTCCCCGGCCACGCGCGCGGCGATGCCGCCCACGGCGCCGGAGGTCCGGGCCATGCGGCGGAGCTCGCCGAACAGGGTGCTCTTGCCGGTATCGCTCACTCGGCGGCTTCCAATTCGTCGATGAAGCCAGCGATCACGTCCAACCCCTTCCGCCAGAAGGCCGGATCCGACGCATCCAGGCCGAAGGGCGCCAGCAATTCCTTGTGGCGGAGCGTGCCGCCGGCCTTCAGCAGGTCGAGGTATTTCTGCTCGAAGCCGGGGATGCCGCCGTCCTGGAACACGCCGTACAGCGCGTTGACCAGGCAGTCGCCGAAGGCATAGGCATAGACGTAGAACGGGCTGTGCACGAAGTGCGGGATATAGGCCCAATAGACGCTGTAGTCCGGCGTGAAGTCGAAGGCCGGCCCCAGGCTCTCGGTCTGCACCTGCATCCAGATCTCGCCGATCCGGTCGGCGGCGATCTCGCCCTTGCGGCGTTCGTCGTGCAGCAGTGTCTCGAACCGGTAGAAGGCGATCTGCCGCACCACCGTGTTCAGCATGTCCTCCACCTTGCCGGCCAGGAGCAGGCGGCGGCGCTTGGGGTCCTTTTCCGCGTCCAGCAAACCCCGAAAAGTCAGCATCTCGCCGAAGACGCTGGCGGTTTCGGCCAGGGTCAGCGGCGTGCCAGACAGCAGGTAGCCCTGCTCGGCCGCCATCACCTGATGCACGCCGTGGCCGAGTTCATGCGCCAGCGTCATCACGTCGCGCGCCTTGCCGTGATAGTTCAGCAACAGGTACGGGTGCGCCGAGGGCACCGTCGGGTGGGCGAAGGCGCCGCTGGCCTTGCCCGGCCGCAGCCCCGCATCGATCCAGGCGTTGTCGAAGAAGCGCTTGCCCACCTCGGCCAGCTGCGGACTGAAGCTGGCATAGCTGCCCAGCACCTGCTGCACCGCGTCGGGCCAGGGGATGGTCTTGTCATCCTCGTTCGGCAGCGGGGCGTTGCGGTCCCAGTGCTTCAGCTTCTCCAGGCCCAGCCACTTCGCCTTCATCGCGTAGTAGCGGTGGCTCAGCCGCGGGAAGCTCTCCACCACGGCGGCGACCAGCGCATCGACAACCGCGTCCTCCACCATGTTGGAGCGGTTGCGGTAGCTGCCGGGGCGCGGGTAGTGGCGCCAGGTGTCGATGATCTCCTTGTCCTTGGCCAAGGTATTGGTGATCAGCGAGAACAGCCGGCTGCGGCTGGAGAACGCATCGGACACACCTTCGGCCGCGGCGGCGCGCCTGCTGCGGTCGCTGTCCGAGAGCTGGTTCAGCGCGGCCGAGACGGTCACGTCCTCACCCGAAACCGGCACCGTCATCGCGGCGATGGTCTCGTCGAACAGGCGGTTCCAGGCGCTGCGGCCGGTCACTTCCTTTTCGTGCAGCAGCTTTTCCAGGTCGTCGGCCAGCTGGTGCGGGCGGAACACCCGCAGGTCACGCAGCCAGGGCTTCCAGCGGGTGAGCGCCTTGGAAGTGAACTTCTTCTCCAGCACCGCGTCGTCCAGCCGGTTCAGCTCCAGCGTGAAGAACAGCAGGTCCGAGGAGATGGTGGTCACCCGCTCCTGCAGGGTTTGGTAGAAACGGCCATTCTCCGGCTTCAGCGCATCTCCGGCGAACAGAAGGGAGCCGAAGCTCATGATCCGGCCCAGCACTTCCTCGACCCGCTCATAGGCGGCGATGGCCTCGGCCAGCGTGTCGCCGGAAGCGCCAGCCAGGGTGCCGGCGTATTTCGCCTGGAAGGCATGGGCGTCGGCGGCGGCCTGGTCCAGCGCCGCGGCCAGGGCGGGGTCCTCGGTACCGGCGAACAGGTCCGCGAGGTCCCAACCCGGCAGTTCTGCATCGCCACCGGCGGAATCAAGCGGGGCGCGCACCGCCGGGGCGGATTCCCTCCCGGCAGCGCCTTGCGCTGCTGCCTGGGTGGGGTAGGGAACGGGTTCGATCTGGGTCACACCTTGCATATAAGGCATGGGGGGCCGGGGCCAAGCCATGTGCAGGCAAGGTTCATGCTGCGGGACGGGGGGAACACGCGAATGGCACAGTCGGACGGCCGGGCCGCAACCAATTGGACAAGCCTGCCGGGCATGATGCTGGACATGGCCAAGCGGCAGCCGAAGGCGCCGATGCTGCGCTATTGGCGCGGTCGTGGCTGGCAAAGCATGCGCTGGGGCGAGTTCGCGGTGCAGGTGGCGGCCGTCGCCGCCTTCCTGCGCAGCCGGGGGATCGAACCAGGCGACCGGGTGCTGCTGGTCAGCGAGAACCGGCCGGAATTCCTGGTGGCGGATACGGCGATCATGGCGATCGGCGCGGTTTCGGTGCCGACCTACACCACCAACACGGTGCCGGACCACGCCCATATCCTGCGCGATTCGGGGGCAAGGGCGGCCATCGTCTCCACGCCGAAGCTGGGGGAGCGGGTGCTGGAGGGCGCGCGGGAGACCCGGGCGCTGGAGCTATTGATGTGCATGGATGGCCCCGCCGCCACGCCGGCCGGCATGGCCAGCGCGGTCTGGGCCGATGCGCTGGCCACGCCCAGCAACCTGCCGCTGCTGGCGGCCGAGGTGGAGCAGATCCCGGCCGGGCGGCTGGCCTGCCTGATCTATACTTCCGGGACCGGGGGCATGCCGCGCGGGGTGATGCTGCCGCACCGGGCCATGCTGGCGAACCGGGATGGCGTGGCCGAGGTGCTGCGGCCGCTGAAGCTGGAGGGCGAGTGCTACCTCTCCTTCCTGCCGATGTCGCACGCCTATGAACACACGGTGGGCTACCTGTTCCCGTCCGAGGGGATCGAGGTGGTGTATTCCCGCGGCGCCGACCGCGTGGCGCAGGAGTTCCAGGAAATCGCGCCGGCCATCGTCACCGCCGTGCCGCGGCTGTTCGAGGTGCTGCGGGCGCGGATGCTGGCGCAGCGCGACCAGTCCGGCCCGTTGAAGCAGAAGCTGTTCGACCAGGCGCTGGCGCTGGGCCTGCGTCGGATGGATGGCCCGCCGCTTTCACTGTGGGAACGAGCGCAGGACGCCGTTCTGGAACGCCTGGTACGAGCAAAAGTACGGCAGCGCTTCGGTGGCCGGCTGGTGGCGATGGTTTCCGGCGGCGCGCGGCTGGACCCTGACCTCGGCGGCTTCTTTCTGGCGCTGGGCCTGCCGGTGCTGCAAGGCTATGGCCAGACCGAGGCGGGGCCGGTCATCAGCGTCAACCTGCCGTGGGACAACCATCGCCGCAGCGTCGGCCCGCCGCTGACCGGGGTGGAAGCCCGCTTCGCCGCCGATGGCGAGTTGCTGGTGCGCGGCGCATTGGTGATGGACGGTTACTGGAACAGCCCGGACGCCACCGAAGCAGCGCTGAAGCCCGCCGCGGATACCCCCGGCGACCCCACGCCCTGGCTGCACACCGGCGATGTCGGGCAGTTCGTGGACGGCCGCATCGTCATCACCGACCGCAAGCGGGACTTCATCAAGACCCTGGGCGGCGACATGGTCAGCCCGGCCAAGCTGGAAATGCTGCTGATGGCCGAACCCGAGATTGCCCAGGCGGTGGTGGCCGGCGAGGGCAAGCCCGGCATCGTCGCCCTGGTGGTGCCGAATGAGGGCATGCGCGAGGTGGCCGGCGAGGCGGTGGACCGGGTGAACCGCAAGCTGGGCGGCGCCGAGCGCATCCGTCGCTGGCAACTGGCAGAACCCTTCACCATGGAGGACGGGCTGCTGACGCCGACCATGAAGATCAAGCGGCGTGAGGTGCTGCGCCGCTACGAGCCGGAGATTTCCACGCTGGCGCGGTAGCGCCCCGCCCGGCGCGGCTCGCTGGGGCCTCCCGCGAGCCGAGACGGACAGGCAGGCCGCCCACCATCGGCCGTCGCAAGCATTTTGCTTGCTTGCTGCACCGCAACATGGTCCTTTTGTCACATGCCGCGCATCCACATTCTGGGCGCATCCGGCAGCGGCACTTCCACCTTGGGCCAGGCGGTGGCCGCCCGCCTGGACTGCCCGCAC
>CANBNK010000163.1 GCA_947371015.1 Acetobacteraceae bacterium | reverse complement strand
TCATAGACTGAAGCAATGCCGAGTGATTCGCTACGGCGCCGCTTCGGAACAGTGCGGGGGGGTGTTTCCGCGGCCTCGACACATTAGGCTAAAGGGCATCGGGATGGAAAAGGAGCCGACCATGGCTGAGATCAACGCGCCGGATGCCTGCATCGTCGGCTGGGCGCATAGCCCCTTCGGCCGCCGCGACGACGCGCCGGACCTGGAAAGCCTGATGGCCAGCGTCGCCCGCGCCGCCATCGAGGATGCCGGCATCAGCCCGGCCGAAATCGACGCCGGTTGTGTGGGAGTCTTCGGCGAGGGCTTCACCAACCAAGGCTTCCCCGCCAGCCTGCTGCTGCAATCGCTACCAGAACTGCGCTTCAAGCCGCTGACCCGGTATGAGAACGCCTGTGCCACCGGCACCGCCGCCATCCACGGCGCGCTGGACTTCCTGGCGGCGAAGCGTGGCCGCTTCACCCTGGTGGTCGGCGCCGAGAAGATGACCGCGACCCCCGGCAAGCAGGTCGGCGAGCTGCTGCTCAACGCCAGCTACCGCAAGACCGAGCAGGGCATCGAGGGCGGGTTCGCCGGGGTCTTCGGCAAGATCGCCGAGGGCTATTTCCAGCGCTGGGGCGACAGCTCCGACGCGCTGGCCGCCATTGCCGCGAAGAACCACGCCAATGGCTGCGACAACCCCTACGCCCAGATGCGCAAGGATCTCGGCTTCGACTTCTGCCGCACCGAGAGCGAGAAGAACCCCTTCGTGGCTGGCCCGCTGAAGCGGACCGACTGCTCCCTGGTCTCGGACGGCGCCGCCGCGCTGATCATCACCGATGCCGAGACCGCCCGCGCCATGCAGAAGTCGGTACGGTTCCGCGCCGCGGTGCAGGTCAACGACTACCTGCCCATCGCCAGCCGCGACATCCTGAAGTTCGAGGGCCCGGCGCTGGCCTGGCAGCAGGCGCTGGCCACCGCGGGCCTCGGCAGCGTCATGGACCTCAGCTTCGTCGAGACGCATGACTGCTTCACCGTGGCCGAGCTGATCGAATACGAAGCGATGGGCCTGGTGCCGGAAGGGCAGGGGGCGCGGGCCGTGCTGGAAGGCTGGACGACGAAGGATGGCCGCCTGCCGGTCAACCGCTCCGGCGGGCTGAAGGCCAAGGGGCACCCGATTGGCGCAACCGGCGTCAGCATGCACGCAATTGCGGCAATGCAGCTAACTGGCCAGGCCGGGGCGATGCAACTGCCCAAGGCCGACCGCGCCGGCATCTTCAACATGGGCGGGGCCGCGGTGGCCAATTATGTCAGCATCCTGGAGCGCCAGCAGTAGTTGGCACGCCGTCTGCAATGATGATGGGGCAGCCGGGCGCCTATACTCCCGGTATCTCCTCCGTTCCCGACTACGGGGCCGCCTTCCTCGGGCGGCCCCGATTTCGTTCAGCCGCCGGCTGCTTCAGGCAAACGGCAGCAGCACGGTCGCCGCGGCTTGGCAGGCAATGCCCTCGCCCCGGCCGGTGAAGCCCAGCCGCTCGGTCGTCGTCGCCTTCACGCTGACCCGCCCGCGCGGCACGCCCAGCAGCGCCGCCAGCCGGGCCTCCATGGCGTCCCGATGCGGGCCGATGCGCGGCTTCTCGCACATCAGGGTCACGTCCACATTGGCCAGCACGCCACCGCGGGCGGCCACGCGCTCGGCCGCATGCACCAGGAACTGCGCGCTGTCGGCGTCCTTCCAGGTCATCTGTGACGGCGGGAACCAGGTGCCGATATCGCCCTCGGCCAGCGCACCATAAATGGCGTCGCACAGCGCGTGGATGCCGACATCGGCGTCCGAATGGCCTTCCAGACCGAACTCGCAGGGCACTTCCACGCCGCAGAGGATCATCTTGCGGCCCACCTCGGTGCGATGCACGTCGAAGCCGGTGCCAACGCGCGGCGACAATCGGGACATCAGCATGGCCTCCACGCGGTCGAGGTCTTCGGGGAAGGTGATCTTTATGTTGGTCTCGCTGCCATCGACCAGCGCGACGGCCAGCCCTTGGGCTTCCAGGATCGAGGCATCGTCGGTGCCTTCCTCCGTCATCGCCCGATGCGCCGCCAGCAGCGCCCCATAGCGGAAGGCCTGCGGCGTCTGCGCGCGGAACAGCCCGGCGCGCGGCACCGTCTCCGTGATCATGCCGCCGGCGCCGCGCTTCAGCGTATCCGCCACCGGCTGGGCCGGGATGGCGCCGGGGTGGCTATCCAGCGCCGCCAGCAGCCGCGGGATCGTACCCTTCGGCACCACCGGCCGGGCGCTGTCATGCACCAGCACCACGTCGGGCACATGCGGCCCCAGCGCTTCCAGCCCGTGGCGCACGCTGTCCTGCCTGGTCGCACCGCCCACCACCGGCGGCAGATGCGGCAGCCCGGCCAGCATGGCGCTGATCTCAGCTTCCTCGCCCGCCGGGCAGACCGGTTGCAGCAGCGCCACCAGCCCCTCGGCCAGCAGCGCCTCGGCGGCGTGCCGCAGCACCGGGCGGCCGAGCAGGGGCAGGTACTGCTTGGGCCGGTCGGCCCCGAAGCGGGTGCCGCGGCCAGCGGCCAGCAGCAGGGCGGCAACGTTGGGTGGGTTCATGGCGGCGCTCCCTTACCAGCCGGGCACGATGCAGCATAGGTGGCACCGCCCACCGAGGCAGGGTGACATATTATTAGGCGTTTACCTTGCCTGCCCACGCGGCATGGTTTAGTTTGCTCAAATGATGAGCAGCAGCCCCGCCGATACGGCCGCCCCGACGCCAGCCTTGGCCCCGATCGCCGTTGGCGGTGTCCGCATCGCCGTGCCGGTTTACCTGGCGCCAATGTCCGGCGTCACCGACCTGCCGTTCCGTCGCCTCGCCCGCAGGTTGGGCACCGGCATGGTCGTCTCGGAGATGATCGCCAGCCAGGCGATGGTACGGGAAAACCGCCAGACGCTGAAGATGGCCGAAGTGGATGGCTTCGGCGCGCCATCCGCCGTGCAACTCGCCGGCTGCGACCCGCAGACCATGGCCGAAGCGGCGAAGCTGGCCGCTGATCGTGGCGCCGCCATCATCGACATCAACTTCGGCTGCCCGGTGAAGAAGGTGGCTGTCGGCCAGTCCGCCGGCAGCGCGCTGATGCGCGACGAGCTGCGCGCCGCCGCCATATTGGAAGCGGTGGTGAAGGCGGTTGCCGTGCCGGTCACCCTGAAGATGCGCATGGGCTGGGACCACAACTCGCTCAACGCACCGAAACTGGCAAAAATCGCGGAAGACTGCGGCATCCAGCTGGTCACCGTGCATGGCCGCACCCGGCAGATGTTCTACAACGGCACCGCCGACTGGGCCTTCATCCGCACGGTGAAGGACGCGGTGAGCATCCCCGTCCTGGCCAATGGCGATATCCTGACGCCGCAGCACGCCGCCGAGGCGCTGCGCCAATCCGGCGCCGATGGCGTGATGATCGGCCGCGCCTGCTACGGCCGGCCCTGGCTGCCGCGCATGGTGGCGGAATACCTCGCCACCGGCGTGCTGCCACCGGAGCCGCTGCTGGCCGACCAGCTGGCGATCCTGCTGGAGCACTACCGCGACATCATGGAACACCACGGCCGCGTCACCGGCGTGCGGCTCGCCCGCAAGCATGTCGCCTGGTATTCCAAGGGCCTGCCCGGCAGCGCGGAGTTCCGCAGCAAGGTCAATTCGGTGGAAACGCCGGAGCAGGTGGAGGCGCTGATCCACGCCTTCTACGCCCCGCTGCTGGACAAGGGGCTGGAAGCGATCCGCGCCGAGTTCCAGGCGCGTGGCCACGATGCCGAAGAAGCCAACCGGATGGCCGCATGACCACAACCGCCATCCCCCGGCGAGAGCCGCCGCTGCGCGCCGTGCCGCCCGCCCGCCTGCCGCGCGGCATCGGCCCGGTGCCGGATGCCGCGGCGGTGCTGGCCGCCCTGCCGATGCCCGCCGCGGTGCTGGACGCGGAGGACCGCTTCCGGTTCGTCAACACCGCCGCCGAGCTGTTCTTCAAGCTGTCCTCGCACAACCTGGTCGGTATGCGACTGGCGGAAATCCTGC
Organism: Acetobacteraceae bacterium; assembly: GCA_947371015.1. Lineage (GTDB taxonomy): Bacteria > Pseudomonadota > Alphaproteobacteria > Acetobacterales > Acetobacteraceae > CAIMOR01. Next base: position 5,226 of record CANBNK010000163.1, on the reverse strand, counting down.
CCCCGGACAGCCGCCTGTTCGCGCTGCTGCACCAGGTGCGCGCGCATGAGGCGCCGGTTTCCGACCACGACATGCACCTGGAAAGCCCGCGCCTGCGCCGCACCGGCGTGGCCGCGCACGGTGCGCCCTTGCCGGAACTGCCGGGCGGCGTGGTGCTGATGCTGAATGACGGCTCCACCGCGGCCAAGCTGGACCGCCAGATGAACTTCATGGGCGCGGCGCGCGGCGCTTCCGCCATGGCGGCGATGCTGGCCCATGAGGTGAAGAACCCGCTCTCCGGCATCCGCGGCGCCGCCCAGCTGCTGGAGCAGAACGCCGACGAAAACGACCGCGAACTCTGCCAACTGATCCAGGACGAAGTCGACCGGATCCGCAACCTGGTGGACCGCATGGACATGTTCTCGGAACGCCCGGTGGAGCGCCACGCGGTCAACATCCACCAGGTGCTGGAACATGTGCGGCGCGTGGCGCAGACCGGCTTCGCCGCGCATCTGCGGCTGCATGAGGAATACGACCCCTCGCTGCCGCCGGTCTGGGCCAACCGCGACCAGCTGGTGCAGATCCTGCTCAACCTGGTGAAGAACGCTGCCGAGGCGGTGGACCCCGTCAGCGGCGAACTGCACCTCTCCACCGCGTTCCACCACGGCGTCCGCATCGCCATTCCTGGCTCACGCGAACGCGTCCACCTGCCACTGACCGTCAGCGTGCGCGACAACGGCCCCGGCATCCCCGAGGAAATCCGCGCGACGCTGTTCGAGCCGTTCGTCACCACCAAGCGCGGGGGCCAGGGCCTGGGTCTTGCATTGGTCGCCAAGCTGGTCGCCGATGTCGGCGGCCTGATCGAATGCGACAGCCGTCCCGGTCGCACGGTGTTCCGCCTTTCGTTGCCCATGCCGCCGGCGGGCAGCGAACCACCGGGACCCTGGCGCCGGGCCGGCTCGCCAAGCATGGCGTCCGCGGAAGGGGCTTTTGATGCAGGTACCGATGCAGCCGGTGGGGTCTAGCTCCAAGGCCATGAACGACAGCCGTACCATCCTGATCGCGGATGATGACCGCGCGATCCGTACCGTGCTGAGCCAGGCGCTCGGCCGTTCCGGCTACCAGGTCCGCGCGACGTCCTCGGCCGCCACGCTGTGGCGCTGGGTGGAGGATGGCGAGGGTGACCTGGTCATCACCGACGTCATCATGCCGGATGAAAACGGGCTGGACCTGGTGCCCCGCATCCGCCGCATCCGCCCGGACCTGCGTGTGGTGGTGATGAGTGCGCAATCCACCTTCATGACCGCGGTGAAGGCGGCGCAGCGCGGCGCCTTCGAATACCTGCCCAAGCCCTTCGACCTGAAGGAGCTGCTGGCGGTGGTGGAACGCGCGCTGGCGGTGCCGAACGTGCCGTTGCCGCAGGAAGACGAGGGCGGCGACGAGAAGCTGCCCCTGGTCGGCCGCAGCCCGGTGATGCAGGAAATCTACCGCACCGTCGCCCGCCTCACGACCACCGACCTGACGGTGATGATCACCGGCGAGAGTGGCACCGGCAAGGAGTTGGTGGCCCGCGCCCTGCACGACTACGGCCGCCGCCGCGGTGGCCCATTCGTCGCCATCAACATGGCGGCGATCCCGCGCGAGCTGATCGAGAGCGAGCTGTTCGGCCATGAACGCGGCGCCTTCACCGGCGCGCTGAACCGTGGTGTCGGCCGGTTCGAGCAGGCCGCCGGCGGCAGCCTGTTCCTGGACGAGATCGGCGACATGCCGCCGGAAGCCCAGACCCGGCTGCTGCGCGTGCTGCAGGAAGGCGAGTTCACCACGGTCGGTGGCCGCACGCCGATCAAGGCGAATGTCCGCATCATCGCCGCGACGCACCGGGATTTGCGCCAGGCCATCCGCCAGGGGCTGTTCCGCGAGGATCTGTTCTACCGCCTCAACGTTGTGCCGATCCGCCTGCCGCCGCTGCGCGACCGCACCGAGGACATCCCGCTGCTGGCCCGCCACTTCCTGGACCGCGCCAAGGCCAGCGGCCTGCCGGGCAAGCAGCTCAGCGCCGAGGCGATCGAGCGGCTGAAGCGCCACAGCTGGCCGGGCAATGCGCGCGAGCTGGAAAACCTGATGCGCCGCCTGGCTGCGCTCTACCCGCAGGAGACCATTGGCGAGGACGCCGTCGGCTCCGAGCTGACCGAGGCCGACATGCCGAGCGAAGCGGGGGCACGCTCCACGGAAACGCTGGAGCAGTCGGTGGAGCGCCACCTGAAGGCCTTCGTCGCTGCCCACAAGGACGGCCTGCCGGTGCGGGACTTGTATGAGCGCGTGATTGCCGAGGTTGAACGCCCGTTGCTGCGACTGGCGCTTTCCGCGACGCGGGGAAATCAGATAAAAGCGGCGGCGATGCTGGGCCTCAACCGAAACACGCTGCGCAAGAAGCTGCGGGAGCTTGAACTGCCCGTGGTGCGCGGTATCGGCTGATGGTGGCTCCGGCCGCCAACGGCTTTGGCGCGCCGGAGGAAAGGGCGCCACGCAACCTGCTGCGCCGCGTGGCAGACCTGCTGCTGGGCCGCGCCATGACCATCGGGCTGGCAACGACGGCGTTGCTGCTGGCCATCGGCACCTTCTCCATCCTGTCCGGCGGCAGCCCCTTCGGCCCGTCCAGCCCGGGCGTGGTGGTCGGCATGGTGCTGGTCAACATGTCCGTGCTGCTGGTGCTCGGCGCCTCGCTGGCCGGGCGGCTGGTGCGGGTGTGGTCGGAACGGCGGCGCGGTTCGGCTGGCGCCCGGCTGCATGTTCGGCTGGTGCTGCTGTTCGGCGTGGTCGCGGTGGTGCCGGCCATCCTGGTCGCCGGTTTCGCCGCGCTGTTCTTCAACCTGGGCATCCAGGCCTGGTTCAGCGACCGGGTCCGCACTGCGCTGGAAGCCTCGCTGGCGGCATCCCGCGCCTATATGGTGGAACACCGCGGCAATATCCGCGCGGATGCGCTGGCCATGGCCAACGACCTCAACCGGGCGCAACTGCTGCTGCCCGACAACGGCGTCGCCTTCGCCCGCACCCTGGCCACCCATGCCGCGCTGCGCAGCCTGACGGAAGCCATCGTGTTCGAGCCGACGCTCGGCCGCGTGGTCGCCCATGCCGGCATCTCCACCGGCTTCGTGCTGGAACCGCCGCCGGCCTGGGCGCTCGAACTCGCCCGCAGCGGCGATGTCGCGGTGCTGCCGGGGGAGGCCGAGGGCCGCGTCCGCGCCGTCATCGCGCTCGATACGCGTTCGGGCATGATGCTGCTGATCGGCCGCCCGGTGGACCCGATGGTGGTGGAGCACATGCAGCGCACCGAAAGCGCTGTCGCCGCCTATGAGGAACTGGACCGCAACCGCTCCGGCCTGCAGATCACCTTCGTGATGATCTTCGCCATCGCCGCGCTGCTGGTGCTGCTGGCGGCGGTGCTGATCGGCCTGGTCATTGCGAATCAGCTGGCGCGCCCCATCTCCAGGCTGATCCTGGCGGCGGAACGGGTCCGCGCCGGCGATCTCACCACCCGGGTGGAGGAGGGGGCAACGGATGACGAGATCGGCACCCTCAGCCGCGCCTTCAACCGCATGACCAGCCAGCTCGGCGCCCAGCGCTCGGAACTGATGCAGGCCTACCGCCAAATCGATGACCGCCGCCGCTTCACCGAAACGGTACTGTCCGGCGTCTCCGCCGGCGTGGTCGGGCTGGATGCGGAGGGCCGGGTGAACCTGCCGAACCGCAGCGCCAGCGAGTTGCTGGGCATCGACCTCGACGCCGCCATCGGCCAGCCGCTGGCCGAGGTGATGCCCGAGTTCCAGCCGCTGCTGGCGGCGCTGCGCGAAGGCGGCGACGCCACGCCGGAACGGGCGCGGACCATGGAAATCCGCATCGGGCCAGCCAGCCGCCGGCGCACCCTGCTGGCCCGCATCGCGGTGGAATGGCTGAACGACCGCCAGGTCGATGGCTATGTGCTGACCTTCGACGACATCACCGCCTTGCTGACCGCCCAGCGCACCGCCGCCTGGGCGGATGTGGCGCGGCGCATCGCCCATGAGATCAAGAACCCGCTGACGCCGATCCAGCTTTCCGCCGAACGGCTGAAGCGCCGCTACCTGAAGCAGATCACCAACGACCCCGAGACCTTCGTCGCCTGCACCGACACCATCGTGCGCCAGGTCGGCGATATCGGCCGCATGGTGGATGAGTTCAGCGCCTTCGCCCGCATGCCGCAGCCGGTCATCCGGCCCGAGGACGCCCGGCAACTGGTGCGCGACGCCCTGGTGCTGCAACGCGACGCCCACCCCGACATCGTCTATGCCACCGACCTGCCGGATACCGCCGTGGTGGTGCCCTGCGACCGCCGGCTGCTCGGCCAGGCGCTGGTCAACCTGCTGCAGAACGCCGCCGACGCCGTGGCCATGCGCGCCCAGGCCGACTCCGGCGAGGAACCCACCGGCCGGCCGCAGCCGCTGGTGCAGGGCCAGGTGAACGGACACATCACCGTGCGCGTTTCAGTGACGGATGAGGCCGGTATCGTGACCGTCGAGGATGATGGCATCGGCCTGCCCCAAGGTGAGGAACGCGACCGGTTGACCGAGCCCTATGTCACGCACAAGGCCAAGGGCACGGGCCTCGGCCTTGCCATCGTCAAGAAGATCATGGAGGACCATGGCGGCACCCTGACCCTGGAAGACCGCGGCGAGACCGCTGCCGGTGGCCGGCTCGGCGCCCGGGCGGTGCTCAGGTTGCCCTGGCGCGCCGCCCAGGATCGGGGCATGACGTTGGAACCACAGTCAGATGGCGCTATGTCCGGAACTATCGATGGCAGCGGGTTGAGGCGCGCGCATGGCGCATGAAATCCTGATCGTTGACGACGAGCCGGACATCCGCGCCCTGATCGACGGCATCCTGGCGGATGAGGGCTATGACACCCGCCAGGCCCACAACAGCGACAGCGCCCTGGCGGCTTTCCGCGCCCGGCGGCCGTCCATGGTCATCCTCGACATCTGGTTGCAGAACTCCCGGCTGGACGGCCTGGGCATCCTCGACGTGATGAACCGCGAGGAGCCCTCGGTCCCGGTGGTCATGATCTCCGGCCATGGCACCATCGAGACCGCGGTCCAGGCGATCCAGAACGGCGCCTACGACTTCATCGAAAAGCCGTTCAAGTCCGACCGGCTGCTGCTCATCGCCGCCCGCGCGCTGGAAGCCGCCCGGCTGCGGCGGGAAAACAGCGAG
>CANBNK010000162.1 GCA_947371015.1 Acetobacteraceae bacterium | reverse complement strand
ATGCGCAACGTCATCCTGACCCCACACATCGCCGGCTGGGCGCCAGAGGCGCGCGAGATGACGATCGCGCAGCTCCGCGAGAACATCCGCCGCTTCCTGGCGGGTGAGCCGCTAGCCTCACCGATCCCGGCCTAGCCGGCAGCGTCCAGGCTTCCTGCACGCACAGAGCCGCTCTAGCGTGACCGCATGGACCGGCTGACCGCATTCCGACTGTTCCTGCGCACGCTTGACCGTGGCGGCATCGCGGCAGCGGGGCGCTCGCTCGGCCTGCCGGCAACGGCGGCGTCGCGGACGCTGCACGATCTGGAAGACGACCTGGCGGTGCGGCTGTTCGACCGCACCACGCGCCACGTCGCGCCAACCGAGGCCGGGCGGCGCCTGGCTGTCCGCATCACGCCGCTGCTCGAGAGCCTCGACGCCGCCATGGCCGAGGCGCGGGAGATGCACGAGGAAGCCACTGGCACGCTGCGCATCGTCGCGCGGCGGTCCTACGCCCTGCGCCATGTGGTGCCGCACCTCACCGCCTTTCGTGCGGCGCATCCGCGGGTGGAGATCGACCTTGCCCTGACGGAACAGACCGGCCTGGTGCCAGCGCATGGGGTGGACCTGATCATCCGCCTCGGCCTGCCGGCCGGCAAGTCCTTCATCGGGCATCCGCTGGCTTCGGGCCGGCGCATTCTGTGTGCCAGCCCCAGCTATATCGCGCGGCACGGCGCCCCGGCCACACCAGATACGGTCCTCCAGCACCCTTGCCTGACCTATCGGGAGGAATAGGAAGCGCCGGTCTGGGTCTTCGCCACGGCGGCGGGCGGCCGGCAGGAGGTTACGGTCTCGGGCCCGTTCCGCTCCAATAGCGGGGAAGCGCTGCGCCAGGCCGCGCTGGACGGCATGGGCCTGGTGCTGCTGCCCGAATGGATGGTGGGCGAGGATGTCGCAGCCGGCAGCCTGCAAGCGCTGCTGCCGGGGCGGCCGGCCTGGCCGGAACGCTACCAGGCCGAGATCCACGCCGTGCATGCCCGCGCCGAGCGGCTGCCCGCCAAGATCGCCGTCTTCGTCACCCACCTGTTGGCAAGCGAGGGTCGGCTCCCTGGCCATTCTGCCGATTGGCGGCGGGGTGTTTCACGAAAAAGCCGTCTGGCAGCGGGATGTACTGCCGCGCCATGTTGCGGCACGGAGGGAACGCCCCATGCTCGAGACCACACCGCTCACCCCCATCTTCGGCGCCCGGATCACCGGCCTCGACATTGCCCGCAGCGTGGACATGACGACGATGGCCGCGCTGCGCTATGCCTTTGACCGCTATTCTGTGCTGGTCTTCCCCGACCAGCGCCTCGACGACGCGGCGCAGATCGCCTTCAGCGAAGGCTTCGGGCAGCTGGAACGCACCCGGCCCGGCGCGCCCGGGGCGGGTAGTGCGGTGATCATCCTGTCGAATATCGGCCCGGCCGGCGAGATCGCGCTGCCCACCGACAAGCAACTCCTGAACAACAAGGCCAACCGGCTCTGGCATCATGCTTCGTCGTTCAAGCCGGTGCCGGCCCGGGCCTCGCTGCTGTCGGCACGGGAGATCCCCGCAGCCGGCGGGGACACCCAATTCGCCTCTATGCGCGCCGCCTTCGCCGCCCTCGACCCGGCCGAGCAGACGGCCCTGCGTGGCCGCGTTGCCATCCATGACTTCGGCTGGTCGCGCAGCCGGGTCGATGCTGCATTGGTTAGCGAGGTCGAGCGCACCCAGCATCCTCCGGTACGCCAGGCCCTGGTTCTGGACGAAAACCTGCATGGCCCGGCCCTCTATCTCGGCGCCCATGCGCGCAGCATCGAGGGCATGGACGAGGCAGAGGCCCGTCCGCTGATCGATCGACTGATGGCGCTGGCGACGCAGCCCGCCTTCACCCATGCGCATCGCTGGCGGCCGCATGACCTGGTGATGTGGGACACCCGCCGGGCCTCCTGAGGCTTTAGCCTGGGCGTCAGCGATCCCGGCGGCAGTGCCAGGGCTGGTATCTCCGGCGTCCGCGGCGTTCAGCGCGGCTGCGCCTACCGTAGCTTGGCATTCACCGGCGACACCCTGACGACCGCCGGGGCCGCTCAGGTCGAGCAGGCCGCGCTCGCGGTGGGCAGCACCGGCCAGGTCCTTGCCGCTCGCCTGCCTACCGACCCCGCCCGCACCGGCTGCTTTGGCGCCTTGAGACGGGCCCCCACCTTGACCCGCATCGCCAACGCGCTCTGGCGCGCCGACTTCTCCCTGGACGAGGATCTCTGATGGGCACGCCCATTATCCTAGCCGACCGCATACTGGTCGCCACCACCACCACAGGCATCGGCACCTATGGCACCTTCGCCTTGAAGTCGGCGCTGTGCGTCCGGCGGGTTCGCCCCGGCGTGCTCTCTTCCGATCAGGGGCGGCCTCGTCGCTGTGAGGCAGCGATTCCACTTGTCGTCCTTCCAGAATATCCCGACCCCCTCTCCCAGCGTAGCGAGGCGCAAGGGTCTGTCGCATAGTGCAGGCGAGGCGCCGCGCCGGGAGAAGCCCCGGGCCAGTCGGCGCCACGGAGGAAACCGATGTCGCATCGCCACGTGCACCCATGAACGTGCCTGCGCCCGAACCTAGCTCCGCGCCGCTACGGCTTTCCCGCGCGAGCACATCGCCCTTCAGCCAGCACAGCTTCCGCTTCCAATGGCCCGCGGATCTTGCGGTGTCATGGGCTTTCGAGACAGAAACGCTACTGCTTGCCTGGTTCGTGCTGGTCGAGACAGGCTCGGTCATCTGGCTCACCGCCTTCGGCGCGCTGCAATTCGTCGGAACGCTGATCTCGCCACTTTATGGCGTGGCCGGAGACAGACTGGGGCAGCGGTGCGTGCTGTCGTCCATGCGGGCGGCCTATGTGGCGCAAGCAGCTTGCATCGCCGCTTTGGCACTCAGCGACCAGTTGAGCGTGGTGGCTGTGTTCATCGTGGCTTTCTTCATGGGGCTGGTGCGGCCCTCCGATATCGGTGTGCGCAACGCGCTGATTGCCGCGACCATGCCAGCGCCCCTGCTTGCCAAGGCCATCGGCATCGAGCGGGTCAGCATGGACGGTGCGCGCGTCGTCGGGGCGCTGACGGGCGCGGGCATTGTAGCCACCCTGGGGATGGGCCAAGCATATGGGGTGGTGGCGACGCTCTATCTCATCAGCTTCGCGCTCACCTACGGGATTCGGGAACCATCCCAAGATGCGAGCGCACGCATACCGGCCTCGATCCTCTCTATCTGGCGCGAGCTTGGCGCTGGCGTCGCCTATGCGAGCGAGACGCCCGCGCTGAAGGCGGCGTTGTTTCTCGCCTGCCTCGCCAATTTCGCGGCCTATCCCCTGACGGGCGGCTTGCTGCCGCATGTCGCGCGCGAGGTGTATGAGATTGATCAGACTGGCCTGGGCACCCTCTTCGCCTGCTTTTCGGGGGGCGCCATCCTGGGCTCGCTACTCGTCAGCCTGCGCGGCGTCGGGCCGCAGCCAGCCAGGGTGATGATGGTGTCCGCCGCCCTGTGGTTCGCGTTGCTGATGGTGTTCGCGCAAGTGGAAAGCGTCGTGGTCGGCATGGCGCTGCTGATGATCACGGGCTTCCTGCAAAGCCTTTGCATGGTTCCGATGTCGGTGCTGATTCTTCGGATCACCGCTGCTGCGTTTCGCGGGCGCGTCATGGGCTTGCGCATGCTCGCCATTTATGGACTGCCGGTGGGGCTTCTGCTGACGGGGGGGGGCATAGCGAGCATCGGCTTCGCCGTGACCGCGACAGTCTTCGCCGGCTTCGGGCTACTGGCGACCCTGGCCATCGCCTGGCACTGGCGTGCGGCGCTATGGCGCATGCCGGCGACCTGACCGTGAGGAAGAGTTTCAGGCGGCCCCGCCGGATGATCGTTGTCTCGTTGTTCCCATGATCGCGTCATGAGGCCCAAGCGCCGCGGGATGGGCTGTTGCCCAGCGCCGGCGCTGACGCTGACCGATGCGGCGACTGTCGGCGGTGCGTTGACGATCGGCACCGCACTGGCTCCCTCGGCCGGTGTCGCTGCCCTGCCAGCCGGCACCGCTGCCGCTCCGTCGCTCAAGGTTGGCGGCGAGCAGAACGGGCTGTCCGCCGCCACCGCCCATACGCTGCTGCTGCCAGCCAGCGGCACCTTCAGCAGCCCCGGCCCAGCTCGGCCTGAAGCAGGCGCCGCGCATCGAGCCGGTCACATTCCAGCAGATCAGGCGACGACGCCGGCGGGAGTTGGGCGTGGTGGCGCAGTACAATTCGGCACCCAAGTGGAACCCCGCCTATAGAGGGCATAATTTCTTGATTAGATTTACAAACTTTCCTCGCGCTGGGGTCCTGTTCGGCGCCGATCAGTACCCCGGCACCTCGCTCATTTTACATTGAATTTCAACGTCATCCGCGGCGTACGGGTTGGGGTCCCGCTTGGGCGCCGAGACACAGCAATGACACTCTGCGCTAGAATTCCATAGGTCAATGACACCCCATGCCAGAACTGATAGTTGACCCGTTGCCACGCGTGAGGCGGCAAGCCCATTGGCCAGGATAACCCCCGGTGGTATTCCTGGTGGAACATTCTCCACCTGTGAACGCCGCGCCCGGGAGTTGTCTCATCCCCAAGCCATCATCCGCTGCCGCGTCGCCTGCCAAGGTGCTGGTCCTGGGTGCCGGCGTGGCCGGGCTGGTCGCCGCGATGGTCCTGCGCGCCCGCGGGCATGACGTCTTGGTGCTGGAGGCCAGCCAACGCATCGGCGGGCGGGTCTGGACGCATCGGTTCGAGCATGCCGGCCGCACCTACCATGGCGAACTCGGCGCCATGCGGCTGCCGGCCAGCCACCGGCGGGTGTTCAGCCTGGTTGAGACGCTGGGCCTGACGCCGAAGCTGCGGCCCTTCCTCAGCGTGTTCCAGGGCCAGGGTGGACTGCTGGATTGCGCCGGCCAGCGCTTCGGATTCGGCGAGCTGCCGGCCGGGCTGGCGCTGCCGGAATGGCCGGCCGCCGCCGGGCTTTCGCCGGCTGCCACGCGCTTCCTGCGGCGCCTGGCCCTGCTGGTGACGGTGATGGCACCGCGCGAGGTGCGCGACCTGGCCTTTCCGCAGATGGGCACGGACTTCCTGGCGGCGGTGCAGCGCCATCTCGCCGCCGTCGGGCCAGAGGCAGGATCAGAGGCGGATTTCGCCGACCCCGCCGCGATCCTGGCCGGGCTGAATGCGGTGCAAGGTCGGATCAACCAGGCCTTCCACCTGTTCCTGTCGGATATCCTGCTGAAGGCGGCCGAGCCGCTGTTCCAGTTGGCCGGCGGCGCCGACCAGCTGACCGCGGCGCTGGCCGCCCGCTGCGGTGCCGACATCCGCCTGGGCGCGGAGGTGACGGCGGTGGAGCTGACGCCGGATGGCGCCACCGTCAGCGTGCGGCGCCACGGCGTGGACGAGACCTATGCGGCGGCGCAGGTCATCTGCACCATCCCCCTGCCGGTGCTGCGCCGAATACCCGTCGCGGGGCTGGACGCGCTGACCCGCCAGCGGATTGCCGGGATGAACTACGCCGGCGCCACCAAGGTGCTGCTGTTCTGCGCCGAGCGCTGCTGGGAGGCCGATGGCGTCCAGGGCGGTGCCTCGTTCTCGGACCGGCTGCTGCGGCAAATGTACTACCCGCACAACCAGGATTTTCCCGGGCCGGAAGGCGTATTGCTGGCCAGCTACTGCATCGGCGCCGATGCCGCGCCGATCGCTGCCCTGCCCGCGGCTGAGCGCGTGGCGGCGGTGCGGCGGGAGGCAGCGCGGTTGCACCCGGCGCTGGCCCGGCCGGACATGGTGCTGGACAGCATCTCGATCGACTGGTCGGCGCATCCCTGGACGCTGTCGGCCTGCAGCACGGACTGGGACCCGGCGATGGCGGGCCTGGCAGCGGACGGCAATGGCCACGGCGAGGCTGCGGAACCGCAGGCCTGGCGCTGTGGCGGGCTGGTGCTGGCCGGGGAGCATTGCTCCCGCGCCAAGGCCTGGATCGAGGGTGCCATCGCCTCGGGCCAGGACGCCGCGGCCATGGTGGCTTGCCCGCAGCCAGGGCTGGCGGTGTAGGCTGGCGCGGCAACCCCGGGGGGAAATCGCGCGTGCCGAGTGCCAGTATCGAAAGCCGCGCCTCCTGGGTGGCAGCCATTGCCGCCGTCAGCATCCTGTCGTTTTCCTACGGGGCGCCGCTGGTGGCGGTGGTGGGGCTGCGGACCATGGCGGAGGACCTGGGCAGCAGCCGGGCGTTGCCGGCGCTGGCCTCCTCGCTGGCCTATCTCGGCTCCGGCGCCGGGGGCGTGGCGATGGGGCTGCTGGTGCCACGCCTGGGCATGCGCCTGGTGGCGGCCTTCGGCGGCGCCTGCATCGGGCTGGGGCTGCTGCTGGCGGCCGGCGGGGCGGGCTGGCAGTTGCTGGTCGGCTATGGGCTGCTGGTCGGCTTCTTCGGCACCGGGGCCTTGTTCGCGCCGCTGATGACGCATGTCTCCATGTGGTTCGACCGCCGGCGGGGCAGCGCGCTGGCGCTGGTATCCTCGGGCCAGTACGTCGCGGCGGTGCTGTGGCCGGCGTTGTTCGAGCGCGGCATTGCCTTGTGGGGCTGGCAGGCGACGATGCTGGCCTTCGGCCTGCTCTCAGCAGCGGTGATCATCCCGGTGGCACTGCTGGTGCTGCAGCCGCCGCCGGCCCAGGTGGAGGCACCCAGCACCGCCGCCAGCCGCGCGGCCGAGCGCCGGGTGCTGGGGCTGCCGCCCAACCTGGTGCAGGCCTGCTTCTGCGCCGCGGTGTTCCTGTGCTGCATCCCCATGGCGATGCCGGCCTCGCACCTGGTGGCGTTCTGCGGCGATATCGGCATTCCCGCTTCCCGCGGGGCGCTGATGCTCTCGGTGACGATGCTGTGCGCCTTCCTGGCGCGGCAGGCCTGGGGCGCGCTGGGGGACCGGATCGGCGGGTTGAACACGGCGCTGGCCGGCAACGTGCTGCAGACCATCGGCATGGGCCTGTTCCTGGTGACACAGGACGAGGCGGGGTTGTTCCTGGTGGCCGCGCTGTACGGGCTGGGGTTCGGCGGGATCGTGCCGAGCTATGTGCTGGGCCTGCGTGCGCTGTTCCCGGCGCGGCAGGCGCATTGGCGGGTGCCGGTGCTGATCTTCTGTGGGTTGGCCGGCATGGCCACCGGCTCCTGGCTCGCCGGCGTCATCTACGATTCAACCGGCAGCTACGCCACGGCCTGGCAGGCCGGGATTGTCGCCAACCTGGTGAACCTGGCGATTTTGGTGCCGCTGGCCCTGCGCTGGCGTGGTTGGCAAACGCCGCGGCCGGCGCTGGCCTGACAGCAACGGCGGGAAGGTCCGGCCTGCGGCCCGGCCACTGGGGGCGCACGAAGGTGCGTCCTTCGTGGACTTGGTAAGAAACGCAAAAGGCCGGCCCCGAAGGACCGGCCCCTGCCCTTCGCGCGAACGCGAAGGCTGTGCTCAACTGGCCCAGGCTGGCCAGTCAGGCAGGCGCTGCTGCCGCCCGGTGCCTGAAGGCTTACAGCGCAGCGAGGATCGTCTCGGCCTTGCTGACTTCGAAGGCGCCCGGGGCTTCGACGGCCACATGCGTCACGACGCCGTTCTTCGCCACCAGGGCGAAGCGCTGGCTGCGGACGCCCATGTTGCGCGGGGTCAGGTCCAGCTCAAGGCCCAGGGCCTTGGTGAAGGTGGCGGAACCGTCGGCCAGCATCGCCACGTTGTCACCGGTGCCCTGGTCCTTGCCCCAGGCGCCCATGACGAAGGCGTCGTTGACGGACAGGCAGGCCACCACGTCCACGCCCTTCTTGGCGAAGTCGGCGGCATGCTGCACGAAGCCCGGCAGGTGCTTGGCCGAGCAGGTCGGCGTGAACGCCCCCGGCACGCCGAACAGCACCACCGTCTTGCCGGCGAAGAGCTCTTCGGTCGAGACCTCCTTCGGGCCCTCCGACGTGCCCTGCATGATCTTCACCGACGGAATCTTGTCACCAACCTTAATCGCCATTTTCCGGTCCTCCTCGACTGTCCTGCCGATGTAGTGCGTCTGCGCCGCGATGTCACCGGGCGGGCAACGGTACGTACCGTTTTCGCCAGGCGCGGCGGCGAGAACCCATTGCCGTGCATTCCCGGCCGTTGAGCTTGCGCCCCGGGCAGCCGGCAGCCATCCTGTGCGGATGCCAAGACGCTCCCGCGGGGCAGCCCCCACCCTGCCCGAACAGCCGAATGAACCCGCCGCGAAGCCGCGCGCCCCCCGCCACCGGACGCCCCGCCGCGCCGCCAAGGGCGACTACCTGACCGGCCAGTTGCTGATTGCCATGCCGGGCATGCAGGACGAGCGCTTTGCCGGCACCGTGATCTGCCTGTGCGCGCACAGCGCCGAGGGCGCCATGGGCCTGGTGCTGAACAAGCCGGTGGATGGCATTTCCTTCGACGACCTGCTGCACCAGCTGGAACTTGAACCGCGCCCGCCGGAGCGCCGGCTGCGCATGGTGCAGGGCGGCCCGGTGGAGCATGGCCGCGGCTTTGTGCTGCACACCACCGACTGGTCCAGCGATGCCTCCCTGCAGGTGAATGGTGACCTGGCGCTGACCGCGAGCCTGGATATCCTGAAGGCGGTGGCGACCGGTGGCGGGCCACGGCAGGGCCTGCTGGCGCTGGGCTACGCCGGCTGGGGCCCGGGCCAGCTGGAAAACGAGATCCAGCGCAATGCCTGGCTTTCGGTGAACCCGGATGAGGGGTTGTTGTTCAGCGAGGAGGCCGGGCGGATGTGGCGCCAGGCCATGGCCAAGCTGAAGGTGGACCCTTTGCTGCTGAGCACTGCCGCCGGCCATGCCTGAAGTGGCGTAGCCGCCGCGCGTCGAGGGCATAAAATCGCCCCCCCCCGCTTGCCGATGAAGCCGACCACCCCTATACCCCGGCGCCTGCGCCGGACGGGTGGCCGAGTGGTCGATGGCGCGCGCCTGGAAAGTGCGTATACGTTAACAGCGTATCGTGGGTTCGAATCCCACCCCGTCCGCCAGTTTTATCCGACGTCAGGCTCTCCGCTGCGAGGAGCCGGCGTGAAAACCCCAGGTTAGGCCAGGGTTTGCCGCCGGACCTGTTGACCGGCACGGGCGGAATGACCGCCGAATTCGGCTCTCTGACGGCCCATTCTCTCCGGACCTGTTGACTTGGCCGATTTGGTACGCTTTTCAAAATACCTGCTATTTCAATGACTTCGGCGCGACAGCGGAGCCGCCTGGTTCGAATCGCACTTGCCTGAAAAGCGTACCGAGTTTTCGAACCGGAGGTACGTTCGGCCAGCTAT
>CANBNK010000161.1 GCA_947371015.1 Acetobacteraceae bacterium | reverse complement strand
CCGCCGGCACCAACGCCTCCGGACTCACATAGCTGAACATCGAGCCCGTCTGCCGATCCGATCCGCGCATCGCCCCAACCCGCCGCCGCCATCATCAACAGCGAATCAGACCCAGGCCGATCCGAACAGCCGAATTTCCGCAGCCTGTTAGCGCTGCCCTTGCAGTCACCGATGCCGCGGATGGCCTCATCGCGGTCTGGACCGGGCAGGCGACCATGCCGGGCGGATCTGCCCCTTCGCGCTACTGCCGGAATCCCGCGCTTTTTGGCAGGGGGCGCTGCTGATGGGCGGCGCCATCTCCACCGGCACGCAAGTCGCCGTCGCACGGCTGCTGGCCGCCGAAATAGCCTATATGGGCACGCGCTTCATGGCGGTGCGCGAGAGCATGGCAGTGCAGGCGCACAAGGACATGGTGATGGCCAGCACCGCCGCCGTGCGGCTCGGCCCGGACAACCTGCCGGTAGGCATGTCAGCCGGTGGCCTCGATGACCTGGGCGACGCTGGCGCCCTCGGGCTGGCGCAGCAGGTCCAGCACCGCCTGCTGCTTGGTGCCCTGGCGCGGCGTGCGCGGCGCCGTTGTGCGCAGCGCGCGCGCCGGCTTGGCCAGGGCAACTCGCAGGTCGGCCAGGGGCGCCTCCAGCGGCCGCCCGGCGTCGTAGGCGGTCAAAAGGGGCTCGGTGACGTCACGCCCTGGCGGGGTGCGTGCAGTGGCCGTCTGTGCGGCAGGAGCGGCGTCCTCTGCGTCCCGCGCCTTCTGCTGCAGGTAGAGCTCGTGCTCGATCTCCTCATCGGTCAGCGCGTCGCTTGCCGCCAAAGCCCCTGGGAGGTCCGTGGACGAGTTTGGGGCCTCGCTGGTCGCGCGAGCCTTCGGGTGGCTCAGCGGCCTGTACGGGCTCGCCAGTGGCCGCGTTGGCAGTCTTGTCCGGCTCAACCAGCGCCAGCAGCCCGGCCTTGAGCATCGCCCTTGCGACGGCACTGCGCGGCGCCGGCGGCAGCGTGGCAGGCGACGCGGCCAGGCCGGCGGGGTGGTCTGCGGCCTGCGTCAGGATGGCGCGCCGGGTGTCGGTGAGGGTCATGCTCGGAGGCTCCTGATGCAGCACCCGACCAGCTGGGTGCTACGAGCCCGAGCCCTGCCGGCATTGCCGGTCGGGGCGCTGTGATGCTGCGCTGGGCTACTCGGCGTGCTCGCCGCAACGGAAGTAGGCGTCGGTGGACTGGGCCAGCAGGCTGTTCCAATGTGCGACGCTGGCGGTAGCGGCCCAAAGCACCGCCTCAGGGTCGGCACCGAAGTGCTCGGCGCTCATGCGCTGGAGGTCGCCGATGCGTGCGTCGAAGTCGGCCTTGGCCGCGACGAAGGCGGCGAGGCTCCGTTGCTGGTTGGCGCGAAGGCGAGGCCGGGGTGGCTCGTCATGCCGGTGTGACGGCACCGCCGCCAGACCTGGTTGGCTGGTGCGCTGAGATCGACGTCGTTTAGGCCGGGTTGCAGGCCTGCCGCTTGAAGCCCGAGATCGGCGAAGCGTATGGCCTACTGTCCTGCGTACGGCCGGGCTCTCGCCAATGCGGGTCTTTGCCGCGATCCGGGCGCCGCTGGATGCGGACCTGCTGGCCAGGGCGGTCACGGCCATTCGGTCCTGGGTGGTGGATGGGCCAGTCGCCACGGCGATGGCCGCAGCCAACATCGCGCGTGGTGGCGCCAAGGTTGCGGAGCAGCAAGTGGTCACTGCGCTCGGGACCATCATCACCTGCCACGAGTATCTGCGGCCGCAATGCCAGCGCGGTCGCCCCGGCGCGTCGCCCAGTTCGACACGCTGCGCCTGCGACTGCTGAAGCTCGCCACCCGCGTCGTCGAATGGACGACCAAGATCATGCTGCACCCGCCCAGCGCCTGCCCCGACCAGGCCACCCTTCGGCTCGCCCTCGAGCGGCTGCCGCAGCCGGTCATCGGAACCGCGGGGCCGCGTTGCCCCGACTAAGCCAGCTCCGCGCAACACCAGGCATTGCAATCCGCAGGCTGCCGCCGGCGCCAAGCGCGGCTGGTGAAAGTGTGCGCAGCGATCCGTCAGGCTGCCCGTAGTAGCAATGAAAATGCGGGGAGCCAGGCAACGTAAAATGGCCAAATTAAGTAGTTATACTTATATTGCGATAATATTCGTAACATTAAAGTTATAATAATAAAAACTTCAGAGCGCGGTGTATGGAAATGTGTGCGATATCAGTATTTATACTTATAGCATAGAACTCACGAAATTCTTTAAGGGCTGCGCAATTCCTTGGTAAAAATCCAGTGAGCAATCTGACTCGTGGACCTTGCCCCAGCCCTGTCGACATTGGATCTGCCCATATGACCTACGCAAAGCAGCATGCGGCCCACCACGGCGCCAATGACTCCGGTTGTGCCGCTTGGCAGCCCGGCCAGACTTGCGCGCAAGCCGCTAGCGCGAGTCCTGCTGGGGGGCGCTTCGTTGCTGGCCATCGCCGTTGCGGTCGCCATGCCGCCGCGCACCGTTGCCGCGGCAGGCTTGGTTCCCGGAACGCAGCTGACCATCACGCCGATGCCACTGTTCGGCCTCAGCCCGCTGCTGACCACCTATAACGGCCAGGGGTTGGGCGGCTGGGTGCTGCAGGGGCCGGGGGCAGTGCTCTCGGTCAGCAACGCCACCCTCACCAACTTCCACGCCGTTGGCGGCGACGGCAGCGGCGGCGGCCTGGGTGCCGGTGGCGCCATCTTCGCCGGCACTGGCTCCACGACGCTGCTCCACAACGTCAACATCACCAACAACTGGGCCATTGGCGGCAATGGCGGCGCCAACGCGCTGGGCATGCGCCTTTCGGCGATGGAAACCAGCGCCGGCGGCGGGCTCAATGCCGGTGGGGTGCTGGGGCTGACGCTGCCGGCAGTGCCTGGCCTTCCCGGGCTTCCGGTCCTCAGCTTCCCGGACAACTCCAATCTGTTCGGCGACGGCAATGGCAACGGCCTGGCCGGGCCGCATGGCAGGGCTGGCATGGATGCCTTGTCGGTGGGCTATGGCAGGGGCGGCGCCGGCGGCAATGGCGCCGCGGGCCAGGCGGGCTGGTCCTCCAACCCTGTGCTTATCCAGGCGCAGACCGAAGCCACGGCTGGCCTGGCCAACGCCAACCAGGCGCTGGTGGATGCCACCAACGCGCAGACCGCCGCGGCGGTGCAGATCTCGCTGGATGCGGCGGCTATGGCCGTCTGGGTGGGAGTGGGAATAAATCCGCTTGATACCGGCGCCTCGGTCGCCGCAGTTGCGGCGTATACCGCGACCCTCATCAATGACTCCGTCAACATGGCCTATGCCGTTGCGGGCCTCGCCACAGCCACGACCGGCGTGACCAACGCCACGACGTCGCTGACCAACGTCACCACCGCCCTGGCCGCCTGGACGGCGGCTAATGCGCTGGGCTCGGTGGGGTTGGGTGGTCCCGGCGGCACTGGCGGCGGCGGCGGTGTGGGCAGCTTCGCCCTGGCCGGTGGCATCGGTGGCAATGGCGGTGCCGGCGGCGCGGGCGGTGGTGGTGCCGCGGGCGGTGACGGCGGTGCCGGCGGCAATGGTGGCCTCTCTGGCTTCGGCGCCGGTGGCAGCTCCGGCGGCAATGGCGGCCAGGGCGGCCTGGGCGCCACCCAGGGTGACAAGGGCGCGGCGGGTGCGGCTGGTGCGGCCGGCTTCGGCGGTGGCGTTGGCAGCAGCGGCACTGGCTACGGCGCCTTGGCGCCGGGCGGTGGTGGCGGCGGCGCGGGCCTCGGCGGTGCCATCTTCATCCAGGAGGGGGCCAGTGTCATTGTCTCCGGCACCTCCTTCTTTACCGGCAATGGCGCCCTGGGCGGCGGCAGCCTGAATGGCGGCCTCGGCGGCGATGCGGCCGGCAGCTCGGTCTTCCTGCAGGGCAAGGCCACCCTGGTGCTGGACCCCGACCTTTACCTGCCGGGCAACACCATCACCTTCCAGGGCGCCAACTCCATCGCCGACGACGCCAGCGTGCGCTCCTTCGGCGGCGGCCAGACATCGCAGCTGGTCGGCGGCAATGTCAGCGTGAAGAGCGGCCTGGTGATCATGACCCCGGGCACCAGCAACAGCTATTCCGGCACCACACTGGTCTCCGGCGTGCCGGTGCTGGAGTATGGCGCCAGGCTGCGCGCCGATGACGGCGACGGCCTGCCGCGGACCAGCAACCTGGAATTCACCCATGGCGGCGTGCTGGAGACCAGCGGCGTCTTCAACCGCTTTGTCGGCACGTTGCCGGGCCAGGTGATGTGGAGCGGCTCGGGCGGCTTCGCCGCCGTGGGCAACGACCTGACGGTGAGCCTGGATGCCGGCCTGCCGCTGCAATGGGGTGGCGGGCTGTTCGGCAACTTCGTGCCCACTGGCAGCGCGCTGGTGTTCGGCTCCATCACCGCCGACCACACGGTGACCTTCACCAACAGCATCAATACCAACCTGTTCCAGCCGGTGATCATCCGGGTGGTGCCCAACCTGCCCAACCCGGTGGTGTCGCTGGACGCCAATGTGGACCGGGCGATCATGACCGGCTCCATCTTCGGCCTGGGGTCGTTGACAGTTAACGACCCGATCAACACCGGCACGCTGGAGCTGCGCGGCATCAACCTGTACCTGGGCCCGACCCAGCTGCTGGGCGGCCGGCTGGAGCTGAGCGGGCTGGGCAGCATCGTCACCTCGATGCAGCTCAACATCCTCAACCCCTTCGCGACCTTCGATATTTCCCGCACCTTCGCTGGCACCTCGCTGATGAGCCTGGCGGGTGTCGGCACGGTGGAGTTGGGCGACAAGCCGCTGGCCATCACGCTGGGCCTTGGCCCCTTGGCGATCTTCGGCGGCACCATCCAGGGCAGCGGCAGCCTGTCCGTGCTGGGCGGCTGGCAGAATCTGGCGGGCACCAACACCTATACCGGTACCACCACCATCGGCGCGCTGGGCGCGCTGGGCCTGATGGGCACTGGCAGCATCGAGACCTCGGTTGGCGTGGTGAATAACGGCGTCTTCGACATCACCGCCACCTCGGCGGGGGCGCGCATTACCACGCTGTCGGGCAACGGTACCGTCAACCTGGGCAACCAGACCCTGACGCTCACTGCCGCGGCCGGCACCTTCGACGGCACCATGAACGGCGCCGGTGGTGGCCTGACCGTTGCCAGCGGCGCCGAGACGCTGACCGGCACCAACACCTACACCGGCCTGACCACGGTGAACGCCGGCGCCACCCTGGCGCTGACCGGCACCGGCAGCGTCAGCACCTCCTCCCACATCATCGCGGATGGC
Organism: Acetobacteraceae bacterium; assembly: GCA_947371015.1. Classification (GTDB taxonomy): domain Bacteria; phylum Pseudomonadota; class Alphaproteobacteria; order Acetobacterales; family Acetobacteraceae; genus CAIMOR01. The sequence goes on along the minus strand of CANBNK010000161.1, from coordinate 4,164 downwards.
ATGTTCAACATCTCCGCCACCTCGGCGGGGGCCCGCATCACCACCCTGGCCGGCAGCGGCACGGTGGAGCTGGGCGGCCAGCGACTGACGCTGACCAATGCGTCGGACACCTTCAGCGGCGTCATCAGCGGCAGCAACGGCATCACGGTCGCCGCCGGTACCGAGACGCTGACCAACGCGAACACCTACTACGGCCGCACCATTGTGGATGCCGGCGCCAACCTTACCCTGACCGGTGCCGGCAACATCGCCAACAGCGCCGGCGTCACCGCCAATGGTGTGTTTGACATCTCCGGCACCACAGCCGGGGTCAGCGCCTATTCGCTGGATGGCGGCGGGCAGGTCCTGTTGGGCGCCCAGCGGCTGACGCTGACCAATGCCAGCGAGACCTTCACCGGCACCATCATCGGCACCGGTGGCCTGACCGTTGCCGGCGGCACCGAGACGCTGACCGGCTTCAACCCCTACACCGGCCGCACCATCATCGACGCTGCCGGCACCCTGTCGCTCAGCGGCAGCGGCTCCATCGCGCTCTCCTCCGGCGTCACCGCCAATGGCGTATTCGACATCAGCGCGACCAGCATCGGCGCGGCCATCATCACGCTGGACGGCAGTGGCAGCGTGGCACTGGGCGCCCGGGAACTGGTGCTGACCGCGGCGGCGGAGACCTTCGCCGGCAGCATCAGCGGCAGCGGCAATGTCGTGATCCAGGCCGGCACGGAAACGCTGACCGGCAACAACAGCTACACCGGGCTCACCGCGGTCCTCTCCAGCGCCGGGCTGAACCTGGCCGGCAGCGGCAGCATCGCCGCGTCCTCCGGCGTCTATGTCGACGGTACCTTCGACATGTCCGCCACCACCGCCGGCGCCACCATCACCACCTTGGGCGGCGCCAACTCCGGCCTGGTGCAACTGGGGGCGCAGACCCTCACCATCAGCAACGGCTCTACCCTGTTCCAGGGTGAGATCACCGGCAGTGGCGGGCTGAGCGTGACCGGCGGCAACCAGGCGCTGTCCGGCCTCAACAGCTTCACCGGCTGGGCCAGCACCAGCGCGGGGGCCACGCTGTCGCTCTTCGGCAGTGGCAGCATCGCCAAGGCGGCCGGCGTCGACAACCGCGGCACCTTCGACATCAGCAACACCTTCGCCGGCGCCGCCGTCCAGCGGCTGTCGGGCGACGGCACCGTCAACCTGGGCGCCAACTGGCTGGAACTGACCGCGGCGGCCGATGCCTACAGCGGCAGCATCAACGGCACCGGCGGCCTGAGCATCACCGGCGGCGAGCAGAGCCTGACCGGGGTGAACACCTATTCCGGCGGCACCTACGTCAGCAACGCCTCGCTGATCGTCAACGCCGATGCGGCGCTGGGCGATTCCGCCGGCTGGGTTGCGCTGAACGATGCGAAGCTGACCGTCACCAGCAGCTTCGCCACGGCGCGAAATATCGAACTGGGCGGCGTCGCCACCATCAACACCGCCGGCAATACGCTGACGGCGAATGGCGTGGTCTCCGGCCCCGGCGCGCTGGTGGCCGATGGCGGCGGGCGGTTGAACCTCTACGGCGCCAACACCTATGGCGGCGGCACCAAGATCGTCGGCAACACCACCGTGGCCATCAACTCCGATGCCTCGTTGGGCGTGGCGACCAGCGTACTGCTGATCGAAAGCGGCAAACTGCTGGTGACGGCGCCGCTGAACAGCACCCGGCCGATCACGATCGGTGCCAATGGCGTCATCGACTCCGGTGGCAACGCGTTGGGGCTGAACGGCCCGATCACGCTGGCCACGCAAAACAACAAGCTGCTGTTCACGGGTACCACAACCATCATCGGTGCCTGGTCGCTGGACAGCACGGGCCTGCACGTGCCGGACAGCGCCAGCCTCGGCGGCGTCGGCGTCGTTTCGCAGGCGACCACACTGGCCGGCAACCTCTCGCCGGGCAACAGCCCGGGCACCATGATGTTCACCGCACCGCTGGTGCTGGTCGGCTCGGCCTCGCTGAGCCTGGACATCGACGGCACCGGCATCGGCAACGGCGCCGGCAACTTCGACCGTGTGGTGCTGACCGGCGCCACCAGCAGCTTCACTGCCGCGGGCGTGCTTGAGCCTCGCCTGCGCGGCATCAGCGGCGACGCCACCAACAGCTACGTGCCGCCGGTCGGCACCAGCTTCACGGTGGTGCAGGCCGAGGGCGGCGTGCTGGGCAGCTTCAGTGGCATGGTGCAACCGAGTGCCGGCCTGCTACCCGGTAGCCGGCTGGACGCGCTGTACACGCCGCAGGCCATTACATTGTACGCCACGCCGGAGAGCTACACCAACCTGCGGCCCTTCGGCCTGCCGGCGTTGAGCGCGAACCAGTATTCCACCGCCGCTGCCCTGGACGCCCTGCGTCCGGTGCCCGGCGTTCGCACCAGCACCGACACCACCTATGTGCTGGGGCGGATCTTCCCGCAGACCCCGGCGATGCTACCCGCCCAGTTGGATCATCTGGCCGCTACCGTCTACGGCGATGGCCTGATGGCCGGACTGGAGCGTAGCCGCCTGTTCGGCGGCGGCGTAGCGGCGCAGCTGGAGGCCCGCCGCGGCAGCCAGGCGCCCAACCAGGCCAACGTGAGCGAGAACCGTGGTCTCACCGCCTGGGCCAGCGGCCTGGGCCAGACATTCCGCGCCGGGGCAACCGGCAATACCGGCTTCCATGCCGGGGCGGGTGGCATGGCGGCTGGTGCCGATATGCGGGTCAAGGAAAGCGGCTTGGTCGGTGTCGCCGCGGCTTACAGCAGCGGCCGCGTGACCTCGTCCAACACCGGCGGCGGCATGGATGTGGACATGTTCCATATCGGCACCTACGGCAGTTGGACGCTCGGCCGCTTCCATGTGGACGGCCAGCTTGGCCTGGCGCATGCCGACTACCTGGCGCGCCGCAACCTGGGCGTGGTCAACCTGCGCGCCCAAGGCCGTGGCGAGGGCTGGGGCGTCAACGGCGCTGCCACCTTCGGCGCCCGATATGAACTGGGTGGCGTGATGTTGCAGCCGGAGATGGGCCTGCGCTTCGACGAACTGGGCCGCGGGGCACTGACTGAAACCGATGGTCGCGCCGCCTCCCTGCTGGTACGCGCCGACAGCGCGGCCAGCCTGCGCTCCAGCTTCGGCCTGCGGGCGGAAACCAGCTTCGTGCTCAGCCCGGACATGACGCTGACCCCCACGGCTCGGATGCACTGGCTGCACGAACTGGCCGACGACACCACCCGCACCACGGCGGCCTTCACCGGCGCGCCGGCGGCACCGATGGTGAACACCACGGCCAAAACGGGGCGTGACGCCGCCGCGCTCGGCCTTGGCGCCACGCTGACGCTGCCAAAGGGCATGGCGGCCTTTGCCAGCTATGGCTCCGAGGTGCGACGCAATGGCACCAGCCAAGCCTTCACCGGCGGTCTGCGGTGGAGTTGGTGATGCGCGCCGTCCATTTCCGGGCGGCGCTAGCCCTGACAGGGCTGCTCGGCATGGCGGCGAACGCAGAAGCCTAGCCCGCAGCTAGGCCGGGTACCGGGCCGACGCCTGCGCCTAGCCAGGCGGTGGCGCCGGAACGGACCTCTGCCCAGTTCGGCGACTGGACATTGACCTGGGCTCAGTCCGGGGCCCATCGGTTGTGTGACATCGTGCAAGTCTTCTATGATCAGCAACGCCGGCCGGTCGCGGCCTTGGCGATGGCCCGCCGCGCCAAGGATCAGCCGCTGCGGCTGGCCTTCCGGCTGCCCGTCAACGTAACCGTCGTCCGGCCGGTCGCGCTGCTGCTGGATACCGAGGTGGCGTCGCTGCCCTTTCGCGCCCGCGCCGGGGCTGCTTGCCAAGCCCAACTCAAGTTTTGCGACGATGTCCTGGTCCGCAAGCTGCGGGCCCGTGCGGCGGAACAGCAGGGCCGCCTGGAGTGGGTGGATGCCGGCGGGCATGATCAGGGTGTCGCCCTCTCTCTTCGAGGCTTCAGCGCCGCCTTGGACGCACTGGCCCGGGAAGTGCTTTAGCAGGCTGCGGAAATTCGCCGCTACAGGCTTGGTTTTCTGGAATGTTGATGGGATCGGCTGGTTTGCGGTGGCCTGATTTGGCCGATTTCCCGCAGGCCAGCGCCGGAAACTACCGCGTCGGGGCGGCGTCCGCGCCCTTCAGGCA
>CANBNK010000160.1 GCA_947371015.1 Acetobacteraceae bacterium | reverse complement strand
ACAACCTCTCCCACAGCCTCGCCACCGGCTTTTGCCGGCAATGACGGTGGCGAGGCGCCAAATCGCCCCTGGAAGACCAGGAAGTCAGAAGGGTTGATGGGCGCCGCCAGAATGTTGAGCAACACCTGTCCGGGTCCAGGAGCGCCAGGCGCCGGCACGTCGACAACCTCGGCCACGTCTTCGGCTCTGCCGAACCGGGTGATCATCACAGCCCGCATATTTTGCTCCCCCCCCCCAAGAGTGGATCGCCGATCATGCGACGATTGATGCTCTACTGGATGTGCAACACTGCTACCCGCCCCACTGCTACCCGCCCCGAAGGCTGCTGACATGGCGCTGCTCCTGAAAGACCAACTGCTGCGGCCTGAGCGCCTGCTCTCGCGCTCGGAGGTGCTGTCACGCCCGTGCCCTGTTCCGGCCAAGCGGGGCGTGTACGCGTGGTACTTCTCATCTATCCCGGACGGCGTGCCGACCGATGCCTGCCTATCGGTTGATGGTCACACGCTGCTGTACGTCGGCATCTCGCCAAAGAACGAAAGCAGCAGCCAAAATCTGCGAAAGCGGATCAGCTACCACTACCGGGGCAACGCTGAAGGATCGACCTTGCGGCTCACGCTGGGCGTGCTGCTGGGCGGCCAGAACGACTTTCCGCTGCGGCGTGTTGGTAGCGGCAACCGCATGACGTTGACGCACCTGGGGGAGCAGTGGCTGGACCAGTGGCTGGCCCAAAACGCCAGGGTTTGCTGGGTGGAGCACCCGCAGCCGTGGGTTCTGGAAGACGAACTTCTTCGGGAGGTGTCGCTACCTCTGAACCTGCAGGGGAATGCCCACCACGGCTTCTCCCCTCGTCTCAGCGAGATGCGGTTGGCTGCGAAGGCGGCAGCGCGAGCAATGCCCATTGCTCAAGAGGGTAACCAGCAGCGGCTGATCGCTAAGGAGCAATTGCCGTGAAGCTCAAACGAGGGGAGGCTGCAGAACAGCGTTACGGCGCGCCGCCATGCCGGAGACCTCAATCCTGACCATCCAGCCGCTCCACGCCACAGCCTTCCGGCCTCTGGCGGTGGCGGCGTTTCTGCTGGCCAGCATCTCCACCAGCATGGCCCAGCACGCGCCCGCACCAGGAGCCTCCGAGGCGCCAGCAGGCCTTCCTGCGGGGCGTGCTGGCCCGCGCGGGATGGGAGGACTGGCTTGCCAGGCTGCTGGCTGATGCCCACGCTGGGGCCATCCACTGGGTGCAGCGCCACCGGGGCAACGAAGCCGGCGTGTGCCGGCAGTTGCGCCGCGCGAGCCGGCAAGCCTGCGAGGAAGCCGGCCGGCGTGGTGCCGAGGTTGAGCTAGCCCGCCAGGGCAGCCCGGGCTTCCGGCTGGGTTGGTGGTATTCAGCTTGCCCTAGGCCGGTGACAGGCCGAGCAGCGTGCAACTTGCCGGGCATAGGCTCTGAAATTGCCGGGGTTCAGGTGTTGCAACCGAATTCTATCCCCGATCAATGGGTTGCACCATGCCCGCCAACCCTGGTGAATAATTGCGGCTAAAGCGGCAGGTGGTCAACCTGAAGCGTCAGCCATCGTCCACGGGTTGAATGTCGGGACTGAACGCGCAATGCTCCAATGACGATGGTGACCTCTGAAGATACTAAGGCGGGAGTTTGGCTCCGTGACTCCTCACCCCAGGTCTCGGCACGGACAGATGAATACATGACCATTGTCCTGCGCTCAAGGCAGGCGGCGTCCTAATGCCGCTGAGAGTAAACGGCCAAGAAATCCAAGTTGGTGAAATAATTTCGAAGGGTGCTGAAGGCGCAATTCATAAATTACCAAGCATGCCAGGCTGTGTGGCAAAAATATATCATGCCATCCCCAATCCGCTACGCGCGCAAAAACTAAGGATTATGGCAACAATGTCTGCTGACGCCCGGCCGATGGGAGCGGCCTGGCCCGTGGCCGTCGTGATGAACGGCGTCGAAATCGCTGGCTTCGTCATGCCGCACTTCGAGAACCGACTCGAACTCCACTCGGTTTGCGCACCTATCGCCCGCAAAGGGGCTTTTCCGCAAGCCGATTACCGCTTTCTTGTAGCAGTTGCCGCTAATCTTGCGCGAGTTTTTGCAACAGTCCACGCTACAGGTGCAGTTATTGGTGACGTGAATGAACGCCTAGCCCTCGTAGATCACCGTGCGACCGTTGGCCTAGTTGATTGTGACAGCTTCCAGATAGGCAACGGAGATACCATCTTCACTTGCGACCACGGCGTAGAGCGGTATCAGCCGCCAGAGATGCAAGGCGTCGCCCTGCGCGGGTGCCTGCGCACACGAAATCACGACTGCTTTGGCCTGGCGGTGCTCATATTCCAGTTGCTTTTTTTCAACCGCCACCCGTTCGGAGGCGTAACATTAGACGGAACTTCGCCCTCGCTCGGAGAGGCAATAGCGCAATACAGCTTTGCCTGGGGGGCAGAAGCTCCAGCCCTCAAGGTCTGCCAACCGCCTAACACTCTCCCCTTTTCCGCGCTCGATGAACGTATGCGCGAACTGTTTGAGAGAGCCTTTGGAGAAAAAGGGTACTCTGAAGGACGCCCTACCGCCCGAGCATGGGTCAAGGCATTAGACAACTATGCGGCGCGAATGACCGCGTGTCGATCTAACCCGCTGCATGCACACATTCATAATAATTGCCTGATTTGTGAAATAGAAGAGAAGGCGAGAACTTTAATGTTCTCCCCAAAAAAGATAAATATATCTCCATCGACAAAACCCGGATCTGCTAGACCAGACATGCTTCCAGCGAAAATTTTTATGTTCGAACGAGCAACTAATTTTGATATTATTGATATAAATATCAATTTTACTGGAATGTGCCCTTTTTGCAAAAAAATTCAATTTATTAATAAATATCCAGTTATTTTTTATAAATGCGTAGAATGTAGTAGGCGTTTTCCCGAAAATGAGTGGAGGAAATTTTAGCTTGGCGGATTCAACATTGGTAGCGAACACCGCTGATACCCTTGAGGGGTTACGGTGGTTCGATGGCAGTTCAGAGAAGACGGCTGACGGTCGTGGAGCGTACGCTCATCGAGCTGCGGCGGCGTGACGGCTGGAGCATCCGCATGGTCGCGCGGGAGTTGGGCCGTTCGCCGGGTACGGTCTGCGAGGAGACAAGGCGGCACGGCGATGCCGCTGGCTACCGGGCGGTAACAGCTGAGGCAGATGCCGCCGCCGGCCGCCGGCGGTCCGGCCGCAAGCCGCGACTGGCGCCGGATGGGCCGCTCTTCGCGGAGATCGCCCGGCTGTTGCGGCTTGGTTGGTCGCCCGAGCCGATCTCGGGTCGGCGCAAACGGATTGAGAATGGCATGGAGCAGCCTTCCGGCCTGCGGGTCTCGTACGAAGCAATCTACACCGCGCTCTACGCCCTGCCGCGCGGCGAATTGCGGCGTGAGCTGCTGTCCTATCTGCGTCAGGCCAAGCCCATGCGGGGCCGCAAGCCGAAGGGTTCCGAACGGCGCGGTAACCTCGTGGGCATGACCAACATCAAGGAGCGACCTGAGGAGGTTGAGGGCCGCTTGGTGCCGGGCCACTGGGAGGGCGATCTGATCCTAGGGGCCGGGGGGGCCAGCGCCGTGGGCACGCCGGTGGAACGCACCACCCGCCTGGTCGTGCTGGTGCATATGGCCACGCGCAAGACCGATGTTGCAGCCTCGGCCTTCGCCGGGGCACTGAAAGCCATACCAGCCCCCCTTCGCAAGACGCCGACCTACGACCAGGGCAAGGAAATGGCCGGACATGCAGGCTTGGCCGCGCAGACCGGCATGCGCATCTTCTTCGCCGACCCACACTCACCCTGGCAGCGCGGCTCCAACGAGAATACCAACGGCCTGCTGCGCCAGTACCTGCCCAAGGGCAGCTCCCTGGCCGGGCTGGACCAGGACGACCTCGACCTCGTCGCCGCCAGCCTCAACGACCGGCCCTGGAAGACGCTCGACTACGCACCCCCAAACGAGGCCTTCAATAGCCTACTTGCAAAGCTGGCCAGCGGGAGCGAGACACAGACCAGCGATGGTGTTCGCTACCAATGTTGAATCCGCCCACTGATTAAAGCGATTATCGTGACCCCGTTCATGAGGTTGCGCCAATGGACGGCATGGCGACGCGCCAAAGGGACAAAACGATGAACGATTTTGAGCAGAAGCCCTACACCGCTAGCAGCTTTACCGATGATGCTGGCCTCTTCGCCGATAATCCAGACCCGCGCTGCCCCGTTGTACTCCTACTAGATCGGTCTGGTTCCATGTCTGGAGAGCCGCTTCGCCAGCTCAATGTTGGCTTAAAGAGGTTGCGCGACGAGCTGCAGCAGGACCCGCTAGCCGCACGTCGTGTCGAGCTTTCTATCGTGTCCTTCGGCCCGGTTACGACGGACATTGGCTTCATCACAGCCGACCGCTTTGACCCGCCCGAACTCGCCGCCGGCGGAGACACGCCTATGGGACGCGCAATTGAGACCGCGCTCAATCTCCTAACCCGCCGCAAGGAGGAGTACAGGGAGCACGGAATCGCCTACTATCGTCCGTGGGTCTTTCTGATCACAGATGGCGCCCCGACGGACCCGTGGCAGAACGCGGCGCAACGCGTGCGGACTGAGGAGGAAGCCAAGCGTATCGCATTCTTCGCTATAGGCGTGCAGGGCGCCGACATGGCGCGACTCGCGGAAATTGCTGTGCGCGCGCCGATTAAGCTGGACGGCCTAAAGTTCGGCGAACTCTTTGTCTGGCTCTCGCAGTCCCTGGCGGCTGTCTCCCAGTCGCAGCCAGGCACCAATGTAGCCCTGCCGCGACCGTCCGGCTGGGCCTCAGTGTGACGCAATGTTCCACAAGGTGGCGCCACGCCGCCAGCAGCGTGATCGGAACCTCGCATCTGCGCATCGGCACTGAGTGCCAGGATTTTCACGCCGCCAATCTGGTGTCCGCCTTATCCGGCGCCGAGGTGGTCATTGCGGCAGTGGCGGATGGGGCTGGCAGCGCCAAGCGGTCGCTCAACGGCGCGCGACAGGCCTGTCATACCTTCTTCGAATGTGCCCAGTTAGCTGTGGCACACCTGGGGCAGGCGCTTGACTTCCTAGATGATGGCTTCGCTAGCGACACGCTAGAGGATGTTCGCGCTCGCATATCCGAACTTGCTGCCGAATCTGAGGAGCCGCTTTCGGCCTACGCTTGCACCATGCTGGGCGCGATCGTCTCAGACCACGCCGCCTTCTTTCTCCAGATTGGCGATGGTGCAATCGTATATCGCATGCGCGACGCCGAGGCGACCGCCTGGCGCCTCGCATTGTCTCCCCAGCGCGGCGAATTTGCCAACGAGACCATCTTTGTCACTCGCGGCGACGCGGCACAGCGGATCTCGGTCGCCCGCGTCGCCGGGCCGGTCGCCGAATTTGCATTGATGACTGACGGTATCGAGCATTTGGCCGTGAAAACCGCGACCGGCGAGCCACACCCGCGCTTTTTCGAGCATGTTTTTGCGGGCCTTCGCGCGGCGGAATTCCCCGGCCTCGCCAGTGCCCACGCGGCTTGGCTGAAGACGTTCCTCGCGTCACCCCAGGTCTCTGCGCGGACGGATGACGACAAGACAATGGTCCTCTGTTCGAGGCAGCCGGGCATCTGATGTCGCTGGTCGTTGCCGGCAACCCGATCCAGATCGGCCGTGAGATAGCTCACGGGTTCGAGGGGGCTGTGCATGAACTGCCTGGCATGCCTGGCTATGTTGCAAAGCTTTACCATACCACCCCGGATCCGTTCCGCGCCCGGAAGCTGCAGGCTATGGCGGCTATGCCTGCCGCGGCACGCCCGGCCGGTGCCGCATGGCCGGTCGCCGTCGTGCTGGACGGGGCGAAGATTGCGGGCTTCGTTATGCCCCGCCTCGAAAATCGGCGAGAGCTCCACGCTGTTTGTGCCCCCGCCGAGCGAAAGAGAACCTTTCCGCAGGCCGATTATCGCTTTCTCGTCGCCGTCGCTGCCAACCTCGCGCGGGCCTTCGCTACAGTTCATGCTGCGGGTGCCGTGATTGGCGACGTAAACGAGCGCTTGGCACTCGTGGACCAGCGCGCGACTGTTGGTCTGGTGGATTGCGACAGCTTTCAGATCGACGTCGACGGTGCGATCCTTACCTGCGACGTAGGCGTTGAACAGTATCAGCCGCCGGAGATGCAGGGCGTCGCGCTGCGCGGCAACCGGCGCAGACGTAACTTCGATTGCTTCGGCTTGGCAGTGCTCGTCTTCCAACTGCTGTTCTTCAACCGCCACCCTTTCGCAGGTGTGCCGCTGGATGGCGCTCCGCCATCGCTCGGTGAGGCGATTGCACAGCACCGCTTCGCCTGGAGCGCCGAAGCGGCGACGCGCGGGGTCAGCCAGCCGCCGAACACGCTGCCCTTTACCGCACTCGACGACCGCCTACGCGAACTGTTCGAGCGTGCCTTTGGTCCCAACGGGCCGTCCGAAGGCCGTCATCCTGCGCGCGCCTGGGTTAAGGCCCTCGACAGCTATGCAGCGCAGCTCGTTGTGTGCCGAGCCAACCCGCAGCACGCCCATCTGTCAGGGCCCTGCCCGATCTGCGTCATTGAGGGCCGCACCGGAACATTAATGTTCGTTCCGCGTGGCGGCGCCGCCACGCCAGCCTTGCCGGATTTTTCAAAGATGGCCGCGCACGTCCGTGCCGAACTCGGGCAAAGGGTGCTGCCCAAGGCGCCGGGGTTCCTGCCCTCTGAAGGCAATCACGCGCGCCGCGTGACCGGCAGCCCAGTTCCCCCGGCCCTCAAGCGACCGGGCATCCTCGACCGCGTTCTGCACGCCGTTGGCATCGGCGAGAACGTCTGGGCGAACGAGCTCACGAGGCGCGATGCAGTCGTTGAAAAAACGAGGCTCGCTTATCAGGCTGCACTCGCCAACTGGCAAACCGCACTGCACCGGGACGCGATCGCAAGCTTGATCCGCGACATCGGCTCCCGATGCGATCGCCTTGCCAACCTGCACCGGGAGGCCGATGCCGTGACTGTCGGCGCCGCGGCCCGGGCGCGCAACGACACCTTGCGCACGTGGCTCGAAGCCTTCCCGATTGCGTCCGCTTCCATTCAAGGAGTTGGGACGACGCGCATCGCGGCGCTTGAAGGCGCGGGCATTGACACTGCGGCGGACGTCACCGTTAAGGCATTGGAGACGGTGCCTGGCTTCGGTCCGGTCTTGAGCAAGCGCGTTCTTGCTTGGCGAAAAGCCTGTGAGGTTCGCTTTAAAGATCCGACGACAGCGGGCATGCCGGCCGTCAGTGCACCGGCTCTGGCGGCCATCCGGGCTAAAGGCAGTTCTCTGGAGGCAGCGATAAGGGATGGAATTGTCCAGCTCGACCGCATGATTGCCACCGAAACCGCGAGGGTTTCTGGTGTCGAGGCCGATCTCGACAGGCTTGCACGCGACCTCGCCCAGGCCCGCGCCGACCGGGCCATAATGGCTTAGTTCACCCCCGGCACCTTCAGCTTTGTCGCGCCCTACTTCGCCGGCCTCACGGTCATGGTCTACGGCGCTGGTGGTGGCACGACAGGCGGGGGCGGTACGGGCGGTTGAACACCTCCAGAAAGCCCTCGCGCAGCATTCGAAGAACCCCGCACCTTATCCGGCTACACGGCAGACCCTGCGTGCCTGAACGTCGAGAGCCCCATGCCGGCGAGCCATCTCCTCGCGCTGCTACCCGCTACCACCCGCTGGCCGAGCGATGCTGACGTAGTGCCAGCGCACTGGGTGCCCAGGAAGGAGTGGTTGCAGACCGCAGCGGCTTGCCGTGCAGTGTCCGATACCGATCTGCCTGGTGTAGATGTTCTGCGCCCAGGCCGGCGTAGCCGTGAGCATGGCCAGCAGGAGCATGGTGGCGGTGGCCCACAGCGGCTTGCGCTGGCGCTTTTTCGGCAAACTGATCAAACGCCCCCAGGCCGCATTCATGCCGCCCGCCCCCTTCCGGTCCCAGGTTCACCTGGAGAACACGCTTGATTGTAGCCGAAATCCTGAGCTTGCTGCAGAGGGGACATGAGCAGCGTGAGGGCTCAGCCCGTTCGGTGTATGGTCACCTCCATGCTGAAATCCGCCGCCTTGCTCACCGCCAGCCTGCTGCTGCCCGGCCTCGCCAGCGCCGGGCCTGCTGCGTCCGTGGCTAGCTCTGAGGCATGTCCACAGACCGCCTCAGGGCCGCGGGTCCTGGGCCCAGAACTGCCAATCCTCGCCAACGGTGGGCGGCTCTGGCAGGCGCGTCGGCCGGCTGAGGCCTGCGTCCAGATGGTTGAGCGGGACGCGATGCCGCAGCCACCGCGCGCGCCGCATTCACGCGTCCCCAAAACTCTGGTCAGAAACTGAAGGTATGGGAATGAACGTCGGCTTTCATTAGCGCCGCGGTGATGTAGAATTCGACGCACTCGCTTTCATAACCTGGCGCCGGACGCCAGTAGGCTGGCAGCCTGCCTCTCCCACTCCACCGGCACCCCTTTCAGCAGCCCCGGCAGCGTCATCCCCTCTGGCTGCCGCCCGTCCAGGATCGCCTCCACGATGTCCGGCGCCAGCAGCGTCAGCCGCAGCACCCGGCTGACGTAGCTGTCGTTGATCTTCTCCGCCGCGGCGATCTCGTCGATCGTGCTGTACCGCCCGGTCTCCAGCATTCGCCGCCACCGGAAGGCCCGCGCCACCGCCTTGATGAGCGTGATGTCCTGCTGGCCATGCAGCGCCATGCCGCCAGGCGTCAGCATGGCCTTCCGCCCGCCCCGCCGCTTCACCTTGAGCGGGATGACGACGGTAAGGGTCCGCGGCGCGTCGCTCATGCCGCGGCCCGCCTGCCGTCAGGCGCCTGGGCGGCCAGGTCCCGCACCAGGCTGCCCAGCCCATCCAGGCGCAGCCGCACCGCGGCGCCCTCGGCCCGGATATCAACCCGGTCCACCAGCAGCCGGACTATGCGGCTCCGCTCCGCCGGGAAGAGTTCGTCCCACAGCGGCTCGATCCGTTCCAACGCCTCCAGCACGTGCTGCTCGGTCACGCCCGGCTCCATGGCACGCGCCGCCCGCCAGGTGCCGACCACCACCTCGGGCTGGCGCAGCAGCGCCCGCACCTGGGCGATCACCGCCGCCTCGATCTCCCCGGCTGGCACCCGCGGGATGTCGGGTCCTTCCGCCGCGCCGCCTTTCAGCACCGCCTGGCTGACGTAGTAGCGGTAAATCTGCCCCTTCCGGCCGCGGCTGTGGCTTGGCGACATGGCGCGGCCGTCACTGCCGAAGATCAACCCGCGCAGCAGTGGCGCCGTGGTGTTCCGCGTCCGGTTGACCCGCACGCGCGGGCTCACCTGCAGGATGGCATGCACTGCGTCCCACTGGCGCTGGGTGATGATGGCGTCGTGCTCGCCAGGATAGGCCGTGCCCTTGTGCACGGCGTCGCCGAGGTACACGCGGTTGCTGAGAATGCGATAGGCGTCGCTCTTCGTCAGGGGGCGGCCACGCTTGGTGGTGGCGCCTTCGGTGCG
>CANBNK010000159.1 GCA_947371015.1 Acetobacteraceae bacterium | reverse complement strand
CGCCCGCTCCACGAAGACCACCAGGCCGATCACCGCGAAGGCGATGAAGATGAAGGCGATGATGAAGAAGGTGGACAGCGCGCCGGTGCGGCCGAGTTCCAGCAGGGTGGCCAACGCCGAGGGCAGGTTGGCGACGATGCCGGTGAAGATGATCAGCGACGTGCCGTTGCCGATGCCGCGCGCAGTCACCTGTTCGCCCAGCCACATCAGGAACAGTGTCCCGCCGGTGAGGGTGATGACGCAGGAGACGCGGAAAAACATCCCAGGGTCAGACACCGCCGGACCGAAGCTGCCGCGCATGCCTTCCAGCCCCACCGAGATGCCCCAGGCCTGGAACAGCGCGATCACCACCGTCAGGTAGCGGGTGTACTGGTTCAGCTTCTTGCGGCCCGACTCGCCTTCCTTCTTCAGCGCCTCCAACTGCGGCACGGCGGCCGTCATCAGCTGGATGATGATGCTGGCGCTGATGTAGGGCATGATGTTCAGCGCAAACACGGTCATCCGGCCAAGCGCACCACCGGTGAACATGTCGAACATGCCGAGGATGCCGCCGCCATGCTGGCGCAGAATCTCACCCATCACCGAGGCATCGACGCCGGGGACAGGAATATAGGTACCCAGCCGGAACACGATCAGCGCGCCCAGGGTAAACCAGAGCCGCTTCTTCAGCTCGGTTGCCTTGGAAAGCACGCCAAGGTTCATGTTGGACGCCAGCTGCTCGGCGGCGGAAGCCATATGTTCGGGCCCTTTTCACGACTATGGCGCCCGCAACCGGGAACCAGGTTCCCGGCGGTGGCGCCATAGCCACGCGATCCAGACTAGGTAGCGGCGCTGCGGGAGCGCCGCAAGCGTCAGGCCGAAGCTTCCGCTTCAGCCTTCACCACCAGCACCGTGACGGTGCCACCGGCCGCCTGCACCGCCGCGATCGCCGCCGCCGAAGCGCGGGCAACCGTGATGGTGACGGGACGGGTGATCTCGCCGCGCGCCAGCAGGCTGATGCCGGCCATCTTGGCGCCGGTACGGACGATGCCCGAAGCCAGCAGCGCCGCTTCATCCAGCGGACCGGCCGGCAGCGTGCCGTCCTCGATCGCCGCATTCAGCGTGCCGATGTTCAGCGGGGCATATTCCTTGCGGAAGATGTTGACGAAGCCCCGCTTCGGGAAGCGCCGATAGATCGGCAGCTGGCCGCCTTCGAAGCCGTTGATGGCAACGCCTTCGCGCGCCTTCTGGCCCTTGACGCCCTTACCAGACGTCTTGCCCTTGCCCGAGCCGATGCCGCGCCCAAGCCGCTTGGACTTGTAGCGGGCGCCATCGTTGTCGCGCAGTTCGTTCAGCTTGACCATTTAGCCCTCCACCTTCACCAGGTGAGCGACCTTGGCGATCATGCCGCGCACGGAGGGGGTATCCTCCAGCGTGCGCGTGCGACGGATCTTGTTCAGACCCAAGCCGATCAGCGTTTCCTTCTGGCCAGGCTTGCGGCCCAGAACAGACTTCAGCTGGGTGACCGTGACGGTCTTCTTCTCGTCAGCCATTCGCGGCCTCCTGGGCCTCGGCCGGCGCCGCGTCCTTACGCGGGCCAAGCAGGTCAGAGACCTTCTTGCCGCGACGAGCCGCGACAGCCCGCGGGCTGGTGCAACGCTGCAGCGCGGCGAAGGTCGCCTTCACCATGTTATGCGGGTTCGCCGAACCCAGGCATTTTGCGACAACGTCACCCATGCCCAGGGTCTCAAACACGGCGCGCATCGGACCACCGGCGATGATGCCCGTACCAGCCGGCGCCGCACGCAGGATGACGCGACCCGCGCCGAACTCACCGACCACATCGTGGTGCAGGGTACGGCCTTCACGCATCGGCACCCGGATCATGGTCCGCTTGGCCTGCTCGGTGGCCTTGCGGATCGCTTCCGGCACTTCGCGCGCCTTGCCGGCGCCCCAACCAACGCGGCCCTTCTCATCCCCAACCACGACCAGCGCGGCGAAGCTGAAACGACGGCCACCCTTAACCACCTTGGCAACACGGTTGATGGTGACGAGCTTGTCTTTCAGCTCATCGCCATCCGTGCGCTCCTGGCGGTTCTCATTGCGGTCACGGCCGCGGCCACGACGGCGATCGCCCTCGCCACCGCCGCCTTCGGGACCACCACCGCTCCTCGGTTCACGTGCCATAATGCCCTATCCCCTCAGAACGACAGCCCGCCCTCGCGGGCGGCTTCGGCCAGCGCCTTGACGCGGCCGTGGTAAATGTAGGGCCCGCGGTCGAAGACCACCGCGGAGTAACCGGCAGCCAGGGCGCGTTCAGCGACCAGCTTACCCACCGTCGTCGCGGCATCCTTGTCGGCGCCGGTCTTCAGGCTTTCGCGCAGGTCCTTCTCGATCGACGAGGCGGCCGCGACCGTGCGGCCGAGCTTGTCGTCGATGACCTGGGCGTAGATGTGCTTGCCAGAACGGAACACCGACAACCGCGGACGGCCACCGGACTTCTGCTTCAGCTGGTAGCGCAGGCGCGCACGCCGGCGAACCTGGAGATCAAGCTTATTGGCGGCCATTACTTCTTCTTACCCTCCTTCCGGAGGATCTGCTCGTTTTCATACCTCACGCCCTTGCCCTTGTAGGGCTCGGGGCCGCGATAGCCGCGGATTTCGGCGGCAACCTGGCCAACCTGGCGCTTGTCGGCGCCGCTGACCTTGATGGCCGTCGGCTTCTCGCAGACGATGCTGATGCCGGCCGGGATCGGATAGCGGATTTCGTGGCTGTAGCCGAGGTTCAGGACGAGGTCCTTGCCCGCGACTGCGGCCTTGTAGCCAGTGCCGTTGATTTCCATCGACTTGGTGAAGCCGGAAGAAACCCCGATGCACATGGCATTGATCAGGCTGCGGGTGGTGCCCCACATGGTGCGGGCGCGCCGGTCATCCCCGCGCGGCTTCACCGCGACGAGGCTGCCGTCGATTTCCACATCGACCAGATCGGTCAGGTCAAGCTTCAGTTCGCCGAGCTTGCCCCTCGCCACCACGGAACGACCCTGCAGCGCCACCTGGACGCCAGCCGGGACAGGGACCGGATATTTGCCAACGCGTGACATGCCATCCTCCCCTTAGAACACGCGGCAGAGGACTTCGCCGCCAACATTGGCAGCGCGGGCCTCATTGTCGCTCATGACGCCACGCGGCGTCGACAGGATCTGGATGCCGAGTCCGTTGTAGAACTTCGGCAGCTCCTTGATCTTCGAATAGACGCGGCGGCCAGGCTTGGAGATACGAGCGACCTCCTTGATGGCGGGCTCGCCCTCCGAATACTTCAACTCAATCTCGATCTGGCTGATGCCAGGGCGGAGCTCGCTCACTTTCCAGGCGCGGATGAAGCCTTCACGCTTCAGCACCTCGAGAACATCCGTACGCAGGCGGCTGGCCGGCGAAACGCAGCGCGACTGGCGCGACTTCTGCGCGTTGCGGATGCGGGTGAGCATGTCCCCGAGCGGGTCGGAAAACGACATGCGGCCCTCCTACCAGCTCGCCTTGACCACACCGGGGATCTGGCCAGAATTGGCCAACTCCCGCAGCTGGTTACGGCAGAGCTTGAACTTCTGATAATTGCCACGCGGACGACCCGTGATCTCACAGCGCAAACGGACGCGGTTGAGCGCCCCGTTACGCGGGAGCTGCGCCAGCTTGAGGCTCGCTTCGAAGCGATCCTCAACGGGCAGTTCGCGGTCCATCACCACTGCCTTCAGCGCCGCGCGCTTGGGCGCATGGAGCTTGGACAGCCTTTCACGGCGCTTGTTCTTCATGATGGAAGAAGTCTTGGCCATACGGTCTATATCCTCCGGAACCTGCCGGGCTACCCCGGCGGTTTTCCAAGATCAGTTGGTGAACGGAAGATCGAACGCCTTGAGCAAGGCTTTCGCTTCCTTGTCGGTCTTCGCCGTGGTCACGAACTGGATGTCCATGCCGCGCACCGCGTCCACCTTGTCATAGTTGATTTCCGGGAACACGATCTGCTCCTTCATGCCCATGGCGTAGTTGCCACGGCCATCGAAGCCACGCGTCCCAGGAAGACCGCGGAAGTCCCGAACCCGGGGCATGGCGATGGTCACCAGGCGATCCAGGAACTCGTACATCCGCGCCTTGCGCAGGGTGACCTTGCAACCAATCAGCTGACCCTTGCGGATCTTGAAGCCGGCGATCGCTTTCTTGGCCACCGTCTTGATCGGCTTCTGGCCGGAGATCGCGGTCAGGTCAGCCACCGCCGCATCAAGCTTCTTGCCGTCTGCCGCAGCTTCACCAACACCCATGTTGATCACGATCTTGGTGAGCTTGGGAACCTCCATCGGGTTCTTGTAGCCCAACTCGGCAGTCAACGCCGACCGGATCTCATCATTGTACCGCCGCTGCATGCGCGGCAGTTCCTTCGGGCTGGCCTGGGCAGCGCCAGCGGCGGCGGCGATCGCCGTACCCTTGCCCTGCTCATCGCCGGCCTTCTTCTTCGGTGCGGCCTTGGCCCCACCCTTCTTGCTGTCGCTCATGCGTCAAGAACCTCGCCAGACGGACGGGCCACGCGCACCTTCTTCCCGTCCGCGAGGACGGTGAAGCCAACGCGCGTCGGCTTGCCGGACTTGGGGTCGACCAGCGCCAGGTTGGACAGCTGGATCGGAGCCTCTTTCTCGATGATACCACCCGGCTGGTTCATGCCTGCCGGCTTCTGGTGGCGCTTCACCATTTGGACGCCGCGCACCAGGGCGCGACCTTCCTCGGGGTTCACGGACAGCACTTCGCCGCGCTTGCCCTTGTCGCGCCCGGTCAACACGGCAACCGTGTCGCCCTTACGGATCTTGGCGGCCATGGTTACAGCACCTCCGGCGCCAGGCTGATGATCTTCATGAACTTGCGCGCACGCAGTTCACGAACCACCGGCCCAAAGATACGCGTGCCGATCGGCTCCATCTGCTTGTTGATGAGAACCGCGGCATTGCTGTCGAAGCGGATCGCCGTGCCGTCGTTCCGCCGAACCGGGTAGCTGGTGCGGACGATGACGGCGCGATGCACCTCACCCTTCTTCACCTTGGCCCGGGGAATGGCTTCCTGGATGGCAACCACGATGACATCGCCAACCGAAGCAGTCTTCCGCTTCGAGCCACCGAGCACCTTGATGCACTGGACCCGGCGGGCGCCGCTGTTATCGGCGACCTCCAGGTTGGATTCGGGATGAATCATCTCGCCTGCCCTTTACGCGGCAGCGGACGCGGCGGGCATTTCTGCGAGCGGCGTGCCGTTGCGGTTGATGACCAACCAGGTCTTGCGCTTGGACATCGGCGGACATTCCTCGATCTGGACGAGGTCGCCTTCCTTGCACATGTTGGTTTCGTCATGCGCGGCGTACTTCTTCGAACGCCGGATGAACTTTTTGTAGAGCGGATGCATGACGCGACGTTCGACAAGGACGGTAACCGTCTTGTCCATCTTGTCGCTGGTCACCCGGCCCGTGAGGACGCGCTTCGGCATTGCCGCTGGTCTCCTCTCAGTTGGAGGTGGGGGCGGCGCGCTTGCGCTCCGCCTGGATGGTTTTGATCTTGGCGATATCGCGGCGCACCACACGAATGCGGCCCGTCGCCTCCAGCTGGCCAGTGGCCCGCTGGAAGCGCAGGTTGAACTGCTCCTTCCGGAGGTCCAGCAGCTGAGCCTGCAGTTCGTCCGCGCTCTTCGCGCGGATGTCGACGATCTTGGTCATGGCCTCAGGCCTCCGCGCCCAGGCGCTGCACGATCTTGGTCTTGATCGGCAGCTTGGCGGCACCCAGGGTCAGCGCTTCCTTTGCGATGTCCAGGGCAACGCCGTCCAGCTCAAACATGATACGGCCCGGCTTCACGCGCGCCACCCAATACTCGGGGGCGCCCTTGCCGGAACCCATGCGGACTTCGGCCGGCTTGGTCGAAACCGGGACGTCCGGGAAAATCCGGATCCAGACGCGGCCCTGACGCTTCATCGCACGGGTGATCGCGCGGCGAGCCGCCTCGATCTGCCGCGCGGTGACGCGCTCAGGCTCCAACGCCTTCAGGCCGAAGCCGCCGAACGCCAGGGAGAAGCCACCCTTGGCCACGCCCTTGATCCGGCCCTTGTGGGCCTTGCGAAACTTGGTGCGCTTTGGTTGCAGCATGTCACGTCACCTATCAGCGCTGCGGCGCCTGGTCGGCGGCGCGCTTGTCCTGCGCCAGCGGATCATGAGCCATGATCTCGCCCTTGAAGACCCAAACCTTGACACCGCAGGTGCCGTAGGTGGTCTTCGCCGTCGCCACGCCATAATCAATGTCGGCACGCAGGGTGTGCAGCGGCACGCGACCTTCGCGATACCACTCCATGCGCGCAATCTCAGCCCCGCCCAGACGGCCGGAGCAGTTGATGCGAATGCCGCCGGCGCCGAGGCGCATGGCAGACTGCACCGCACGCTTCATCGCCCGGCGGAACGCCACGCGGCGTTCCAGCTGCTGCGCGATGTTTTCGGCCACCAGCGTCGCGTCGATTTCCGGCTTGCGGATCTCGACGATGTTCAGCGTCACTTCGGCGCCAGCCATCCGCATCATGTCCTTGCGCAGGACCTCGATGTCAGCGCCCTTCTTGCCGATGACGACACCCGGGCGCGCCGCGTGGATGGTGATGCGCGGCTTCTTCGCCGGGCGCTCGATCACTACGCGGGACACGCCAGCGCCCTTCAGACGGTCGCGCAGCTTCTCGCGCAGCGCCAGGTCTTCATGCAGAAGCTTGGCGTAGTCGCGGCCGGCGAACCAGCGGCTGTCCCAGGTACGGTTGATACCCAGGCGCAGGCCAATCGGATTGACTTTGTGACCCATGTTACGCCGCGTCCTGCTGCTGTGCCTGTTCGGCGACGACAATCTTCAGGTTGCTGAACCACTTCTCCACGCGGGCCGCACGACCGCGGCCACGGGCGGAGAAACGCTTCATGACCATGGCGCGGCCAACTTCGGCCTTGGAGACGACCAGGCGGTCGACGTCCAGCTGGTGGTTATTCTCGGCGTTGGCGATGGCGCTCTCCAGCGTCTTCTTCACGGTCACCGCGATACGGCGCTTGGAGAAGGTCAGGGTCGCAACCGCTTCCGCCGCGCGCCGGCCACGGATCAGGCCAGCCACCAGGTTCAGCTTGCGCGGGCTGACGCGGATATTCCACGTCACAGCCTGCGCTTCGGTCTCCGCGAGGGAGCGGGGGTGCTTCGGCTTGCTCATTTACATCAGCCCCGCTTCGCCTTCTTGTCGGACGAGTGTCCGCCGAAGGTGCGCGTCGGCGAGAATTCGCCGAACTTGTGGCCGACCATGTTCTCGGAGACCTGCACCGGGATGAACTTCTTCCCGTTATAGACTCCGAAGACCAGGCCGACAAACTGCGGCAGGATCGTGCTGCGGCGCGACCAGATCTTGATGATCTCGTTGCGGCCCGAAGCCCGGCTGGTTTCCGCCTTGTTGAGCAGGTAGCCGTCGACGAACGGCCCCTTCCATACGCTGCGCGGCATCGCGATCAGCCCTTCTTCGCGGTGCGGCGACGAACGATAAGCCGGTCCGTCCGCTTGTTGTTACGCGTCTTGGCGCCCTTGGTCGGCTTGCCCCAGGGTGTCACGGGATGACGGCCGCCCGAGGTGCGGCCTTCACCGCCGCCGTGCGGGTGGTCAACCGGGTTCATGACGACACCGCGGACATGCGGCCGGCGACCCAACCAACGAGACCGACCGGCCTTGCCGATTTCCTGGTTACTGTTGTCCGGGTTGGACACCGCACCGATCGTCGCCATGCATTCGGCGCGAACAGTACGGACTTCACCGGAAGCCAACTTGACCTGGGCGTAGCCGCTGTCCTTGCCGACCAGCTGCACATAGGTTCCAGCCGACCGCGCCACCTTCGCACCGGCGCCGGGCTTCAGCTCGACGTTGTGCACGATGGTGCCGACCGGAATCGCGGCCAGCGGCATGCAGTTGCCCGGCTTGATGTCGGCCTTCTCGGCCGAGATCACCTGGTCGCCGGCCTTCAAGCGCTGCGGCGCGATGATGTAGCTCAGTTCGCCGTCCGCGTACTTGATCAGCGCGATCCAGGCGGTGCGGTTGGGATCGTATTCCAGCCGCTCGACCGTCGCCGCAACACCCAGTTTGGTGTTCCGCTTGAAATCGACATAGCGGTAGGACTGCTTGTGTCCGCCGCCACGGAACCGAACCGTGGTGCGACCGTGGTTGTTGCGGCCGCCCGAGTGGCTCTTGCCCTCGGTCAGCGCCTTGAGGGGCTTGCCCTTCCACAGGTCGGGACGCTTCACCAGGATGGTGTTGCGCAGGCTCGGGGTAACCGGATTAAAGCTTTTCAGTGCCATGGCTTATGCAAGCCCCGTCGTCAGGTCGATGCTCTGGCCATCGGCCAGGCGCACCATCGCCTTCTTCCAATCGGAGCGCTGACCAGGCCGGTTCTTGAAGCGCTTCGTCTTGCCCTTCACCACCAGCGTGTTCACCGCCTCCACCTTCACGTTGAACAGGGCTTCGATCGAAGCCTTGATCTCAGGCTTGGTGGAGTCCATCGCGACCTTGAAGACCACCTGCCCGCTCTCGTTCAGCAGGGTGGCCTTTTCCGTCACCAACGGCGACAGAATGGTCAGGTACATCCGTTCCTTGCTGAGGAGCGGCTTTGAGGCCTTCGCGCTCACTGCAGGCGCTCCTTCAAGGCTTCGACGCCGGCGCGGGTCAGCACCAGCATATCGTGGTTGAGGATGTCATAGACATTAGCACCGATGGTCGGCAGCGCCTGCACGTGGGGCAGGTTCGAGATCGACCGGCCGAAGCCCGTGTCCACAACCGCATCCACCACCAGCGCCGACTTCCAACCCAGCTGCTTCAGCTGCTTGGCCATCGCGGAGGTCTTGGTTTCCGCGCCCGTCGCCGCAGCGTCGAGCACGACCAGCTTGCCGTCGCGTACCTTCTGGCTCAGAGCACTGATCAGGCCCAACCGACGAACCTTCTTGTTCAGGCTGTAGCCATGATCGCGGACCACCGGGCCGTGAACTACGCCACCCTTGCGGTACTGCGGCGCGCGCAGCGAGCCCTGACGGGCATTACCCGTGCCCTTCTGGCGATAGGGCTTCTTGGTCGTGCCGCTGACCTCGCCCATGCCCTTGGCCTTGTGCGTGCCAGCGCGGCGCTTCGCCAGCTGCCAGTGAACAACCCGCGCCATGATATCGGCGCGCGGCTCGGCGCCGAACAGCGCCTCCGGCAGTTCGATATCGCCGGCCGAGCCGTTATCCAGTGTGATAACCGGAACCTGCATCGTCCTCAATCCTTACGCGAGGCCGGCTGGGAACGGCGCGTCGGCATGGCGCGCGCGCTTCACAGCGTCCCGCACCAGCACATACCCGCCCTTGCTGCCGGGCACTGCGCCCTTAATGAGCAGCAGACCCTTCTCGAGGTCATAACCGGCGACCTCCAGGGTCTGCGTGGTAATGCGTTCCACACCAAGGTGGCCCGCCATCTTCTTGTTCTTGAAGGTCTTGCCGGGATCCTGACGGTTACCGGTAGAACCATGCGAACGGTGG
>CANBNK010000158.1 GCA_947371015.1 Acetobacteraceae bacterium | reverse complement strand
TGCCGTTCCTGCCTTGCTGCTTGGTTGCCACGGTACCCCCAGTAAGGCCGATGGTCGCTCGGGACGTCCCTTGCGCCGACCTTGTTGTCTCCCTTGAGGTGAGTCCTGGCGTGGACTTGGCGGAAGCGCAATCACCAATAGTTGAAGTTTTGCTAACGCTTTTCCACTTGCGCGCCAGGGGTGTGCAGGAGGCGCCAAAGGCGCTGCAATTTCGAGGCAAACTTCTGCTGGGTGAGACTCAGCGTTCGTTTTCCAGCGTGCTTTCGTGCCAGCGCCGCAGCAGCAGGTGCTGCAACAGACCTAGTAGGGCGAAGATTGCGATGCCGCAGGCCGAGATCAGCGCGAGGGCCGCGAACATGCGAGGCACCTTCAACTGATAGCCGGCCTCAAGGATACGGAAGGCCAGGCCCGAGCCGGTGCCGCCGGCGCCGGCGACGAATTCGGCGACGACAGCGCCAATCAGCGCCAGTCCACCGGCCACGCGAAGACCCGCCAGGAAATAGGGCAGGGCGCTGGGCAGGCGCAGCAGCCACAGGGTTTGCCACCGGCTGGCGCCATAAAGCTGGAACAACTCCACCAGATTGCGGTCGGCGCTGTTCAGCCCCAGGACGGTGTTTGAAAGGATGGGAAAGAAGGCGACGATCCAGGCGCAGATCAGCAGCGCGACGGTGACGCTGTCGACCCAGATCAGGATCAGCGGCGCGATGGCGACGATGGGTGTGACCTGGAGGATGACGGCGTAGGGAAACAGCATGCGCTCGACGATGCGGGACTGCGCGAAACCAATGGCCAGCACGCCGCCGAGCGTCACGGCGGCGAGCAGCGCCAGTACGGCGATTTTCAGCGTCACGAGCAGGGAGGTGGCGAGCAGGGCTCGGTCCTCGACCAGGGCGCCGAGGATCGCGGCGGGGCCCGGCAGGACGTAGGGCGGCACATCCAGGGTGCGCGTCACACCCTCCCACAGCGCCAGCAGCAGCAGTCCGAGCAGGGCGGGGGCGGTGCGGTTCATGACAGCGCCCCTGCGAGGGCGAGCGAGGCATCGCGACAGAGTTCGGCATAGGCGACCGAGGTGCGGAAGCCCTCTGGGCGCGGCAAGGGGCTGGCGATGTGGAGTTCGCGCGCGATGCGGCCGGGGCGAGGCGCCATGATGATGAGGCGCGACGCCAAGTAGACACTTTCCGAGACTGAGTGGGTGACGAAGACCACGGTGACACCGGCGCGGGCGTAGAGCGCCAGCAGGTCGTCGTTCAGCTTGTGGCGGGTGAGTTCGTCGAGCGCCGCGAAGGGTTCGTCCATCAGCAGCACGGCGGGGTCGGTGACCATCGCGCGCGCGATGGAAACGCGCATCCGCATGCCGCCCGAGAGTTCGCGCGGCAAGGAGCGTTCAAACCCCGCCAGGCCGACGGCAGCAAGTGCCGTGGCCGCGCGGGCTTCGCGTTCCGGCTGTGGCATACCAGCCAGGCGGAGCGGGAGCGCAGCGTTGGTCAGCGCGTCGGCCCAGGGCAGTAGCGTAGCCTCCTGGAACACGAAGCCGATGTCCCTAGGGCCGGGCGGCGTGGTCCAGTCGAGCCTACCGTTGCTGGGCTGCGCCAATCCTGCCAGCAGGCGCAGCAGCGTTGACTTGCCACAGCCGGAGGGGCCGAGGATGGCCAGGAATTCGCCGGTGGCAATGCTGAGGTCCACGGCCGCCAGTGCCCGTGTGCCATTTGCAAAGCGCTTACCGATCCCGGCCAGGGTGACCAGGGGCGGCGTCACGCCCGCCCGATGCCCTGGTTGACGAAGCTGATGTCGTAGGCGCGCTTCCAGTCCAGGTTTGCCGGCAGCACCCCGACCGCAGAGACCGCCCGGAAGAAGCGGCCCCAGCGCGCTTCCGTCATGGCGCCAATGCCGAGCGAGGCTGCGTCACCCGAGCGGACGATGCCGGCCTCGTTCATCATGCGGGTGCCGTGGGCGATCACCTCGTCCGGCATGTCGGTGTTCTGGCCGCGGATGGCGCGATTGGCGGCGGCGGTGTCGAAGCCGCCGGCAGGGCCCTTCAGGTACTGGTCCCAGCCGTGCATGGTGGCATTTACGAAGCGCTGGATCACGTCTCGTCGCTCACTGATGAGCTTGCGGCTGATGTTGATGGTGGTGCCGTAGTCCTCATAACCTGCGTCATGGGTCAGCAGGACGTCCGGGTTCACCCCGGCTTGGCGGATGGTGAACGGCTCGCTGCCCAGGTAGCCCTGCTGGACGAAGGTGCGGTCGGCCAGGAAAGGCTGCGGATTGAAGGTGTAGGGGCGAACCTGTTCGTCCTTGAGGCCGTATTTTTGCTTGAGGAACAGCCAAGCGGTGGCCCGCGTCTCGGCGCCGAGCAGGATGGGGCGGCCGCGCAGCGCCTCGAAGTTCGGCAATGTGCCGGGATGGCCGAGCAGAACCGCCATGTCCTTTTGGAAAATGGCGCCGATGCAGCAGAATGGAATGTTTTCCCGGACGAAGTTCAGTGCCCCGAGCCCGTTGCCCATGGCCATGTCCACTCGGCCGCCCAGCAGGAGCTGCGCCGGGTTGATCTGCGGGCCACCGGAGCGGAGGTCCACCTCCAGCCCAGCCTGACGGTACAGCCCGGAAGCCTGGGCTTGCCAGTAGCCACCGTGCTCGGCCTGAGCACGCCAGTTGGTCACGAAGCTGACCTTGTCCAGCCGGGGCTGGGCTGAGGCGCGGGGCGCCACGGCGATCAGGGCTGGGCCGGCGGCCAGGCCGAGCGCGGCGCGGCGCGAGACGATAAAGCGTTGCCTGGACATCACGGGTGCTCCCTTGGCGAGCGGGGATGCTGCCCCGCCCGTTGCAAGGTGGCACGAACCGCCACCAGCGCAAGAACCTGTCAGGATACCTTAGCCGCGGCCCAGCAGTGGGCGCAGCATCAGCGCAGTGCCCCAGCCCCAGGCACCGTTATACAGCAGTCCCCGCCAGGGAATGGCACCGTTCCAGCCGGGCAGGCCCTTCAGGTAGGGCACCAGTGTCACCGCCACGAAGGTCAGCACCAGGGCGCCGAACATCGCGCTGAACATCAGGTCCGGTAGGCGGAAGCGGCGCAGGATGCTGGCCAACACGATGCCCCAGATGCCGCCCCAGAAGGCCTGGGACATGACGACCGGGATGCTCAGCGGCTTGGTCGCCGCCATGTTGAACGGTGCTGTGGTGCGGCCGAAGAAGCTGACTACCGATGGAATGTCGTTACCGAAATGATAGAGCAGGAAGGCAGTGCCCTGGTGAAACACCAGGACAGCGATGAAGCCCGCCACGAAACCGGCGATGATCGTCTTGAGCATACGAAAACAACTCCCCCGTTGAGGTCAACCTAGCCCAGCCCGGCGCGACAGGGCCATGATTTCGTAACGCCGCCAATCCGGCGCGCCGGCGGTAATGTCCATTCCCTGCCTTGCAGTGGGCCGCAGGCTCAAGCACCCTGGCTTAAGAACCTTGGGAGAAGACCGCCGTGAACGGAGCCGAGAGCCTGGTAAGCACCCTGCTTGGGAGCGGGGTTAATGTTTGCTTCGCCAACCCCGGCACATCGGAGATGCACTTCGTCGCCGCGCTCGACCGCGTGCCGGGCATGCGCTGCGTGTTGGGCCTGCAGGAGAATATCGTCACGGGGGCGGCGGATGGTTACTTCCGCATGGCGGAAAAGCCGGCGGCGACGCTGTTGCATTGCGGCCCGGGCCTGGCCAACGGCATGGCAGGCCTGCACGATGCCAGGCGTGCTCGCAGCGGCATCGTGAACATCCCCGGCGACATGGCGACCTACCACCGCATCTTCGATGCGCCGCTGACCGCGGATACCGAAGGCTGGGCGCGTGGCGTTTCTGCCTGGGTGAAGGTTTCCGCCACTGCGCAGGAAGTGGGCGCCGACGCCGCGCAGGCGGTGCAGGTCGCACGGACGAGCCCTGGGCAGATCGCCACGCTGATCCTGCCTTCCGATTCGTCCTGGGGCGAGGGCGGCGTTGTGACGCCCGCGCTGGCGGTGCCGCCAATACCCGCGGCCGACCCGCATTCGGTGCAGCAGGTGGCGCGCCTGCTGCGTGAGAAGAAGAACGTGCTGCTGCTGCTGGGCGGCCTGGCGTTGAAGGAAGGCGCGCAGAAGCAGGCGCACCGGATTGCCATGGCCACCGGCGCCAAGCTGATGTGCGAGGGCAGCAACGCCCGCGTACAGCGCGGCCAGGGCCGCCTGCCGCTGGAGCGCGTGCCCTATGTAGTGGAACAGGCCACGGAAGCCCTGAAGTGGGTGGAGCACCTGGTGCTGGTGAATGCCAAGGCGCCGGTCGGTTTCTTCGGCTACCCTGGCAAGCCCAGCATTCTCTATCCTTCTGACGCCAACGTGGCCGTGCTGACACGGTATGAGCAGGACGCCGAGGCGGCACTGCGCGCCGTGGCGGACGAACTCGGCGCGCCGCAGGTGGCGATGCCGAATAATGGTCCGCGGCCGGAGCGCCAGCGCGGGGGACTTTCGCCGGAAGGGCTGGCGCGGGCGATTGCTTCGGTGATGCCGGACGAGAGCATCATCGTCGATGAGGCGGTAACCTATGGGCGGGGGTTCTTCCCCTTCACGCATTCGGCGCCGGCGCACGACTGGCTGATGAACTGCGGTGGCGCCATCGGCTTTGGCATCCCGGTGGCGATCGGCGCTGCCATCGGTGCGCCGGGGCGGCGGGTGATTGCGGCGCAGGCTGATGGCTCGGCCATGTACACGGTGCAGGGCCTGTGGACCCAGGCGCGGGAGAAGCTGCCAATCACCACGATCTTGTTGTCGAACCGTAAATATCAGATCCTGCTGGGTGAATATCGCAACGTCGGCGCCAATCCGGGCCGTACCGCGATGGACATGCTGGACCTGGGCAACCCGGATATCAGTTGGGTGCAGATGGCCAACAGCATGGGTGTGGAGGCTGCGCGGACCAACACGCTAGAAGGCTGTACCGACCTGATGGAGCAGAGTTTCTCGCGCCCGGGGCCATTCCTGATCGAGTTGGACATCTGACAAGGCGTCAGTTGTTGCGCGGGTTTCAGCTTTTAACCACCAATGCGGTAAGCTACCGACGCGCACAATGGCGGGACATGAGAAGCCTTTCGGCAAGCGGTCCCTTTCGGATGAAGGGGCACGCAGACCGATAGGCAGCGAATATCCGCCGGCCAGGTTCTGGAACGACAATGAACGTGATTCATCAACAACCGGCCGGCGACGCTGGGCACCCTGCTGGGTCGCACCCGATGCAGGGCCTGTTGCCGGGCACAGCCCCAGAAGAGGTGGAGGGACTGCCGACCGGCGCGGCTCCGCCGCCAGGCGTGCCTGCGGAGCCGCCCCCCGGTCGGCGCCGGGCCTGGCTGTTGGGTGGCTTGGCCGTGGTGGTCGCGGTGGGGGCCGGCTGGCTGGCCTTGGGAAATAAAGTTGAAGGGCCAGCGCGGCCCGTTGCAGCGGCCGGCCCGGCGCTGCCGCCTGGGCAGTTTCGGCTCAACGACAACGACGTGAAGGCGCTGCGGGTTGAAGCCATGACGGTGCGGGAGTTCCGTGCCGAACGGGTTGCCGAGGGGCATATTGCCTACAACGACGACCGCTCGACGCCGGTGTTCACGCCCTACAATGGCCGGGTGACCAGGGCGATGGCTCGGCTGGGTGAGGATGTCGAGGCTGGCGCCACGCTGTTCGAAGTGGAGACCGCCGACCTTGCCGGAGCCGCGAACGACTTGCTCTCGGCCGCCGACACCGCCGGCAAGGCGAGGGTTACGCTGGATCAGGCACTGCGCGAGGAGCGCCGGCAGAACAGCCTGTTTTCAGCCCGTGCCGCGTCGCAGCGGGATGTGGAGCAGGCGCGCGCCGCCGCGCGCGGCGCCGAGGCCGACCTGAAGAGTGCCCAGTCCACTCTTGATGCGGCGCGCGACAAGCTGCGCGTCCTGGGTCGCCCTGCCGAGGAGATCGCGCGGATCGAGCAGACCCGCCGGGTGAATGCCGTGGTGCCAGTCGTGGCGCCGATTGCCGGCACCGTGACGCAACGCCGCGTGGGCCCTGGGCAGTGGTTGTCCACCGGTAGTAGCGACCCCGTTTATACCATTGCTGACCTGTCGACGATGTGGCTGGTGGCCGCCGTGCGCGAGGTTGATGCGCCGGCAATGCGGCTGGGGCAGACTGTTGCAGTGCGCGTCGGCGCTTTGCCCGATAAGGTTTTCGATGCCCGTATCACCACCGTCGGCACCGGGCTGGACGCGACGACGCGTCGCCTGACCGTGCGCGCTGAGGTGCAGGACCCCGGTCGTTTATTGAAGCCTGAAATGTTTGCCAGTTTCCAGATTGAGGTTGGTGAAGCTGCCCGCAGCGTAGGCTTGCCGTTGCAGGCGGTCATCTTCCGCGGCAGTGAGGCCAGCGTCTGGGTGGCACTGGATGAGCACACCTTTGAGTTGCGGCGCGTCACCCTGGGTTTACGCGCCGGTACCACCTTGCAAGTGCTGCAGGGCCTCGGCGAGGGCGACAGAGTGGTAACGGGCGGATCGCTGTTCATTGACCGCGCAGCCCGGATCGACTGAGCGTTGCGACGCACCAGACAGGGGATAGGACGGATGCGTAGCGTCGTAGACGTGGCTTGGCGCGGTGCCGCCGTGTTGCTGGGTGCTGGGCTGCTTGTAGTGGTACCGGGGGCGGTTCTGCCAGCCGGTGCGCAACAGCGCATGCCCCAGGCTGGCGCACGCGCTACATCAGCAAATGCTCCTGGTACGCTCCCGCTGCCGCTGCCATCGGGAACCCCTGTGGTAACGCTGGAAATTGCGGAGAAACTGCTGGTGGAGCGAAACCTGGTCGTGCTTGCCGCACGGCGTGGGGTCGATGCGGCCAGGGCGCAGCGATTGGTGGCTGGGGCGCTCCCTCCACCCCAGGTTACGGTCGGCAACACCTCGGCCCAGTTCAACGAGACGCGACGCGACCCTTTTGATGGTGCGCGAGGGCTGGGGCCGCAGAACAACATCAATGCCGGGCTTTCCGTGTTGGTGGAACGCGGCGGCAAGCGCACGTTGCGCACACGGCTCGCGGAAGAAAATATTACGGTTGCCGAAACGCAGGTCCTGGATACCCTGCGAGGGCAACTGTTCGGCCTGCGGCAGAACTTCCTTGCGGCGCTTCAGGCTCGGGCCAACCTTGAAGTGGCGCTGGCCAACCGCGCCAGCCTGGATCGCACCGAAGCGCTGCTTCGGCGCCAGTTGCGAGATGGTGCGATCCCCGAGGGCGACCTTCTGCGGTTCCAGGCGAATCGGATCCAGTTTGAGGCTGACGTGACCAACAATGCCCAGGGTTATGCTCAGGGCGTGGCGGCCGTAGCTGCGCTGTTGGCGGCTGACGCCAGTGCCTTCCAGCAGGGCGCGGGAACCCTGGCAGCGCTTGGGATTGCTCCGAACGTCGCGGAAGCAACGGCAGTGCAGGGAAGGGCCGGACGCTCCGCCGAACCGGCGAACGCGCCGACCACGGTGCAAACGGTACTGAGCCCCGTCGCCTTCGATATCCGCGGCCGCTTCGATACTATCGCCGACCCGGGCGTCAGCCGCGATGAGATGGCGCAGGCGGTGCCAAATCGGCCAGACGTTGTAGTGGCGCTGCGCCAGGCGGGCGCTGCGGCCGCGAATACATTGCTGGCGGAGGCGGCTCGGTCGCGGGACGTGACGGTTGGCGCCAGTTGGAACCGTACCCGCTTGCCGCAGAACCTGCCGCAGGCCCAGTCTGGCCCGCAACCCTATGCCAACAATCAGTTCGCCCTTTCGCTTTCGATCCCCATCTTCACGCGGCCGATTGCCGAGGGGAACTTGGCGGTGGCGGCAGCCCAACAGGCCCAGGTGGAAGCCCAGGCGCGGCAGGTGCTGTTGCTGGCACAGGCAGATTTCGCCGGAGCCTGGGCCGGCTATGAACAGGCGCGCGCCCTGATGCGGCTGTACAGCGGCGGCGCGGTGGCTCGGGCGGAGGAAGCCTTCGCAAGTTCGGAGCGGGCCTACATGGCTGGCGGTCGCAACCTGCTTGATCTGATGGACGCACTCCGTACGCTGAATGGCACCCGAACCGCGGCGAACAACGCGCGCTACGCCTATCTGGTTGCGCTGGCTACCTTGGAGCAAGCAACCGGAATTTCCGGCATTGCGGCGAAGCTGTAGGATCTAGTCGCAAGCACCTTGGATTCGAGTACCAGCATGTATTACGCTCGCACGAGTAAATTTCATGAAGGGGGCACCGTCCCCAGGGCACGTGAAGCCTGGGACAGCAGGCCAGGCGAACGAGGCAAGGAGCGCGAGTGATTGTCTGAGCGCGATGAGGCGGGCGCGCCGCAGCTTCATGGCTTTGTCGATGCCATGCCAGCGCCGAACGTACTTTCCGGTTGGGTCCGCAGCATAGTCCCAGCGCCAGGCCTGGTGCCGATAGTTCGGGTCATCGACACCAAGACCGGGGAACGTATCGGAACTGGGATTGTTGGTTTGCCCCGTGACGATATCGGGGAAAACTGTGGGTACAGCGCGAAAGTAACGCGCACGGTGACAGCGGCTGAACTGATTGACGGGCGCGTAGTGGTGATTGCCAGGGTCCCACGTGGGCCGCGCTGGACATTGCGGGTATATCCCGGTTTGCAACCCATGGCCCGTGAACTGCGCAATTTATCGCCTGACTTTTCGCCTTCTGCAGGGCGCAAGGGTATGGCTTCAGCTTGGGTCACGCGGCGGCATGGAGCGATTTGACAATAGAAGCGCCGGTAAGCCTATCTGCTCGCCAGATTGGCCGCCGTGTTTCGGTCGGTGCCTTTAGTGGGATATACGGGCATACCGTGGGTTTCCTAGCTGAAGTAAGTATTGGGCGATACTGTTCGATTGCAGACGGTTTCTGTATTGGTCCGGATGACCATCCACAGCAATTTTTGTCATCGTCCATGATTCAATATGTTCCGGACGTGCATGGCTGGGTTGGCTTTCTTGAATCCCAGGGAACACCTCGCCAAGCGCCATATGTGGCGTTCGAGCAGCGCGGCAGGGTGAGGATCGGCCATGATGTATGGATTGGTGCTAATGTTGTCATCCGACGCGGCGTAACAATCGGGGATGGCGCCGTCGTCGCGGCGGGGGCCGTCGTGGTGAACGACGTTGCGCCCTACACCGTTGTAGGAGGTGTTCCGGCGCGGCCGATCCGTCAGCGCTTCCGCGATGGGCTGGTAGCACGGCTGTTGGCGGTGCGCTGGTGGGACTACAACGTCATGGCGGTGCCGGGGCTGCGGTTTGACCATGTAGCCGAAACGGTCACCCGTCTGGAAAGCATGCTTGACGACGGCCAATTGCAGTCATTGCCAGTGCGCGCCCGGACACTGGAGGATCTGCATGGCGAATGGAGTTCGCCTGTCGTGACACCAGCGGCGGCTTCTGCACCTGCTGATCAATCCAACGCGCCGTCCTCAGAGGTGGTGGCGGACCCGCAGTCGGCAAACGGCGGCGCTGTACCCCACCCGAGCCTCCGTACAAAGGCTGGGCGACCAGGTGGACAACGTCCTGTAGGGTCACGGTTGCCCGGACCTAGGATCACCGGGCCGCAAGGGCCTGGTCCGAAGGGACGCTGACAATCCTTCCCGATCTCGACCTGCACTGATTGTTTCGCCGCTTCGCGGCAGGCACGCCGCAGGGTAGTCTTGGCGAAGAGGAGAAATGTCATGGAAATGGAAATTGCCGGCAAGCGCGTGCTTGTTACGGGTGCGTCCAAGGGGATTGGCCTGGCCTGCGCCACGGCGTTCGCGGCTGAA
>CANBNK010000157.1 GCA_947371015.1 Acetobacteraceae bacterium | reverse complement strand
AAGCCGACAGGATATCCAGCGCCAGCTTGGTGCCGACACCCTGCACCGCGGTGAGCTTGCGGAAGGTGTCGCGCTCGGCGGTGGTGGAGAAGCCAACTAATATAATGGCGTCCTGGCGGACCTGGGTTTCCACCAGCGCCTTGATGCTGCCCTGCACGTCGCGCCAGCGGTCCAGCGTCTTTTGCGAACAGGCCAGCAGGTAGCCGACGCCGTGGACGTCCAGCACGCAGCCGCCCTCGGAGACCTCGTCCAGCTTGCCGGTGAGCTTGCCGATCATGCCTGGCCTCGATCCGCGTTTGTCATGCCGGCTGGTATCCACGGGCCAGCGCCAATTTCGTGCTGCGATGGCTGGCATGGCAGATCGCCACGGCCAGCGCGTCCGAGGCATCGGCGCGGCGAATGATGGCGCCGGGCAGCAGGCGGCGCACCATGGCCGCCACCTGCACCTTGTCGGCATGGCCGGTGCCGACCACGGCGCGCTTCACTTCCATGGCCTGGTATTCCGCCACGGGAATGCCGAGCAGCGCCGGCGCCAGCAGCACCACGCCGCGCGCCTGGCCCAGCTTCAGCGCCGCGCCGGGGTTCTTGTTGACGTAGGTATGCTCCACCGCGGCTTCGTCCGGCTGCCAGTTGCCCAGCAGTTCGGCCAGGCCGCGATAGATGGTGCAGAGCCGTTCGGCCAAGGGCATGGCGGCGTCGGTGGAGATGACGCCATCGCCCAGATGCCGCAGCCGGCTGCCAGCGCTCTCCACCATGCCCCAGCCGGTGTGCTGCAGGCCGGGGTCCAGCCCCAGCAGGCGGACGGCCTTGTTGGCACCCTGATTCACGCGCCGCTCCTCGGCCCGTTGGGCCTGCGGTGCTCCGCGATCAGGGCGCGGCCAGCCAAGCTAGGCCGAAAGCCGCTCGGAAACGGCCTCCGACACTTCGAAGTTGGCATACACGTTCTGCACGTCGTCGCTCTCGTCCAGCCGCTCCAGCAGCTTGATGATCTCGCGCGCCTTGTCTTCGTCCAGGTCGATGCGGAGGTTCGGCACCCATTCCACCTTGGCGCTCTCGGCATTGCCGAAGCCGGCCTCCAGCGCTTCCTTCACCGCGAAGAAGTCTTCCGGCGCGCAGGTCACCTCGTGGCCCTCGTCGTCCGACTCCACGTCGAGCGCGCCAGCCTCGATCGCGGCTTCCAGCATGGCGTCGGCCTTGTCGGCCTGGCCGGGGAACCACAGCACGCCCTTGCGCTCAAACTGGAAACTGACAGAGTTGGTCTCCCCCAGCGCGCCGCCGGCCTTGCTGAAGGCGCTGCGGATTTCGCCGGCGGTGCGGTTGCGGTTGTCGGTCAGCGCTTCCACGATCACCGCCACGCCGTAGGGGCCATAGCCCTCATACCGCACCTCGACATAGTCCTCCCCCTGGCCGGCCATGGCGGCGCGCTTGATGGCGCGGTCGATGGTGTCGCGCGTCATGTTGCTCACCAGCGCGGCCTTCACGGCAGCGCGCAGGCGCGGGTTCATGGCGGGGTCCGGCAGGCCCTGCTTGGCGGAGACGGTGATCTCGCGGATCAGCTTGCCGAAGGCCTGGGCCTTCTTGGCGCCCTGGGCCGCCTTGCGATGCATGATGTTCTTGGCGTGCGAATGGCCGGCCATGGCCGCTTACCTCGGACTTCAGATTCTGGATGAGGCGGTATAGCCGGGGGAATCGCAGGGCGCCACAGCATGGTTGCGGGCGGCCCCCGGGGCGTTGCAGGCTGGGCGCATGGACCATGCCCCGCCTACCGACCCCTTCGCCGTCTCCAGCCTGGAGGCCCTGAACCGGCTTTACGCGGCGCCGCAGCCGCGGGTGCTGGCGAAGGTGCACCCTCGGCTGGAGGCGACCGCGAAAGCCTTCATCGCCGCCTCGCCCTATTGCCTGCTGGCGACGCATGGGCCCCAGGGCGTTCATTGCACGCCGCGCGGCGATGCCGCCGGCTTCGTGGCGGCGCTGGACGACCACACCCTGGCCATGCCCGACCGGCGCGGCAACAACCGGCTGGACGCGCTGCGGGATATCGTCGCCTGCCCGGAAGTGGCGCTGCTGTTCCTGGTGCCGGGCGTCGGCGAGACGCTGCGGGTCAACGGCCTGGCGCGGATCAGCGCGGACCCGGCGCTGCTTGCGCGCTTCCCGGCGCAGGGCAAGCTGCCCACCACGGTGGTGCTGGTGCAGGTGCGGGAAGTGTTCATGCACTGCGCCAAGGCAATGATGCGCAGCGTGCTCTGGGCCGGTCGGCCGCGGCCAGCGGGGGTGCCGTCCGCCGGGGAGTTGTTGGCCGCGCATACCGAAGGCCTGATCGAGGCCACCAGCTACGACGCGGCGGCACCGCAGCGCCTGCTGGACACCATGTACTAGGGCTGCCCACGGTCATGGCGCCGCCGGCCGGGTGACGCGCCAGCCCAGCGCCAGGCCACCCAGCAGCAGCGCGCCGGAAAGCAGGAACGGCGCGCCGGGCAGGCCCCAGCCGCCATCGATGGCCAGGGCGAAGCTGCCGGCGAACAGCGTCGGCCCCAGCAGTTGCGCCACGCCCTGCACGCTGCTGGCGGCGCCCTGCAGGCGGCCTTGCGCATCGGCCGGGACGCGACGGGACATCAGGCTTTGCAGCGCCGGGCCGCCGACGCCCCATAACGCCACGAAGGGCAGCGCCGCCATGAACCAGAAGCCGGTCGGCGCCAGGCCATAGCCGGCGAAGCCGAGCGCGCCGCAGAACATGCCCAGCGCCATCGCCCGGCGTTCCCCGATGCGCTTGACCACCGGCCCGACCAGGCCGCCCTGCACCACCGCCGAGCAGACGCCGACCGCAGCCAGCGCCAGACCCATGCTGGCTTCCGACCAACCGTAGCGATAGGTGGCGTAGAGCACGGTGATGCTGGGCAGCACGACATGCGCCAGCTGCGAGACGAAATGCACCCCCGCCAGCCCCACCAACCCCGGGTGCTGCCGCAGTAGCGCCAGCGACCCCACCGGGTTGGCGCGGCGCCAGCGGAACGGGGCGCGGCGGTCCGGCGGCAGTGATTCCGGCAGCACGAACCAGCCATAGGCGAAGTTCAGCAGCGCCAAGCCGCCGGCCACCCAGAAGGGCAGCCGCGGGTCCATGCTGCCGAGCAGCCCGCCGACCGCCGGCCCCAGCACGAAGCCCAGCCCAAAGGCGACGCCGAGCAGGCCAAAACCCTTGGCCCGGCGCTCCGGCGGCAGCACGTCCGCGATGTAGGCATAGGCGGTGCTGATGCTGGCCGAGGTGACGCCGGAGATCAGCCGCCCCAGGAACAGCAGCCACAGGCTCGGCGCCAGCGCCATCAGCAGATAGTCCAGGCCGTTGCCCAGGTTGGACAGCAGCACCACCGGGCGGCGGCCGAAACGGTCGCTCAGCGCGCCGGCGATGGGCATGGCGAAGAACTGCATTGCCGCCCAGGCGGTGCCGAACAGGCCGAGCATGCGCGAGGTATCGGCCGCGTCGCCACCGAGGAAGCTGCCGATCAGGCTGGGCAGCACCGGGATGATCAGGCCCAGCGCCAACATGTCCAGCGCTACGGTGACGAAAATAAAGGCCAGGGCGGCGCGGGGCGGCTCGGTCATCGGGCGGCCCTGCGGGTTTCGGACAAATCTCGCGGGGGGCCTTCGCCGGCCGCGTGGGTTTCGGACAAATCGCCGGGGTGGCGGCACCCTGCCCTGCCCGCTTCGGACAAATCCTGGGCATGGCGCCGGCTGGCTTGGTCGGCTTCGGACAAATCGGCCATCCCGCCCTGCCGTCGCCTGCCGGCTTCAGGCACATGCCCAGGCCCGCGCGACCACCCCCAGCCGATGCCGGGCGGATGCTGGCTGGCGGAGCGAGGTGGGTGGGCAATCATCGCTTGATCCTTGCACCGTTCTATGGAACATATCAGGAACTATCAGCTTCGCCAACCGGCATGGCCGCAGCAGATGGGGCATGGAGAGTTGCCAGCCGCACCCTGGGGGGACCTGGGCTGGCCGCATACTGGGGGGAACAGTGATGGCGGCGAGCGAAAGGGTCCGGGTGGTCGGGCCGGGCCAGACCTATGTCGGTAAGCAGGGCTTCACCTATGGCGCCGGGGCTTCCGCCGAAACCGTGGGGGCGGAACGGATATGCATGAACGTGCTGCCCATGCCGCCCGGCGCAAGGGCGCGGGCGCATTACCATAATGGGATCGAGACAATAGCCTATATGCTGGCAGGCGACTGCGCGGTTTACTATGGCGACCAGCTGGAACAGCGCCTGCTGGCCCGGCAGGGCGACCAGGTGTTCATCCCGGCCGATGTGCCGCACGCGCCGGCCAATGAGAGCGCGGCGCCCTGCACCTGGCTGGTGGTACACTCCTCCGGCAGCGACCAGGACGGCATTGTGCTGCTGCCGGAGCTGGACGGCCTGCTGGCGGCGCGGGCGCCAGGCTGAGCTCAGGGGCTGACCTCAGCCACCATCCCAAGCGCGGCGCAGCGCGGGCAGGTCCAGCTTCACCATCGGCATCATCGCCTGCATCATCCGTCCGTTCGCGACGGCGTCGCCGCGGCCAAGCAGGTCCATCATCTCGGCCGGCACCACCTGCCAGGTGACGCCGAAGCGGTCGCTGATCCAGCCGCATTGGTGCGGCGTGCCGCCCTCGGCCAGGCGGTCCCACAGCTCATCCACCTCGGCCTGGTCGGCGCAGCGCACCACGAAGGAGATGGCGCCGCTGAACTGGTAGCAGGGGCCGCCGTTCAGCGCGGTGAACTCCAGCCCCGCCAGGGTGAAACTGGCGGTCATCACGCTGCCGGCCACCGCGTCGCGGAAGGTGGCGCAGTAGAAGGCGACGGCGGCCTCGGCCTGGTCGTCGAACCAGAGGAAGGGGGTGATCTTCTGCAAGGCATTGCTCCCGTTCGTTCAGGCACGCCCCAGTCGGCGCACCAGCCACAGCCCGGCCAGCGTCACCAGCGCCAGGTGGCCGAAGCCGAGGCCCCAGCCCAGCGGGCCGTCGCCCAACCATTCCAGCGCCAGGCCGACACCGATCGGGCCGATGCAGCCCCCGGCGTACCCCGCCATGCTGTGCAGCCCCATCGTGGCGCCACGATGCTCCGGCTCCGCCGCCTGCACCGTGCCGGCGGTCAGCGCGGAACTGTCCAGGTAGATGCAGGCGTTCCACAGGATGACGGCGGCCACCGCCAGCGGCGCCCACAGCGCCACCGCCCAGCCGGTCAGCAGGGAAAGCGTGGCGGCCGAGAGGATGGCGGCATGCACCACGCGGTTGCGGCCGTATTTCTGCGCCGTCTCGTTGCCGGTGATGGAGATGACGACCCCGGCCAGCCCGGCAGCGGTGAACAGCACGGTCGGCCCCGGCAGCCAGGCCGGCGTGCCCGGTTTCAGCAGCGCCGCGGCCAGGAACACCACGCCCCAGGCCCGCAGCGCCGCCAGTTCCCAGGTGTGGACGGTGTAGCCGGCGATCCAGGCCATGGCCCGGCGGTTGCGCAGCACCGGGCGGTAGTCCAGCAGGTTGCGGCGCGGCCCCGGCTTCGTTGGCGTTCCCGGCATCACCAATAGCGCGATGCCGAAGGCGGTGGCGGCCGCCAGCCCGCCGAACAGGAAGGCGCTGGTCGGGCCGAAGGCGGCATCCAGCGCGCCGGCGATGATGAAGGAACTGGCGCCGGCAATGCCGATGCCGGCGGCGTGCCAGGACACCGCGCGGGACTGCGCTGCGCCGGCAAGCGGGTCCGCCAGCGCCTTCAGCCCCGGCATATAGGCGCCGGCCCACCCCAGCCCGGCCAGGGCACGGAACGCCATGCCGCCCCAGAAGCCATCCGCCAGCAGGCCGAAGCCCAGATGTGCCAGCGCGGTGCAGCCGGTACCGAGCAGATATATGCGGCGGGCCGGCACCCGGTCCGTCAGCGCCGCCAGCAGCGGTACGGCGGGCACATAGGCGGCGAAGAACACGCCGATCAGCCAGCCGGCCTCGGTCGGGGTCATCGCCCAGGCGGCGATGTAGTGCGGCAGCAGCGCTGGCAGGCTGAAGGCGCCGACCTGGGTCAGCACCTGGGCGGTGACGATGGCGGCAATGAAACCGGGGGAGCCAGGGGTCACCACGGCGGGCCAGCGCTAGGCCGGCACTGGCACGCCGGCCTCGCCCTTGGCGGTGCGGATGGTCTGCAGGGTCTGCACCCGGGCCACCTGGTCCACCGCGGTCAACTGGCTGGTCAACGCGTTCTCATGCGCGGTGTCGCGGGCCACCAGGCGCAGCAGGAAGTCGCCGCCGCCGCGGATCATGTGGCATTCGCGCACCTCATCCCAGTCGCGCATCATCGCCTCGAAGGCGGTCAGCACCGCCTCCTTCTGGCTCTCCAGCGCGACCAGGGCGAAGAAGGTGATCTCGTAGCCCAGCGCCACCGGGTCCAGGTCGGCGTGGTAGCCGCGGATCACGCCGATCTCCTCCAGCCGGCGGACGCGGCGGAGGCACGGCGGGGCGGAGAGGCCCACGCGCTTGGCCAGTTCCACGTTGGTCATCCGGCCGTCGCCTTGCAGCTCCGCCAGGATCTGGCGATCCACCGCATCAAGTTCGGCATCGGCATCAGGGGTCATATGTGTCGGTTTCATTGCGGCAGCTGGACTTGTCGCGCAATATCATTGCTCACAGCGCGGTCCGCAAGGGTTAGGGTTGTTCGCTGTGCATGGCATTCAGATATGCTTTGCTGATCCAGCACGGTTCGGAGCGGGACTCGACCGCGGGAGCCGCTGCATCGTGCCATGAATCTTCGCGTCAGTCAGTCCGGGAACAGTGTCTTGTCCAGCACGCATCACGTCCGCCTCCTCATCATCGGCGCCGGCCCCGCGGGCTATACGGCCGCGATCTACGCGGCGCGCGCCGGGCTGAAACCGATGGTGGTGGCCGGGTTGCAGCCGGGAGGGCAGTTGATGATCACGACGGATGTGGAGAATTACCCGGGCTTCGCCGGCGCCATCCAGGGGCCGTTCCTGATGGAGCAGATGCAGAAGCAGGCCGAGCATGTTGGCACCGTGATCGTGCAGGACATCATCACGTCAATCGACCTGAGCCGCCGCCCGTTCCGCGCGGTGGGCGATTCGGGCGACGACTATGTCGCCGAGGCGGTGGTGATCTGCACCGGGGCGCAGGCGCGATGGCTGGGCATTCCCGGCGAGAAGGAGCTTTCCGGGTTCGGCGTTTCCGCCTGCGCCACCTGCGACGGCTTCTTCTTCCGCGGCAAGGACGTGGCCGTGGTCGGCGGTGGCAACACCGCGGTCGAGGAGGCGCTGTACCTGGCCAACCTGGCGAAGCACGTCACCGTCATCCATCGGCGGGACAGCTTCCGCGCCGAACGCATCCTGCAGCAGCGGCTGTTCGCGCTGCCGAATGTGACGGTGGTGTGGGACACGCGGGTGGATGCGGTGCTGGCCAGCGACGGCAAGTTCCCGTCCACACGGGCCGTGGCGCTGAGCAACACCAAGACCGGCGCGACCAGCGAGTTGGCGCTGGACGGCGTCTTCGTGGCCATCGGGCACGACCCCGCGACGGCGTTGTTCAAGGGGCAGGTTGAGATGGACGCCGAGGGCTATATCCGCACCGTGCCGGGTTCCGCCCGCACCAACGTCGAGGGCGTGTTCGCCGCCGGCGACGTGCAGGACAAGATTTATCGACAGGCGGTGACGGCGGCCGGCACCGGCTGCATGGCCGCCTTGGAGGCGGAGAAGTTCCTGGCCCATGCGGCCGCCGACAGTCCTGCCATGGCGGCCTGGTGATGCCGCTCGATTGGGACAAGCTTCGGGTTTTCCACGCCGTCGCCGAGGCCGGCAGCTTCACCCATGCGGGTGAGACGCTGAACCTCAGCCAATCCGCCGTCAGCCGGCAGATCCAGGCGCTGGAGGAGGCGCTGCAGGTGCCGCTGTTCCACCGCCACGCCCGCGGGCTGATATTGACCGAGCCAGGCGAGACGCTGAACCGGACGGTGCGGGAGGTCTTCGCCAAGCTGGCGATGACCGAGGCGCTGCTGACCGAAAGCCGCGAGCGCCCCGCCGGCCGGCTGAAGGTGACGAGCACCACCGGCTTCGGCAATGCCTGGCTGGCGCCCAGGCTGGCGCGGTTCCTCAAGCTGTATCCGGATGTCAGCGTCACCTTGCTGTTGGACGACAGCGACCTGGACCTGGCGATGCGCGAAGCCGATGTCGCCATCCGCATGCATCCGCCGCGGCAGCCGGATTTGATCCAGCGGCATTTGGCCACCTTCGGCTGGCGGATTTGCGGCGCGCCGGAATACCTGAAGACCGCCGGCATTCCGCAGCGGGCCGAGGATCTGGACGAGCATCGGCTGATCGTCTGGGGCGACCATCGGCCGCCGATCGACGAGGTGAACTGGCTCAGCGAAGCCGGGCGCCGCGCCGGGGCGCCACGCCGGGCAGCGGTGGAGGTGAACAGCACCACCGCCATGC
Source organism: Acetobacteraceae bacterium (assembly GCA_947371015.1). Lineage (GTDB taxonomy): Bacteria > Pseudomonadota > Alphaproteobacteria > Acetobacterales > Acetobacteraceae > CAIMOR01. The sequence goes on along the minus strand of CANBNK010000157.1, from coordinate 1,479 downwards.
TGCGGGCGGTGCAGTCGGGCCTCGGCCTGGCGGCGCTGCCGGACTACATGGGCAGCGAGTTGAACGGGCTGTTGCAGGTGCTGCCGGAGTTGAAGACGCCGCGGCTGGAGGCCTTCTTCGTGTACCCGGAGGAGATGCGGCATTCCAAGCGCGTGGCAGTGTTCCGCGACTTCCTGGTGGCGGAGCTTTCGGGCGCGCATTGAGCGGGGTGGTTGCTGCCGTGGTGGCGGCGGCAACCAGCCATTCACGGGTCTCGGCGATGTGACGCGACGGCGAGCATGGCCTTGATTTCCCGCAAGATTTGCCCGGGCTGCGACCGACTAGCCTGATGCCTCCGGAATGGAGGATGCAGGACGTGGCCGATGGCGTGGACTGGAATGCCCTGGCAGCACAGGTGCAGGCGAGCTTCGCCGCGACCGGACAATGGTTCGTGCCCGACGCCGCGCCGCCACCGGCAGCGGTGGACTGGGACGCGCTGGCGGCACAGGTGCAGGCCAACTTCACCGCGACAGGACAATGGTTTGTGCCCGACGCCGCGCCGCCACCGGCAGCGGTGGACTGGGATGCACTGGCGGCACAGGTGCAGGCCAACTTCGCCGTGACCGGGCAGTGGTTCGCCAGCCCGGCGCCGACGCTGCCCTACATGCTGTTCAGCCGGAGCGCGCCGCCGCCAGGCACGCGCGACCTGTGGCAGCCCTTCGGCCTGGTGGGGGAGACGGCGGGCAGCACGCCAGGGCTGGTGGATGGGGCGCCGGCCGCGGTGCCGCTCTCGGCTTTCAATGCCTTCCATGGCGCCGACCAGATGCAGGCGGACTGGTCGGTCTTCCGCCTGCAGCAGGCGCATGGCAATGCCGCCCTGCCCGGTGCCGCCTTTCTGGCGCTGATGGGCCCGCCGCAGAACCAGGGATCGCTGGTGCAGGGCAACGTGTTCGCCGATGCCGGGCCGGCCAATCTGGAACTGGTGAACGTGGGCACTGCCAGCGACCATATCCTGCTGCTGCACGGCCTGGCGCCACTGGGCAGCGCTGGGCATGTCAGCAATCTCGAGATGCTGTATCCGGCGGCGGTATTCGACCAGTTGGCGGTCACCGGGTTTGACGATGTGCGGCTGAAGCTGGTGAACGGCACCTTCGGCAGCGCCGCCGTCTCCCTCAGCATCAGTGGCGCCGCCAGGGGCGAGGTGGATGCCCGCGGCGACCAGGGGCCGAATGCGCGGCTGGGCCTGACCTTGGCGCTGACCAGCGGCGACTTGGCCGGCGACCACAGCTTCACCGTCTTCGGTACGCCGGGCGGCGGTGACGTGCTGACCCTGGTGGGTGGCGCTGGCAAGGTGTTGCTGCAGCTGGGCGCCGGGCACGACGTGGTGGATGCCGCCGCCAGCAGCGTGGCGCTGGAGATATGCGGCGGCCCGGACCTGATGGGCACCAAGGTGACGCCGGGCTTTACCCCTGCCCTGGGCGAAGGCGCCGGGCCGGGCGT
>CANBNK010000156.1 GCA_947371015.1 Acetobacteraceae bacterium | reverse complement strand
GGTCGAACGCAAGAAGTACGGTAAGGCCAAGGCCCGACGCAGCTTCCAGTTCAGCAAGCGCTAAACGCCGGCGGATCGGCGTCATGCGCCGACCGCGAGGTCGATATCTGCAAGGGCGGGTCCGCAAGGTCCCGCCCTTGTTGCGTTTCAGGGCATACTGCTTCCGCGACGGAGTCCCACACATGGCCAAGACCCCCTCAGTCTTCATCGATGGCGAAGCCGGCACCACCGGCCTGCAGATCCGTGACCGCCTGGCGCTGCTGCCGAATGTCGTCGTGCGCAGCATCGACCCTGGCCTCCGCAAGGACCCCGCCGCCCGCCTGGCCATGATGGCCGAGGTGGACCTGGTGGTCCTCTGCCTGCCGGATGACGCGGCCAAGGAAAGCGCCGCCCTGGCCGCCACGCTGGGCAACGCCGCGCCGAAGCTGCTGGACGCCTCCAGCGCGCATCGCGTCAGCGCTGATTGGACCTATGGCCTGGCGGAGCTGACGCCCGAGCAGCCGGCTGCCATCGCGGCGGCACAGCGGGTCTCCAACCCCGGCTGCTACCCCACTGGCGCCATCCTGCTGCTGCGCCCGCTGGTGGAGGCCGGCATCATCCCGGCCGACCATCCCATCACGGTCAACGCCATCTCCGGCTTTTCCGGCGGCGGCAACGCCATGATCGCGCAGTATGAGGCGCGCACCGCGCCGGACTTCGAGCTGTATGCGCTGGGCCTGGAACACAAGCACGCGCCAGAGCTGCACCAGTACAGCGGCCTGTCGCGGCGGCCGATCTTCGTGCCCAGCGTCGGTGACTTCCGCCAGGGCATGATCGACAGCATCCCGCTGCACCTGGATACCATGCCGGGCAAGCCCAAGCTGGCCGACCTGCACGCCGTCCTCGCCGCCCGCTATGCGGCTTGCGAGCATGTCCGCGTGGTGCCCAGCCAGGCCAAGCTGGAACCCCAGGCGCTGAACGACACCAACGCGCTGGAACTGCGGGTCCACGGCAATGACAAGTACGGCCAGGCGGTGCTGACCGCGCGGTACGACAACCTGGGCAAGGGTGCCTCCGGCGCCGCGGTGCAGAATATCGGCCTGATGCTCGGCATTGCCGTCGTCACCAGCCTGAAGGCCGCCGCCGAATGACCAGCATCTTCCCGTTCGAGGGCAAGTGGCCGCGCATCCACCCGACGGCGTGGATCGCGCCCACCGCGGCGGTGATCGGCGATGTCGAGATCGGCCCCAACAGCACGATTTGGTATCATTGCGTCCTGCGCGGCGACACCAACTTCATCCGTATCGGCGAGGGCACCAACATCCAGGATGGCAGCATCCTGCACGTCAATCGCGGGCGAGAGCCCTGCATCCTCGGCAACCACGTCACCATTGGCCATGCCTGCATCATTCATGCCTGCACGCTGGAGGACCGCGCCTTCGTCGGCATGGGCGCCACGGTGCTGGATGGCGCCATCATGCATGAGGGCTCGATGCTCGCTGCCGGCTCCATCCTGCCGCCGAACAAGGTGATGGGCCGGCAGGAGCAGTGGATGGGCAACCCGGCGAAACTCCGCAAGCTGCTGACCGACGCCGAGAGCGCCGGCTTCGACCGCACCGCCGCGCACTATGCCGAACTCGGCGGGCGGCACCGGGCCTCCCTGGGCTGACCCGAGGGCATGCGGGGGCATCTGGACCGGCTGGACCGGGCGCTGCATGGCTGGGTGGTGGACTCGACCCAGCCCGAGGCGTCGCTGGATGTCACCCTGCTGGTGGATGGCGTGGCGCGCGCCCGTGGCCGGGCGAACCTGCCCCGACCGGATGTGGCGGCGGCGGGGCTGGGCGGGCCAGCCTGCGGCTTCGTGCTGGCCTTGCCGTCGGAATGCCTGGACGGTGGTGAGCACATGCTGGCCTTGCAGGTGCCGGGCCAGCCGCCCTTCCAACTGCCGGGGCTGCCGCTGCTGACGCTGTTGGGTACGCTCCGCTATTCGGTGTTGCCGGCACGGCCGGAGATGCTGGATGCCACGCTGGACTTGCTGCGCCAGACCTATCAGGAAAGCGCCGTCGACCCGGCGTCGGTGGACCCGGCCGTGGTGCGGCACTGGCTGGCCAGCGCCACGGACCCGGCGCGCCGGCTGCTGAAGGTGGCCGCCGCCAATGGCCGGCTGGTCGGATACGCCGAAGTGGTTCGTCGGCTGGTCAAGGGTGCCCCAGCCGGGCTGCTGCGGATGAGCGTGCTCTCGACCTATCGCCGGCGTGGCATCGGGGAGGCGCTGCTGGCCCGGGCCGAGGCGCGGGCAGGGGCATTGGGCGACGCCGAGATGTGGCTGACCGTGGCGGAGGCCAATCACCCGGCGCGGGCGCTGTACCGCAAGCGCGGCTTCGCGCGGGCGGAGCAGGTGCCGCTGCTGGCCTGGCGGAACCCGGACGGCGTGGCGAAGATGAAGCCGCTGCGGCGGAACTTTGGCGCCCGAGCTTGCCCAAGCGGGTGATTTTACCCGGCCAGCCTTTGCTTTAAAGAAGCCGCTACCGTCCTGGGAAAGAACGAGGCCAATGACGCCTGATTTCAAGACCGTTGCCCAACTGCTCCAAGTGGGCGAGGCCAGCCTGCCGGCGATTCGCGCGCCGGAACGCGCCTCGCTGTCCTATGGCGGCCTGCGGGAGCTGACCTCCAGCACGGTCGCGCGGTTGAACGGCATCGGCATCGGCCGCGGTGACCGGGTGGCGATCGTGCTGCCGAATGGGCCGGAAATGGCCGCCGCCTTCGTCGCCATCGCCGGCGGCGCGACCACGGCGCCGCTGAACCCGGCCTACAAGGCCGAGGAGTTCGAGTTCTACCTTTCCGACCTGAACGCCAAGGCACTGGTGGTGCAGTCCGGCTGGGAAACCCCGGCTCGCGCCGCGGCCCAGAAACTGGGCGTCCTCGTGCTGGAATTGGTGCCCGACACGGTCGGCGGTGCCGGCCGCTTCGCGCTGGAAGGCGGCAGCCCCGCTCAGGCTGCCAAGCCCGGCATGGCGCAGGAGGATGACGTGGCGCTGGTGCTGCATACCTCCGGCACCACGGCGCGGCCGAAGATAGTGCCGTTGACCCATGGCAATGTCTGCGCTTCCGCCCGCAACATCGCCGGCACGCTGGCGCTGACCCGGGCCGATGCCTGCCTGAACGTCATGCCGCTGTTCCACATCCACGGGCTGATCGCGGCGACGCTGGCCTCGCTGGCTGCCGGCGGTGCGGTGATCTGCACGCCCGGCTTCAACGCGCTGCGCTTCTTTGGTCTGCTCGATGCCGAGCGTCCCAGCTGGTACACGGCGGTGCCGACCATGCACCAGGCCATCCTCCAGCGCGCCGAACGCAATGCGGAAGTGATCCGCCGCGCGCCGCTGCGCTTCATCCGCTCCTCCTCGGCCAGCCTGCCGGCGCAGGCGATGAAGGACCTGGCGGCGGCGTTCAGTGCCCCGGTGGTCGAGAGCTACGGCATGACCGAGGCCAGCCACCAGATGTGCAGCAACCCGCTGCCGCCGCGCGCCCAGAAGCCCGGCCTGGTCGGCCTGCCCGCCGGTCCGGAAGTGGCGATCATGGACGACGACGGCGAGATCTTGCCGAAGGGCGAGATCGGCGAGGTCGTCATCCGCGGCGCCAACGTGACCCATGGCTACGAGGCGAACCCGGAAGCCAACGCCAAGGCCTTCACCAAGGGCTGGTTCCGCACCGGTGACCAGGGGATGTTCGACCCCGATGGCTACCTGCTGCTGACCGGCCGGCTGAAGGAGCTGATCAAGCGCGGCGGCGAACAGGTCAGCCCGCTGGAAGTGGACGGCGTGCTGAGCGAACACCCCGCCGTGGCCCAGGCGCTGACCTTCAGCATTCCGCACACCATGCTGGGCGAGGAAGTTGGCGCCGCCGTGGTGCTGCGCGAAGGCATGGAAGTGACCGAGCGCGAACTGCGCGACCACGCAGCCAAGCACCTGGCGGACTTCAAGGTGCCGCGGAAGATCGTCTTCCTGGCGGAAATCCCCAAGGGCGCGACCGGCAAGCTGATGCGGATCGGCCTGGCCGAAAAGCTGGGCGTGACGGCCTGAACCAAACACCCTTCTCCGCGGGCGGGGGAGGGGAAGCCTGAACCAAACACCCTTCTCCGCAGGCGGGGGATGGGAAGCCTCAACCAAACACCCTCCCCCGCGGGCGGGGGAGGGATGGGGTGGGGGCCAGCACCGCACCACCCCCTCCTTGACCCTCCCCCGCCAACGGGGGAGGCGAAGCAATCCGGAGACCTCCCCATGAAGATCTGCATTTTCGGCGCCGGCGCCATCGGTGGCCTGATGGCCGCCAAGCTGGCCGCGAAGGGCGAGGCCGAGGTGACGGTGATCGCCCGCGGCCCGCATCTGGCCGCCATGCAGCAGCACGGCCTGCGCCTGCGCAGTGAGGGCACCGAGAGCGTCACCCATCCGCGCTGCGTTGCCTCGGCCGAGGAAGCCGGGCCGCAGGATTACGTGGTTGTTACTCTCAAGGCCCATTCGCTGCCCTCAGCCGCGAAACAGATGCAGCCGCTGCTGGGTCCGGACACCGCCATTGTCTCCGCGGTGAACGGCATCCCTTGGTGGTATTTTTACAAGTTGCCCGGCGCCCACGAGGACCATCGCGTCACCAGCGTGGACCCCGATGGCAGCGTGTGGGACCTGCTGCATCCCAGCCGCGCCATCGGCTGCATCGTCTATCCCGCCGCCGAGGTGCCGGAGCCCGGCATCATCGACCACACCTATGGCGACCGCTTCACCCTGGGGGAGCCGGATGGCAGCCGCAGCCCGCGCGCCGAAGCGCTGTCCAAGGCGCTGATGGCGGCCGGCTTCAAGGCCCCGGTCCGCCCGCGCATCCGCGACGAAATGTGGATCAAGCTGTGGGGCAACCTGGCGTTCAACCCGTTGAGCGCGCTGACCGGCGCCACGCTCGACATCATCACCGGAGAGCCGGAACTGCGCGCGGTCTGCCGGCAGATGATGCTGGAAGCGCAGGCCGTCGCGGAGCAACTCGGCGTGAAGTTCGCCATCGATGTGGACAAGCGCATCGCCGGCGGCGCCGAGGTCGGCGCACACAAGACCAGCATGCTGCAGGACCTGGAACGCGGCCGCCCGATGGAGATCGACGCGCTGCTGGGCAGCGTGGTGGAACTGGCCGAACTGGTCGAGCTGCCGGTGCCCATCTGCCGCACCGTGCTGGCGCTGGTTCGCTCCCGCGGCCGTGTTGCGGGCTGTTACTGAGGCATTACGGAAGCTTCGGTTGCCCCACCCGTTACCGCAGGGCAGTGTCGCGGCGAAGTTAGCCCAGGGACATCAGGAGGAGACAACGCCATGCGTCGCTTCATGCCATGTTGCCTGGTGCTGGGCTTGGCCGCTTGCGGGCCGCTATCCCCAGGTGCCGCCTTGCCACCGGATGCCGTCCACGGCTCCGGTGACCCGACGCGCACCACCATCCTGCGCAACGCGCATGTGTTCAACGCCCCGGCCGAACTGGCCGGGCGCCCGGCGGAGGCAGCGCGTGCCCTGGCCGGCATGGAATACCTGGCGGCAGAAATCCCGGTCGGCCCGCGCTGGTATGAGTTCCAACCCCAGGTGACCTTCGCGTTGCAGCGCGCGCGCGTCGAATGGCGGGAGGCGCTGGGCATCTCGCCGGACGCGCTGCCGCAGCCGGTGGTGGATTCGCTGTTCGCGGTAGCGCGCGGTGGTGGCGCCGAGGCGCTGCCTCAGGCACTCTATCCGCAACCCGCGATCACCTTTGCCCGCCTGGGTGCCCTGCCGCCGCTGCCCCGCACCGCGCTGGCCGCGGCCGAGACCCAGCAGGAACTCAGCCGCGTCGATTTCATGGGCCGTACCAGCCCCGGTGGTGATTCCGCCGGCGGTCGCGGCCAGTAAGCTTCCTCGAAGGGACTACCCATGTCGCGCTTTGCCACCACTGCCGGCCTGCTACTGACCTTGGGGCTGGGCGCCTGCGCGCTGCCTTCCATGTCCTCGCTGGGACTGCCGACGGAACAGACCGCGACCCTGCCGGACGACGCCTATGCCGGCGCCGGCGACCCGTTGCGATCTGCCATCAATAACACCTCGATCGTGTTCTCCTCGCGGTCGCAGCTGGTCGGCAAGCCGGGCTCGGCGGCCCGCGCGGTGGCGGAAATGGAGTACCTGAAGGTGGAAGTGGCCACCAACCCGCGCAGCGTCGGCGGCTCCACCACCGCCAGCACCATCTTCCCGTCGGCGCAGCGGGAATGGCGCGCGGCGCTGGGCATCAGCCCGGGCGCCCAGCCGCAGGCGGTGATCGACAGCCTGTTTGCCGCCGCGCGCGCGTTGCAGGGTGGCCAGCCGCGCTCGGCCGAGGTTGTGCTCTCGCAGCCGATCTTCACCCTGGGCGGCCCGGCCACGCTGGCCCGCCTGGCCAGCCTGCCTGACCTGCCCGTGACCAACAACGCGGCGCAGGAAGCCAGCCGCGTGCTGCGCCGGGGCGGCATGGGCCGCTTCTGATGCGGCTGGCGCTGCTCCCCTTGCTGGCGTTGTTTGCCGGCTGCGCCGAAATGCGTACGCCGGCCGCGCCGCCCCCGCCCGCCGACCTGGCGGGTGGCAACCAGCCTGGCCAGCTGGCAGACCCGGCGCGGGCGGCCATCGTGGCCAGCGCCGCGGCCTTCGCCGATGCCGGGCTGAGCCTGGCGGAGAAGCCGGAGGCGGTGGCCCAGGCCGCAGCGCAGTTGGAATACCTCTCCCTCGTGCTGCCGCGCTCGGAAGCCTATGCGGCGATGCCGCGGGCCACGGTGATGAGCCTCGACCTGGCGCGCGCGGAGGTGCGGGCGGCGCTGGGGATCAACGATGCCGCCGACCCGCAGCAGGTGATGCGAGCGCTGCTGGCGGCGGCGCGGGCGCTGCGGGCCGGCCAAGCGGAGCAGGCGGCGGCGGCGCTGCCGGTGGGGCTGTTCCGCCCGGGTGGCGCGGCTTCCGTCCGGCGTCTTGCCGAACCGGGGCCGCTGCCCCAGGCCGCGGCGGCGACCAACCTGGCGCAGCAGGACCTGGCGAAGATCGATGCCAACCGCCTATGGCTGCAAGGCCGCAACCAGGACCTGATCGGCATGGAGATCGGCAGCACCTCCACCGGAAGTGCACCGGGGATGGGCATGGGCAGCGGCTTCTGAGGCTGGAGCATGAACGCTTCTGACTGATGCGCTCGCGCTCGAGCCTTGTTGTTTGGGAGACTCATTCACGGCTTACGGCGTTCCACCTAAGCCTATCAGGCTCCAGGCACGGCTGGCTCCTCCGCCCAGCCGCTTCAATCGCTGGCCGTCACCGCGACATAGCTGCCCGGCGCGTCTTCCAACGCCTTCAGCTTACCCTTGCCGGGCACACGCGCGGCCACCTTCTCCGGCGCCTGGGCGCTGACCCAGCGTTGCCAGTCCGGCCACCAACTACCGGCCAACTCGGTCGCGCTGGCGAACCACTCATCCGGCGTCGGCGGCAGCGTGTCGTTGATCCAGTGGCTGTACTTGCCGCTGTCCGGCGGGTTCACCACGCCGGCAATGTGGCCGCTGGCGGCAAGCACGAAGCGCACCGGCCCGCCGAGCACCTGGGTGCCGCGATAGGTGCTCTTCCACGGCGCGATGTGGTCTTCGCGCGTGCTGATGAAGTAGGCCGGCAGCTTGATGTTGCGCAGGTCGATCTTCTCGCCCAGCAGCGTGATCGCGCCAGGGTCATCAGGCGGTTTCACCAGGTCGTTCGCCTGGTACATCCGGCGCAGGTAGAAGCTGTGCATCTTCGCCGGCATGCGGGTGCTGTCGTCGTTCCAGTACAGCAGGTCGAACGGGAAGGGCTCCTGCCCCAGCAGGTAGTTGTTGACCACGAAAGACCAGATCAGGTCGTTGGCGCGCAGCATGTTGAAGGTGCTGGCCATCTCGCTGCCGTCGAGGAAGCCGCGCTTGGCCATCTTCTCCTCCAGCGCCTTCAGTTGCTCCTCGTCGATGAAGACGCCGAGCTCACCCGCTTCCTCGAAATCCGTCATGGTCACGAAGAAGGTGGCGGTCTTGATCCGGTCGATGCCCTTGGCCGCCATCTGCGCCAGGGTGGTGGCCAGCAGCGTGCCGCCCAGGCAGTAGCCGATGGCGTTGACCTCGCTCTCGCCGGTGGCCAGTTCCACCGCGTCCAGCGCGGCGTAAACGCCCTCGGTCATGTAGGCGTCGAAGCCCTTCTGGGCCAGGTGCTCGTCCGGGTTGACCCAGCTGACCATGAACACGGTATGTCCCTGTTCCACCGCCCATTTGACGAAGGAGTTCTTCGGCCGCAGGTCCAGGATGTAGAACTTGTTGATCCAGGGCGGGAAGATCAGCAGCGGGCGCTTGAACACCTGCTTGGTCGAGGGCGTGTACTGGATCAGCTGCATCAGGTCGTTCTGGAACACGACCTTGCCGGGCGAGATGGCGATGTTCTCGCCCATCTTGAACTTGCTGTCGTCGGTCATGCTGATGCGCAGCTGGCCCTTGCCGCGCTCCAGGTCCGCCAGCAGGTGGGACAGGCCCTTCAGCAGGTTCTCGCCGCCGGTCTCCGCGGTTTTGCGCAGCACTTCCGGGTTGGTCATCAGGAAGTTGCTGGGGCTCATCGCATCGACGAATTGCCGGGTGTAGAAATCCACCTTCTGCGCGGCCTTGGGGTTCATGCCATCGGCGCTGCCGGCGACGTTCTGGAAGTAGCGCGCACTGAGCAGGTAGGACTGCTTGATGAAGTCGAAGACTTCGTTCTCGCGCCAGGCGTCGTCCTTGAAGCGGCGGTCCTTCGGGTCCTCCGCTACCACCGGCGGCGTCGCCTCGCCCATCATGCGGCGCGCGGTGTGTTGCCACAGCGTCAGGTAGTCCTGCCAAAAGCCCAGCTGCGCCTGCACCAGCCGGGCCGGGTTGGCCATCAGGCGGGTGGTCATCTCCATGAAGGCGCCGCCCAGGTTCATCGGGTCCGGCGAACCGCCTCCCTCGGCCTGGCGCTTGAGGAAATCGCCGACGATGCGCTGGCCGCGCTCGGCCACCTCGGCCATGGTGCGGGTGACCAGGGCGGGGTCCGGCAGCCGGAAGTGTGGCGGTTCGGTAAGCGGTTTTTCAGCCATGCGGCGCCCGCGCGGTTGGCGCGGTCCTCTATTTGCCTGCTCACATGCGCCAAGCCGCGGCGCCGTTCAACCCCGGCGGGGCCGCTTGCCCTCGCCCCGGCGGGGCGGGTTGTCTTTGCCCCGGCGGGGCGGGTTGTCTTTGCCCCGGCGGGCTGCCCGGCTTTCCCCGGCGGGGCTTCCGCGCTACCCCTGGTGGGACTAGGGGGCAGGGGAGCCGCAGGTGGGGCCTAAACCGGCGATGCGACGCAGAATGCAGCGGGCGGCGATGGCCCGGCCGGCAGCGCTTGCCCTGGCGCTGACCTTGGCCGGCTGCGCCCTGCCCAAGGAAATCGACCCCTTCGTGATCTACGACGAAGTGACCGGCGATATCGATGCCGGGCGCGAACGGCCGCCGGGCATGGACGGTCCCTACCCCAGCCTGAGCTCGGTGCCGGCGCGGCCGGAGCGGCCGGATGCCCGCACCCGCGCCGGCCTGACCGCCACCCTGGAAGCCGACCGCGCCCGCAGCCTGCAACCGCTGGCGGCGCGGGATGCTGGCGCCCAGGCGGCCGAGCCCGAGGTCCCCGGCACGCCACCGCTGCCCGCCGCCCCACCGCCGCCGCCGACGCTGGCAGCCGCTGTCGCGGTGCCCTGGGTGGTGCCAGGCGGGGTGCAGGCCATGCCCGGTGGCCTGCCCGGCGCCGCGCCGCCATTGCCCGAACCTGGCGAGGTGCCTGCCGGCCCGCCGCCCGACCTGTTGGCCGCCCCGCCGCCCTTGCCGCGCATCCAGTAGGTTTTTCCGCCGCGGCAATACCGCTGGCGGGCAAACCGCTTTATAGGTGCCGGCCCCGAGCCGGAAACCGGCCGGGCCAACCCGCACGGACCTTGTACGATGACCGAGGAATTCCACCGCATCCGCCGCCTGCCGCCCTACGTGTTCGCCGAGGTGAATGCGGCCAAGGCGAA
>CANBNK010000155.1 GCA_947371015.1 Acetobacteraceae bacterium | reverse complement strand
GCGAAGGGAAATATCATGAGCGCTGCCAACGACATGTCGAACGAGGCCCGCAACCTGAAGGACCAGGTCGCCGACGACGCGCGGGAAGAACTGGCGCGGCTGCGCACCCAGGTGGAAAAGCTGATGTCCGAGCGCGTCACCCCGGCGCTGGGCGAGGCCGCCGACACCGTGCAGGACTATGCCCACCGCGCGCGCGAAAGCATTGAGGACCAGGCCGACAGCATTGCCAGCCAGGTGCGCGACCGGCCGCTGATCGCGGTCGGCGTCGCCGCCGTCGCCGGCTACCTGCTGGGCCGCCTGATCAGCGGCAACACCTACGTCTATCCGCGCGACAAGCACTGAACGCGGAGGCCGGGCCGATGCGCCTGATCAGCCTGTTGCGCCTGGCGGCCCAGGCGGAGAGCCTGCGCTGGCGCCGCACCGGCCGGGGCTTCGCCATCCAGGCGGGCCTCGGCGCGGCGGCGACGGTGTTCGGCCTCATGCTGCTGATGATGCTGCACCTGGCCGGATTCATCACCCTGTCGCGCCAGCAGGGGCCGGAGGTGGCGGCGCTGATCGTCGCCGGGGTGGACCTGGTGCTGCTGGTGCTGCTGGGCTGGCTGGCGGCCCGCCGCGGCGAGGACAAGGTGGCGATGGAAGCCCAGCAGGTGCGTGACGACGCGCTGCGTCAGGTGGGCGATACGGCGGCGCGTGGCATGATGCTGCTGCCGTTGCTGCGCAGCCAGACCGCCAAGAAGGGCCTGATCGGCGCCGCGTTGACCGCCGCGGTGGTGGGGTTGCTGACCCGCCGATGACCGCGCTAGACCGTTGTCACCGCCAACTGCCGCGGTGATGACGGTCTGGGGTTGGTTGAGGGACTGGTCCACGCCTTCGACGATGACGTCCCAGGCGATGAGGTCCCGACGCGGCGCCGGCCAAACCGAGAGACGCCGCCGATGTCCGACACCGCCGAGCCCAGCATCATCGCCCGTGTGGAGGGCGCTGCCGGCACCCTGCTGATGAACCGCCCGAAGGCGCTGAACGCGCTGGACCTGGCGATGATCCGCGCCTTCCAGGCCGCGCTGGACGCCTGGAAGGGCGATGCCGCGGTGAAGCTGGTGCTGCTGGAAGGCGCCGGCGGCAAGGCGTTCTGCGCCGGTGGCGATGTGCGCGGCATCCGCCAGTTCGCTATTGATGGCGACAAGGCCAGCGTGGAGGCCTTCTTCGCCGAGGAATACGCCGTTAACGCCGGCATCGCCCGCTTCGGCAAGCCGTGGCTGAGCCTGATGGATGGCGTCTGCATGGGCGGCGGCATCGGCGTGGCCGTGCATAACGGCCCGCGCGTGGTGACCGAACACGCGCTGCTGGCCATGCCGGAGACGGCGATTGCGTTGTTCCCGGATGTCGGCACCAGCTACATCCTGCCGCGCATCCAGGGCGAGATCGGCACCTGGCTGGCGCTGACCGGCGCGCGGTTCAAGGGCGCCGACGCGGTGCATGCGGGCCTGGCTTCCCACTATGTGCTGCGCGAAAGCCTGCCGGAGTTGCGCGACGCCCTGTTGGGCGGCGATGCGACCGTGGTGGAGCATTTTGCCGCGCCGCTGCCGGAAGCCAGCTTCCACCCCCACCGCGCCGCCATCGCCCGCTGCTTCGGCCACGACAGCATGGCCGAGATCATGGCCGCGCTGGCCGCCGAGGGCACGGAGTGGGCGGCCGAGCAGACGAAAATCCTGCGCCGGATGTCGCCGACCAGCCTCTGCGTCTCACTGGAACTGATCCGCCGTGGCGCCGGCGCCACCCTGGACGAATGCCTGGAGATGGAGCTGGCGCTGACCCGCAGCGTGGTCCACGACCACCCCGACTTCCGCGAGGGCGTCCGCGCCGTGCTGGTCGATAAGGGCAACCCGCCGGCGCAGTGGACGCCAGCGACGATCGAGGCTGTAGACCCGGCGGCGATTGCGGCGCTGTTCTCGATTTCGTAATTTTCGTGCACATCTGCGAGGAGGCTTGGTGGTGCGCCCTAGTCTGATTGGCAAACGTGTATTGTTCAGCGCAGCCGTAGGCTTCTCGGCGAGTCCGGTGCTCGCAAATGCGCCGCTCCCAAGCTCCTTCTCGGTGTATTTCGCCTTCGGGAGCGCGGAACTACGCGATAGCGAAAAAGAAACTATTTCACGGGCGGCGGCGTTCTATTCCAGACTGTCACGCGGGCCCAAACTTCGGGCTGTCGGGTATGCTGACGACGCTGAGGAACACGCGGGCATTGCCGAGGCAATCTCACTAGCAAGGGCGGCGGCGCTCACCATGGGTCTGCGCGAATGCGGATTGCTGCCGAACACGGAAATTACTCAGGAATGGGGTCTGCCGAGAACTCTTTTTTACACTGTCCCAAATATTGCGGCAGCCTTAGCAGCGGACCGCCGCGCCACCATCGACTATCGCTAACGCCCCAACACCACCAGCACCACGCCGGCCACCACGATCAGCGCGCCGACCACATCGGTCGGCTTCAGCTTTTCCTTCAGGTAGAAGCGGCTGAACAGCAGGGTGAACAATATCTCCACCTGCCCCACCGCGCGCACCAGCCCCACCTGCGCGGTGGCGAAGCCGATGAACCAGCAGCTGGACCCGCTCGCCGACAGCGCGCCGACCCAGGCGCTGTCCCGCCAACTGGCAAAAACCTTGCGCACCTCGGTTGGCTCGCGCCACAGCAGGTAGGCGCCCTGCAGCACCGTCTGCATGCCGTTCATGATGAACAGCGTCACCAGCGCGCCCAGCACCGGGTGGTCTGCCTGCAGGGAAAGGTTGCCGCCCTTGATCAGTACGCTGGCCAGGCCGAAGCCGAACCCCGCCGCCAGGCCGCACAGCGCCGCCGGCTGGAAGGTCGCCGCCAGCATCTCCCGCGCCGAACCGACCCGCCCGGCCAGCGACAGGTACAGCACCCCGACCACGCTCATCGAGACGCCCAGCCAGGCCAGCACCGAAACCTGCTCATTCAGCAGCACCAGCGCCAGGATGGTGCTCTGCACCGCCTCGGTCTTGGAATAGGCGGTGCCGACGGCGAAACCCCGAAAACCGAAAGCCATGATCAGCAGGTTGGTGGCCAATATCTGGGCCACGCCGCCGCCCAGCGTATAGGCGAAGAAGGTCCAGGACAGCGCCGGCACCTCGCCGCCCACCAGCCCCAGCCACAGCCCCAGATACAGCCCGGCCACCGGCACGCCGTAGAGGTAGCGCACCACGCCGGCGCCATTGACCGAAAGCTGGCCCCGCAGCTTCTGCTGCTTGGCGGTGCGCCAGCACTGGAACAGGGCCGCCGAAAGCGTGGCCGCCAGCCAAAGTTGCATTCCGCCAAGCCCCCCGGTAACGGCGGAGTGAGGTACCGGATACTCGCCAATGGTCAACCTGTCGTCGCTGCGGCGCTTTGCCTTGCCGCTGGTAGTGCTGGCCATCCTGGCCGCCAGCCTCGGTGTCAATGCCCGGCTGAAGGACCGCCCGCTGCTGGGCGGCGATCTGCCGGACTACCTGATGCAGGCCTGGAACCTGACGCAGCACGGATTGCTGACCCAGGACACCGCGGCCGCGCCACGGGCGGTACTGGGCCGCGAACCCGGCTACCCGCTGCTGCTGGCGGCGCTGATGCGGACCACGGCGCTGGGCGGCTTCCAACCCGCCTGCCTGGCGCAGCCCGAGCTTTGCCCGCGCGCCATGTTCCGCCCGGCGCTGGCGGCGGCCATCGGCATGGCACTGGCAGCCGCGGCGGCACTGGGTTGGGCGGCGTTCCGGCTGACCGGCTGGCGCTGGGCTGGGGTGGTGGGCTTTGGCTATATCGCGCTGAATGCGCAGATGTGGTCCTGGCGGCATTTCCCGCAGTCGGACTACCTCGGCCTGCTGCTGGCCTGCGGGCTGGCCGCGCTGGCAGCGGAATGGGCGCTCCACCAAGGCCGCCACTGGGCGGTGGCGACGGGGCTGTGCCTGGGCGGGCTTATCCTGGTGAAGGCGGCCTTCCTAGGGCTACTGCCGCCGTTGCTGCTGGCCTGGGCCTGGCTGCGCTGGCGCCGCCCGCTGCTGCTGCCGCGCCATGCCGGCCTGGTGCTGGCCCTGGCCGCCCTGCCGCCGGCGCTGTGGCTGTGGCGCAACGGCGTGCAGACCGGCAGCTTCGCGCTGACCGATGCGCGTTCCGGCATCGCGCTCAGCACGCGCGAGGTGTTCGACCATATGGGGCTGGGGGACTGGCTCTGTGCCTGGGTGTTCTGGACCCGCGGCTTCGGCGACGACCTGGCCCGGGTGATCTTCCCGGCCACGGTGTGGCAGCCCTTCATGATCGACGCCCTGGGCGGCTACTATGATGTGGGCCAGCACCGCTACCCCGGCCTGGTGCAGGCCGTCATGGCGGCGCGCGGCCTGCCGCTGGATGCGGCGCAGGCGGTGGTGGACCGGGACATGCTGGGGGCGATCCTGGCGCATCCCTTCGGCTACCTGGCCAGCCTGGCGCCGCTGTTCTGGCGTGGGGTCTGGATCGACGAGTTCGTGCTGCTGGGGCTGCCGGGGCTGGTGTTGCTGGGACGCTGGGCCTGGCGGAAGGGCCCAGGACAGGGGCGCCCGCCCTGGCTGGTGGCGCTGCTGCCGGGAGTGTTCAACCTGCTGTTCTACCCGGCGGTCAGCCTGAACATTCCGCGCTACCAGGTGACCGCCCTGCCGGCGCTGGGGCTGGGTGCCGCCTGGGCCGCCTGGCGGCTATGGCCGGCCGTGGAAGCAAGGCTGCGAACGGCGATCGCGCTGCGCCGGGCACCGAAGCTTGTGGCCTGAGCCGCCACACCGGGCACCCGCCGGCCTAACCCGGCGCGCCCAGGTGGGCCACTCAGTGCCGAAAGGCCATCACACCAGGGGCGTACCTTCGGCACGGCAACGCCGCGCCCGCGCGTCGCGCCTAGTTCGCATCAATCTGCAGGCCTTCCTTCTGGATCACCGTGCGCCACTTGGCGATCTCAGCCTGTACGAAGCTGGTGAACTCAGCAGGGGACTTCACCAGCGGCCCGCCACCTAGTTCACCAAAGCGGCGCCGGGTATCAGCCAGTTCCAGCCAGGCGTTGATATCGGCGTTCAAGCCGTTGGTGATCTCCGCCGGCAGGCCGGCGGGGCCGAAGATGCCGAACCAGGTGTTCACCTCGTAGCTCCGCAGCTCCGGCAGGGTGTCCTTGGCCGCCGGCACGTCGGGCAGGGCCGGGCTGCGCTCGGCGCTGGTCACGCACAGCGCGCGCAGCTTGCCGGCGCGGATCTGCTCGATCACGCCGGTCAGGTTGTCGATCAGGAAGCCGCATTCCCCGGCCAGCATGGCGGTCTGCGCCGGGGCGCTGCCGCGATAGGGCACATGCACCGCCTCGGCGTTCAGCAATTGCAGCATCCACACCGGGGACAGGTGGGTGGACTGCCCGGCGCCGGTGCTGGCGAAGGTGACCTTGCCCCGCTCGGCGCGCAGCCAGGCAGCGAATTGCGCCATGTTCTGCACCGGGTTGGCGGCGTTCACCACCAGCACGTTCGGCCCGGTGATGGTGCCGGCGATGTTGGTCAGCTGGTCCGGCCGGTAGGTCAGGTTGCGGTACAGCGAATAGGCGATGGCCTGCGGGCCGATATTGCCGCTCAGCAGGTTCAGCCCATCCGGCCGGGCGCGGACGATCTCGGCCGTGGCGATGGTGCCGCCGGCGCCGGTGCGGTTTTCCACCACCACCGGGGTGCCCCACTTCACCTGCAGGTGCTGCGCCAGCATGCGGCCCATGATGTCGGTGGTGCCGCCGGCCGCGGCCCCGGCGATGATGCGCATCTGCTGGCCAGGCTTCCAGTTCTCGGCCCGGGCCGTGCTGGCCAACAGCAGCGCGGGCAACGCCAAGGCGGTTCTACGGGCAAACATCAGCCGATCTCCATCTGCAGGCCCTCGCGGCGAATCACCGCGCCCCACTTGGCTATTTCATTGGTGGTGAAGGCGGCGAACTGTTCCAGCGTGCCGTAGAGCGAGGTGCCCCCCATCTCCGCCCAGCGCGCCTTCACCGCGTCCGTCTGGTGCCATTCATACATGGCGCGGTTAAGGCTTTCGGCAATGTGGCGCGGCGTGCTGGCCGGGGCGTAGATACCGAACCAGGTGTTCACGTCGAAGGCCGCCAGCTCCGGCAGCGTCTCCCGCGCCGCCGGCACGTCGGGCAGCTGCGGGTTGCGCTCGGCGCTGCTGACCGCCAGGGCGCGGACCCGGCCGGCGCGGATCTGCTGGATGCCGCTGGTCAGGTTGTCCCACATGTACTGGATGTTGCCGGCGACCAGCTCGATGGCGGCCGGGCCGGCGCCACGGAACGGCACGTGGATCGCCTCGGTGCCGGTGGCCTGGTTGAACCACACGCCGGTGAGGTGCGGGCTCTGCCCGACGCCGGGGGAGCCGAAGCTGAGCTTGCCCGGCTCGCGCTTCAGCAAGGCCACCAGCTCCGGCAGGGTGTTCGCGGGCACGCTGGGGTGCACCACAAGCACATTCGGCCCGCGCACGGTGCCGGCGATGGGGACCAGGCTTTGCGGCGTGTATTGCAGCCCGCGGAACAGCGAATAGGCGATGGATTGCGGGCCGATATTGCCCAGCAGCAGGGTATGGCCATCCGGCGTCGCGCGGGCCACTTCCATCGTGCCGATGGTGCCACCGGCGCCGGACTTGTTCTCGGCCACGCAGTTCACGCCGAAATGGGTCTGGAAGAACGGCGACAGCAGCCGGGCGGAGATATCCGCCGTGCCGCCGGGGGCTGCCGGCACGACGATGCGGATGGGCTGGGTTGGCCGCCAGGCCTGAGCCCGGGCAAGCGAGGGGACGAGCATTGGCAGGGCCAGCGCGGCGCGGCGGGTAATCATCGGCGGGTCCTCCCGGAAATCCTTGCCCGCCTTGTGGCGCAGCCGGGACCGGGAGGGAAGCAAAAGGCGGGGTTGGGCGCCGGCCGAGGCTACTTCTCGTACACGTAGCGGAAGTCGCAATGGCTGGCGCCGCCCATGATGGTCTGGGTGCGGGTCAGCTTCAGCTTGGGGTCGTAGCCCTCGCAGAAGGCGCCGTCGCGGTTGCAGGACAGCACGGCGCCCAGCTCCTGGCCCAGCCCCATGCCCTTGTAGGTATCGGCGTAGCGGCAGCGCTTGACGTTGAAGCCGTATTCCTGCCCGTCATGCTGCACCACCTCGATCTCCAGCGCGTCGTCCTTGGTCCAGCGCGGTTGCAGGCTGATGAAGTGCTCCAGGCTGGGGCCAGTCGGGCTTTCGGCGGCCATGGCGGCGGCGGCCTGCTTGGCCAGCTTCACCACAGCGCGTGTCAGGATGGCCTTGGCCTGTTCGGTGCCGAGTTCGAGAACCATCTCCTCATAGATGCCCTTGGCGAAGGCGGCCTCGATACGGCGCTGTTCCAGGATGGATGTGGTCATCGCGGCTGTCTCCGGTGGCGGCCCAGCATTGACGCCGGGCGCGGGCGCGCAAAGACTGCGCCTGAAATCAGGGATGAGGGAAGATGCGTCGCCGCATGCTGCTGGCCGCGCCCGGGTTGGGCTTTCCCGGCCTATCCCTGGCTCAGACTGCGCACACCCAGACTGCGCCCACCCAAGCGACGCCCTGGCCGGAACGCGCCATCACCCTGGTGGTGCCGCTGCCGCCCGGCGGCACCACGGATGCCATCAGCCGCGCCTTTGCCGCCCGCATGGCCGAGGCGCTGGGCAAGCCGGTGGTCATCGACAATCGCCCCGGCGCCGGCGCCAACCTGGCGTACCAGCATGTCGCCACCCAACGGCCGGACGGCTACTCGGTACTGATGGGCATCAACTCCCTGGCGGTGAACCCGGCCCTGCGGAAGGACCTGCCCTACCAGCCCCAGCGCGACTTCGCCCCGGTTTCCCTGGTGGCGCGCGGCGCCTTCGTGCTGTGCGTGCATCCTGGTCTGGCGGTGCGGGACGTGGCCGGGCTGGTCGCCATGGCGAAGGCCGATCCTGGCGGGCTGGACCAGGCCTCCACCGGCGCTGGCTCGCTGAACCACCTGGCCGGGGCGCTGTTCCAGCAGCGCGCGGGGGTCCGGTTCAACAATGTGGTGTATCGCGGCGGCCCGCAGGCCAGCGCGGATGTCATTGCCGGCCGGGTGCCGCTGATCTTCCTGGCCATCCTGGAAGCCCTGCCCTTCCTGGCCGATGGCAAGCTGCGCGGCCTGGCGGTTACCTCGCCCGGCCGTGCCGCAGCGTTGCCACTGCTGCCCACAGTGGCGGAAGCCGGCTGGCCGGGCTATGCGGTGGAGTTCTGGCAGGGGCTGTTCGTGCCCGCCGCCACCCCGTCGGCGGTGGTGGCCAGGCTGCACCAGGCCGCCGAGGCTGCCGCGCGCGATGCAGCCCTGCTGGCGGATATGGGCGCCCGCGGCATCACCATCGCCCCCTCGGCGCCGGCTGAACTAGGCCGGCTGCTGGCCGAGGAAACCACCGCATGGACCCGCCTGGCCGAGGCGACCGGGCTGACCGCTGAATAGCCCTGTGCCGGGCGGGAAGTTGACCTATATCATACCGCTGCCAGCGCCATCGGGCTTGGTTGTCCCAATGGAAGCGTCCTTGCCGCAACACCGGGTTGCGGCCGTTTCATTGGCCAGAAACTGATATGCAGGCTTATGTCCGCCCCATGACCACCCGGACCGCCTTCCTTGCCCACTGCCAGACCACGCTGGCCGGCCTGCGTGAGGAGGGACGCTATCGCGAGTTCGCCCACCTCGAAAAGTTGGCCGGGCGCTTCCCGGTCTATCGCTGGCATGGCGAAGGCGGCGGCTGCGAGGTCACCGTCTGGTCCTCCAACGACTACCTGGGCATGGGCAGCCACCCCGCGGTGCTGGAAGCCGCGCACAACGCCATTGCCCAGCACGGCGCCGGCGCCGGCGGCACGCGCAACATCTCCGGCACCTCGCCGCTGCATGTGGCGCTGGAAGCCGAGTTGGCGGCGCTGCATGGCAAGGACGCGGCGCTGCTGTTCGGCAGCGGCTACATCGCCAATGTAGGCGCGCTGTCAGCGGTGCTGGAAGCGCTGCCCGGCTTCCATGTCTTCTCGGACGTGAAGAACCATGCCTCGATGATCGCGGGCATGCGCGGCGCCAAGCACGTGCAGCGCCACATCTGGCAGCACAACAACCTGGCGGACCTGGAAGCCAAGCTGGCGGCGGTGCCGCGCGAGGCGCCGAAGCTGATCGCCTTCGAGAGCGTCTATTCGATGGATGGCGACATCGCCCCCATTGGCGCGATCTGCGACCTGGCCGACAAGTACGGCGCCATCACCTACCTGGATGAGGTCCACGCCGTGGGCCTGTATGGCGCCACCGGCGGCGGCATCGCCGAGCGCGATGGCGTGGCGCAGCGGGTGGACCTGATAGAGGGCACGCTGGCCAAGGGTTTTGGCGTGCTGGGCGGATATGTCGCCGGTAATGCCGACGTGGTGGACTACATCCGCAGTATTGCCGGCGGGCTGATCTTCACCACCGCGCTGCCGCCCGCCGTGGCCGGCGCGGCGCTGGCCAGCGTGCGCACGCTGCGCGCGGATGGCTCTCGCCGGGCGCAACTGGCGGAACGCGGTGCCAGCCTGAAGGCGGCGCTGGACGCCGCCGGCCTGCCGCGCATGCCCAGCGCCAGCCATATCGTGCCGCTGTGGGTCGGTGAGGCCGCGACCTGCCGCCGCGTTGCGCGCGAACTGCTGCACCAGCACAGCATCTACGCCACGCCGATCAACTACCCCACCGTGCCGCGCGGCACGGAGCGGCTGCGGCTCTGCGCCACGCCGTTCCATACCGACGCGCTGATGGCGGAGCTGATCACCGCGCTGCGCGCCGTGCTGCCCCAAGGGG
Organism: Acetobacteraceae bacterium; assembly: GCA_947371015.1. GTDB lineage: Bacteria > Pseudomonadota > Alphaproteobacteria > Acetobacterales > Acetobacteraceae > CAIMOR01. The sequence goes on along the minus strand of CANBNK010000155.1, from coordinate 316 downwards.
TGCAACCTGATATGCAGCCGGGGATGCCCGCCGGCCTGGCGATGGCCGCGGAGTAGTCCCTCGCCGCCGCATCCGCCTTCCGTCGATGCCGTGCTGCGCGGCGCCCTGGGCGCCGTCGCCGTCGCGCGCTTCGGCCGGGAAGCCGTGGTCGGCGCCATCCGCGCCACGCTCGCCGCCGCCCGCCCCGCCATGCTGGCCGGGGCCGCGGTGCCGGATGCGGAAGCGGTGGCCGCCGCCGCTATGGCCGCGCTGGAACGCGCCGAGCAACCCAGCATGCGCCCGGTCTTCAACCTGACCGGCGTGGTGCTGCACACCA
>CANBNK010000154.1 GCA_947371015.1 Acetobacteraceae bacterium | reverse complement strand
TGGCGGTGGAGCAGGGGCCGACCGCCGAGGTCTTCGCCGCGCCGCGCCACGCCTATACGCGGATGCTGTTGGCCACCCAGCCGCGCGGCCGCCCGGCACCGGTGCCCGCCGACGCCCAGCCGCTGCTGCGGGCCGAGGCGATGAAGGTGCACTTCCCCATCCGCCGCGGGCTGCTGCGGCGCGTGGTCGGCCAGGTTCGCGCGGTGGACGGTGTTTCGCTGGAGTTGCGGGAGGGCGAGACGCTGGGGCTGGTGGGCGAAAGCGGCTCCGGCAAGACCACGCTGGGCCTGGCGCTGCTGCGGTTGCAGGCCAGCACGGGCGTGATCAGCTTTGAGGGCCAGCGCATCGAGGCACTCGGCCCCGGCGCCATGCGGCCGCTGCGGGCGCGGATGCAGGTGGTGTTCCAGGACCCCTTCGGCTCGCTGTCGCCGCGGCTTTCGGCCGGGGAGATCGTCGGCGAGGGGCTGGAGGTGCATGCGCCGGGGTTGGACGCGGCGGCCCGCACGGCGCGCGTGGCGGCGGCGCTGGTCGAGGTCGGCCTCGACCCCGAGGCGGTGCATCGCTACCCGCATGAGTTCAGCGGCGGCCAGCGCCAGCGCCTGGCGATAGCCCGCGCCTTGGTGCTGAAGCCGCGCTTCCTGGTGCTGGACGAGCCGACCAGTGCGTTGGATGTCTCCGTGCAGGCCCAGGTGGTGGACCTGCTGCGGGATCTGCAGGTCCGGCACCGGCTGGCCTACCTGTTCATCAGCCATGACCTGCGCGTGGTCCGCGCCCTGGCGCACCGCATCATCGTGCTGAAGGATGGCCTTGTGGTGGAAGAAGGTGACGCCGAGAGGCTGACGGCGGCCCCGGTTCAGCCCTATACCCGGGCGCTGATGGCCGCGGCCTTCGATCTCAGGGCGTGAATCGGTCGCTCACCGGCGCCTGATCGTCCGAGGTGGTACACCGAAGGGCGTGAATCGGTCGCTCACCGGCGCCTGATCGTCCGAGGTGGTACACCGAAGGGCGTGAATCAGTCGCTCACCGGCGCCTGATCGTCCGAGGTGGTACACCGAAGGGCGTGAATCAGTCGCTCACAGGCAAAGCGTGGGACGGGCGTGCCGCCACCGGCAGCGGGGCCGTTCCAGGATGGGGAAGCGTGGACGAATTCGAGGCGATGAAGACCCTGTTGGCGGGCCGCGGCATGCGGCTGGGCATCGCCATCCGGCCGATGAACAGCCCGGGCAGCCCGGTCTATGATGCGGTGGAGAATGTCTGGCCGCCGGCGCTGGTGCTGGGCGGCTCCATGCTGGCCACCTGGGCGGTGCACTACTACCTGGGCTTCGCGGTGCTGGCGGTGGGCTGCTTCTGGTGGCTGACGATGTACCAGCCGCGCATTTCCTCCGGCGTGCATGACCGCACCGCCGCCCTGGTGCTGAACGATATCCGCGCCTTCGACGCGCTGTGGAAGAAGGGCGTGCTGAGCCTGGTCCTGACGCTGCCGGACGGCACCCAGCAGGTCGCCACGCGCCGCGAGGACTGGCGCGAATTCATCCGCCAACATGCCGGAGACAACTGATGGCTGTGCTGCTTTCCACCAAGGCCAGCGTGATGCAGGACTGGAAGCGCGCCTTGCTGGCGCTGGACCCGGGCCTGGATATCCGCCTGTTCCCGGATGCCGGGGCGCCCGAGGATATCGAGGCGGCGGTATGCTGGACCGCGCATGACATGGCGGAGCTGCGGCGCTACCCGAACCTGAAGCTGATCGTCTCCATGGGCGCCGGCGTGGACCATCTGCTGCGCCCGCCCGGGCCGCCGCCGGGCATTCCGGTGGCCCGCCTGGTGGACCGGCTGCTGACCAGCGCCATGTCCGAATGGGTGCTGCTGAACGTGCTGCGGTTCCACCGGCAGGACCAGGCCTATCGAGCGCAGCAGGCAGCGCGGGTGTGGGACGAACTGCCAGCGCCGGCCACGGAGGCGACGCGCATCGGCATTCTGGGCGTCGGCGCCCTGGGCAGCGATGCCGCTGGCAAGTTGGGCGCGCTGGGCTTTCAGGTGATGGGTTGGAGCCGGCGGGAGAAGACGCTGCCGGGCGTGCGCGGCTTCCACGGCGCGGCGGGGCTGGACGCCATGCTGGCGCAGAGCAACTTCCTGGTCTGCCTGCTGCCGCTGACGCCGGACACGCGCGGCATCATCAATGCCCGTACGCTGGCATTGCTGCCGCGCGGCGCCTTCGTGCTGAACGCGGCGCGCGGTGGCCATGTGGTGGATGCGGCGCTGCTGGCGGCGCTGGAGAGCGGCCAGGTGGCGGGCACGGCGCTGGATGTATTCGAGCCTGAGCCGCTGCCGGCGGACCACCCGTATTGGGCGCATCCGAAGGTGGTGATGACACCGCATGCGGCCAGCATCACAATTCCGGAAAGCGTGGCGCCCCAGGTGGTGGACAATATCCGCCGGGCGCGCCGCGGCGAAACGCTGCTGAACCTGGTGGATTTCGCCGCCGGCTATTGAGCCGGACCGACTGTGGCAGGTGCGGTGCAACCCGCAGCCTGACAAACATGGGAACGCCTCCGGTGGAGGCGGTCACCATTCAAGCCAGAAGGGCGAGGCCGCCGAAGGCCTCACCGCCTGGTTCAACTGGCCTTGCGCGAGCCGCCGGCAGCTTCCGCATTGGCGGCGTCGCCTGTGGCGGCCGGCATGTCACGGGTGTTCTGCTCGGCTTCCGTCATGATCTGGCGCATGTCGCGCAGGAAGGCGGTGCCCTTCAGCGTGCGCTGCACCAGGATGCTGCGGCGGTCCATCGGGTCCACCTTGCGGCGGGCCAGGTCCAGTTCGCCCAGCCGGTCCAGCGCGCGCGTGATGGCGGGCTTGGAGACGTTGAGTTCAGCGGCCAGGCCGCGGACCGTGTGCGGGCCGTCGGTCAGGTAGACCGTCAGGAACACGCCAAGCTGGCGCGCGGAAAGGTCGGGACCGTCCCGCCGCACCAAGGCGACAACGGTGTCTCGAAGGATGCCGACCAGTTGGTCGGGGTTGCTCTGTACGGCCATGGTTCCTATCCCCTTGCCCACCTGGGCGCGGAATGCCTACCCCGTCAGCGGCGAATCGATGCCGGCGCCGGAATGGGTCAATGTCACAGATGGATCGTGTACTCTCAATGAAAAGAGGCTGACGATCCGATTAGTTCCTTGGCGATCCCATAGTCGTTACCGTCTCGCCAACCGGGCTGGAGAGCAGGAAGTCCTGGATCGCGTGCGCTATCGTACGCATTGCCTGGGCTTCTCCACCTTCCGGGCGTCCGGGGCGGTTGGCATCATTCCATGCGTACAAATCTAAATGCGCCCAGCACAACCCAGGCGTTACAAAGCGTTGCAAGAAAAGTCCTGCAATCACTGCTCCCGCCATCGGCTTGCTTGACACGTTGTTCATGTCTGCGACGTTACTGTCCAGCCACGAGTAGTAAGCCGAGTGCAACGGCAGGCGCCATACGGGTTCACACGTAATTCTACCTGCTTGCAAGATTATTTCAGCCAGCCGGTCATCATTGGCGAACAACGCCGGCAGGTCCGGCCCCAGGGCCACGCGGGCGGCGCCGGTCAGGGTGGCGAAGTCCACCATCAGGTCAGGCTTGTGCTCGCCGGCGAAGGTCAGCAGGTCGGCCAGCACCAGGCGGCCCTCGGCATCCGTGTTGCCCACCTCCACCGTCAGCCCGGCGCGGGTCTGCAGCACGTCCATCGGGCGGAAGCTGTTGCCGGCGATGCTGTTTTCCACCGCGCCGACCAGCAACAGCAGGCGGACCGGCAGGCGGCGCTGCATGACCAACTCGGCCACGCCGATGGCGACTGCGGCGCCGCCCATGTCCTTCTTCATCCGCAGCATGGCGGCCGAGGGCTTGAGGTCCAGGCCACCGGTGTCGAAGCAGACGCCCTTGCCACACAGCGCGACCAGTGGCGCGCCCGGTTGGCCCCATTCCAGCACCGCAACGCGCGGTGCGCGCGGGCTGCCCTGGCCGACCGCGTTCAGGCAGGGGAAGCCGTCGCGCAGTTCCTCGCCTTCGATGACGCGGCAGGTCGCGCCGTGTTCGGCACCCAGCGCCAGCACCGCCTCGGCCAGTTCAGCCGGGCCGAGCAGGTTGGCGGGCGTGTTGATCAGGTCCCGTACCCGCCAGGTGGCGCGGGCGGTGGCCAGGGCGTCGGCGCAACCGGGCGGCAGGGCCAAGGCGGCGGGCGCGCGGTCGGCGGCCTTCAGGCGGCGATAGCGATAGGCACCCAGGCCCCAGCCCAGGGCGGCCAGTTCCCCCAGCGACGGGTCACCGGCGAAATGCCAGGCGGTGCCGGCGGGCAAGGCATAGGGCAGCGTGCCGAAGCTGGCGGGGGTGGGCGCCGCAGCGCCGAGGCCGATCAGCGCGCCGGCCAGGCCGGCTTCGCCCGGCAGCAACAGGCATTCCTGCGGCTTGGCGGCAAAGCCCGCGGCCCGCACGAAGGCAGCGGTGGCGGCGGGCAAGCTGGCCAGGAAGGCGGGCAGGCTGGCCGGCGTGGCGCTGTAAAACGGCAGCGTGTCGGATAAGCTTGTTGCCGCAACCAGGCAGCGCTCGAGTTCGCGGGGGGCAGGTCGATTCGTCATGTATTCTCTCAGGCAATCGCGCATGCCAGATGAAGGTTACGCTGTCACGAGATAAAAATAATCTCCATCGATTTAGACAGCTGATCGTAAGATAGCGCCGCCACCCCGGTTTGGCCGGCTCTTCCTGGGCGTGGGGTGGTGGGGTATAGGCCGGGCCATGCTGCTTTCCCCGCTGGACGCTGTGGCGCCCCCGCCTGCTGTCATTTCCGATTCGGCGGCGCCGCGCCGCGTGGGGCGGGCGCTGGACGATCTGGCGCTGGGCTTCCGCCGCTGGCGGCTGCCGGTGGCGCTGGCGCAGCTGGATATCCGCAATCGCTACCGCGGTTCCGTGCTGGGGCCGATGTGGCTGACGCTGTCCACGGCGGTGACGTTCATCGCGCTGGGGTTCCTCTACGCCACGCTGTTCAAGATGGACCTGCACGACTACCTGCCGTTCCTGGTGGTCAGCCTGATCCTGTGGAACGTGTTTGCGCAGTTGATCACCGAGGCCTGCGCTTCCTTGACCGTGGCCGAGGGCATTATCCGGCAATTGCCGCTGCCGTTCACGGTGCATGCGCTGCGCTGCCTGATGCGCAACGCGGTCATCGCGGCGCACAACCTGCCGCTGATCCTGGTGGTGTTCGTGATCTTCGGGGTCAATCCCGGCTGGGGGGCGCTGCTGGCGATCCCGGGGATGCTGCTGTTCGTGCTGAACGGCTTCGCGGCGGTGATGTTCCTGGGCATGCTGTGCGCCCGGTTCCGCGACATCGGGCCGATCGTGGGCACGGTGACGCAGCTGGCCTTCTTCATCTCGCCGGTGATCTGGAAGCCGGAGTTGCTGCTGGAGCGGCAGGTCTGGCTGGTGCTGAACCCGGTTTATGACCTGATGGAAGTGGTGCGCGGGCCGCTGCTGGGCCAGCCGCCGGGGCTGCTGATCTGGGCTGCGGCGGTGGGCATCACCGTGGTTGCCTGCGGGCTGAGCTTCGCGTTTTTCGTGCGGTTCCGCGGCCGCATTGCGTTCTGGGTCTGAAGCATGCCGCATATCCTGGCCGAGCGGCTGTCGATTGCTTTTCCGCTGTACCATGTTGGTGCGCGGTCGCTGAAGAAGCGGCTGATCGCCAGCACCATCCCGCGGCTGCGGACGGACAGCAGCAACCGCGTTGTGGTGGCGGCGCTGAACGAGTTGAGCTTCGAGATCCGCAGCGGCGAGCGGGTGGCGCTGGTGGGGCATAACGGCGCCGGCAAGACCACGCTGCTGCGCACGCTGGCGGGGGTATATGAGCCGGTGGGCGGGCGGCTGGAGGTGGTCGGCCAGATCGGCTCGCTGATCGACCCCTCGGCGGGGATGGATGTCGACGCGACCGGGCGGGAGAACATCGTGCTGCGCGGGCTGTTCCGCGGGCTGGACCAGCAGCAGAGCGAGGCGATGGCCGAGGAGGCCGGGGCGTTCAGCGGGCTGGGCGAGTTCCTTGACGTGCCGATGCGGACCTATTCGGCGGGGATGCAGGTACGGCTTTCCTTTGCCATTGCCACGCTGATGCAGCCGGATGTGCTGCTGATGGATGAGTGGTTTTCGGCCGGCGATGCCGACTTCATGGCCCGCGCCCAGCAGCGGCTGGAGGCCTTGGTGCAGAAGGCGGAGATCCTGGTGCTGGCCAGCCACAACATGACGGCAGTGCGCGCCTGGTGCACCCGCGCGATCCGGCTGGAGGGCGGGCGGATCGTGGCGGACGGGCCGGTGGAGCAGGTGCTGGCCGGGATGTAGCCGAGGGGCGAGGGGTCAGCCTTTCGCCGCCTCGATGATGCGGGTGCTGGAATAGCCCTGGTGGAACCGCACCGCGACCACCTGGCCACCGCGGGCGCGGACGAAATCGGCGCCGACGATGGCGTCCTTGCCGCTGAGCGCCTCGGCACTGTAGTCGCCGCCCTTGGCCAGTACGTCCGGCGCCACCGCCTCTATCAGGCGGGCCGGCGTGTCCTCCCCGAAGCCCACCACATAGTCCACTGCGGCCAGGCCGGCGCAGACCTCGGCGCGGTCCTCGTAGGTATTGACCGGGCGGGTCGGGCCCTTCAGCCGGCGGACCGAGGCGTCCTCGTTCAGCCCCAGCACCAGCACATCCCCCAGCTTGCGGCAGGCGGCGAGCATGCGGACATGGCCGGGGTGCAGGATGTCGAAGCAGCCATTGGTGAAGACGATGCGCCGGCCGCGCCGCCGTTCGGCGGCCAGCAGCGGCAGCAACTGCTCCAGCGGCAGCACCTTGGAAGCGGCGCCCGCCCGTGCCCGCCGCTCCACCATGTCCCGCGCGGTGACCACATAGGTGCCGGCATGGGAAACCGCGATGCTGGCGGCCAGGTTGGCCTGGGTCACCGCCTCCGCCACGCTGGCGCCGCCGGCGATGGCGAGGGCCAGGGCGGCGATGACGGTATCGCCGGCGCCGGAGACATCGAACACCTCCTGCGCCTCGGTCGGCACCTGGGCGCTGCTGCCGTCGGCGCTGGCCAGCAGCATGCCGTCGGCACCCAGCGTCACCACGAGGTTGCTGAAGCCGTGTTGGGCCAGCGCGGTGCCGGCGCGCTCGGCGACGCTGCCGGCGGTGCCGAACAGCAGCTCGAATTCGCGGCGGTTCGGCTTCAGCAGGAAGGCGCCGGCATAGCGCGCCGGGTCGGTCTGCTTGGGGTCCACCAGGCAGCGCAGCCCGGCCGCAGTGGCGGCGGCGATGAAGGCGGCGGGGTCGGGCAGGCAGCCCTTGGCGTAATCCGAGAGGATGACGAGGTCGGCGCCCGGCAGCGCCGCGATGAAGGCGGCCAGCAGTGCGGCGCGGGCGGTGTCGCTGACGCTCGCGTCGGTATCGAAGCGGACGATCTGCTGGGTGCCGGCGACCAGGCGGGTCTTCTGCGTGGTGGCCTGGCCCGCGTCGATGACCAGGTGGCAGACGACCCCATGGCCGGCCAGCAGGCGTTCCACCTCGGTGGCGGCGGCATCGGCGCCGACCACGCCGAGCAGGGTGCAGCGCGCGCCCATGGCGGCGACATTGGCGGCCACGTTGGCGGCGCCGCCGGGGCGGGTATCCTCTCGCACCGTGCGCAGCACCGGCACCGGGGCCTCCGGCGAGATGCGGGTGACCTCCCCCAGCAAATAGCGGTCCAGCATCACGTCGCCGACGACGAGGATGCGCGGCGGGGCGGTCATGGCCTGGCTTCCAGCAAGGGGGCGACGAAGGCGTCGAGCGCGCCGCCGGGGAACAGGTGGCCGCGCAGCCCGGCGGCGGCGGCGGCCTGCATGTCGGTCGCGCGGTCGCCCAGCATGAAGCTGGCGGCGCGATCCACCGGCCATTCGGCCAGCAGGCGCAGCAGCATGCCCGGGGCGGGCTTGCGGCAGTCGCAGGCCAGCCGATAGGCCGGCAGCGTGGCATCGGGGTGGTGCGGGCAATAGGCGAAGGCGTCGATATGCGCGCCCTGTTCGGCCAGACGCTGGTTCATCCAGCCATGCAGTGCCGGGACGGCTGCTTCCGGGTACAGGCCGCGGGCCACGCCGGACTGGTTGGTGACGACGAAGACGAAATACCCGGCCCGGTTCAGCGCCCGCACCGCGGCGGCGGCGCCGGGTATCCAGCGCACCAGGGCGGGGTCGTGCGGATAGCCGTCATCCTCGATCAGCACGCCATCGCGGTCCAGGAAGGCGGCCGGGCGCGCGTTGGGCGGCAGGCTCAACGCGGCGCCTCCGCCAGCCGGGCTTCGATGCCGGCGCAGAGGCAGTGGTACAGGCACAGATGTACCTGCTGCACCGCATAGGTCACCCGGCTGGGCACCGCGAACAGGTGGTCGCACAGCGGCGCCATGCGGCCGCCGCCCTCGCCGGTCAGCCCGATGGTGACCATGCCCCGCGCCCGCGCCGCTTCCAGCGCCAACACCACATTGCGTGAGTTCCCGGAGGTGGAGAGCCCGAGCAGCACGCCGCCAGGCTCGCCATGGGCTTCCACCTGGCGGGCGAAGATGCTGTCGTAGTCGTAGTCGTTGGTCCAGGCGGTCAGCAACGCGGCCGGCCCGGTCAGCGCGATGGCCTTGTAGGCCGGGCGCTCCAACAAGAAGCGGCCGACCAGTTCGCCGACGATATGCTCGGCATCGGCCGCCGAACCGCCATTGCCGCAGACCAGCAGCGGGCGGCGCGCGGCCAGGGCGGTGGCGATCACCTCCACCGCGGCGTCCATGGTGGCGTCCAGGCCCAGGCCGCGGGTTGCCGCCAACAGGGTCTGCGCTTCGGCCAGCCAGCTATCCAAGGCGGTCATGCCAAGCCCTTCCTGTAGGAGCCGGGTTCTAGGCAGCCCCGGCAGGCAGGGCAAGGTTTTGGCGCGCGCCCTCGGCCGCAGGCGACGTTCGCCCCGGCCACGGGCCGGTCACGTTCGCACCGAGCATTAGCTGGTCACCTTCTCTCCGGTCAGGGGCCGGTCAGGGGCCGATCAGCTGCCGCCGGGCCGTAGGCCTGCCACATTCCCAGCGTTGGATTGACTCGCTGGGCGCGTGTGGCCAGGCGTCGCGGCCGCAAGATCGGCAGCGGGCGCCCGGCCGATGCAGCCTTGCCGCCCTGGCTGCGGTGCTGGGTCGTTCGTGCGTATCGGCCACAACCAGCGGGGAGTTTCAGCATGAAGGGTATTATTCTGGCGGGTGGCTCCGGCACCCGGCTGCACCCGTTGACGCTGGCTTCCTCCAAGCAGTTGCTGCCGGTCTATGACAAGCCGATGATCTATTACCCGCTCGGCACGCTGATGCTGGCGGGTATCCGTGACATCCTGGTGATCTCGACGCCGGTCGACCTGCCGGCGTTCCGCCGGCTGCTGGGCGATGGGTCCGCCTACGGCATCAAGCTTTCCTATGCCGAGCAGCCTTCCCCGGATGGCCTGGCGCAGGCCTTCCTGATCGGCGCCGACTGGATCGGCGGCGAGGCCTGTGCCTTGGCGCTCGGCGACAACATCATCTACGGCGAGGGCATGACGGCGCTGCTGGCGAACGCCACGGCGCGGGCGCAGCAGGGCGAGGCGACGATCTTCGGCTACCGCGTGCACGACGCCGAGCGCTACGGCGTGGCCGAGTTCGACGCCGCTGGTCGGGTCATTTCCATCGAGGAGAAGCCGCCGGCGCCGAAGTCCAACTGGGCGGTGATCGGGCTGTACTTCTACGACAACAGGGTGACCGAGCTGGCCCGCCAGGTGACGCCTTCGGCCCGGGGCGAGCTGGAGATCACCGACCTCAACCTGCTGTACATGCGCGCCGATGCGCTGTGCTGTGAACAGTTGGGTCGCGGCTGCGCCTGGCTGGATGCCGGCACGCCGAACAGCCTGCTGCAGGCCGCGACCTTCGTGCAGACGGTGCAGGAACGGCAGGGGCTGTATGTCTCGGCGCCCGAGGAGATCGCCTTCCGGCGCGGCTTCCTGACAGCGGCGGAACTGCGCGACAGGGGCAGCCGCCTGGGCAAGACGGCCTATGGCCAGTACCTGGTTGCCCTGGCCAATGAGGACCCGGCGGCGTAGCGCCGCCACCCCGGTTTGGCCGGCTCTTCCTGGGCGTGGGGTGGTGGGGTATAGGCCGGGCCATGCTGCTTTCCCCGCTGGACGCTGTGGCGCCCCCGCCTGCTGTCATTTCCGATTCGGCGGCGC
>CANBNK010000153.1 GCA_947371015.1 Acetobacteraceae bacterium | reverse complement strand
GCCACGCTATGGCCGACGCTGCATTATCGGTTGGGCCTGGCGACCTTCGACCGGCAGGATTTCGTCGGGTATCGCGCGGTGAATGCCGCCTTCGCCAAGGCCCTGGCGCCGCTGCTGCGGGAAGACGATCTGGTCTGGGTGCATGACTTCCACCTGTTCGCGCTGGGGGCCGAGTTGCGCGCCAGTGGGGCGAAGCAGCGGCTGGGCTTCTTCCTGCACGTGCCGTTTCCGCCGCGCGCGCTGTTCTGTGCCCTGCCGCGCGGGGCGGAGCTGCTGCGCGACCTCGCGGCCTTCGACGTCATCGGCGTGCAGACGACCGAGGACGCCGAGAACCTGGCCGCGGCGCTGGTGGCCGAGGGGCTGCCGGAGGTGGCGGCGCGGGTGGCGGCCTTCCCGGTGGGCATCGACGGCGAAGGCTTTGCCCAACTGGCCGCGCGCGAGGCGACGCGGAAGGCCACGCTGCGCTTCCGCGACAGCCTGGTCGGCCGCGGCCTGGTGATCGGGGTGGATCGGCTGGACTATACCAAGGGCCTGCCGCAACGCTTCTGTGGCTACGGGCAACTGCTGAAGCGCTTCGAGCAGCATCGGTCCAAGGTCAGCTACCTGCAGGTAGCGCCGGTTTCGCGCGGGGATGTGGCGCAGTACCGGGCGCTGCGGCGAGAGCTGGATGAATGGGTGGGCCGCATCAACGGCCAATACGCCGAGCCCGACTGGGTGCCGCTGCGCTACATGACGCGCGCAGTGCGCCGCCCGGTGCTGGCCGGCTTCATGCGCGGCGCGCGTGTGGGGCTGGTGACGCCGCTGCGCGACGGCATGAACCTGGTGGCGAAGGAATACATCGCCGCCCAGGACCCGGCCGACCCCGGGGTGCTGGTATTGTCCTATGGCGCCGGCGCGGCGCGGGAGCTGGACGGCGCCGTACTGGTCAATCCGCTGGACCCCGACGAGATTGCCGAGGGGTTGGACCAGGCGTTGACCATGCCGAAGGACGAACGCCTGGACCGTTGGGGCCGCATGGCCGCACTGGTGCGGGAGCACAATGCGAAGGCCTGGAGCCGCGCCTACCTGGCGGCGCTGGAGGGGTAGCTCACGTCAGCGGCAGCACCGCCACATGCTTCGCGTAGGCCGGCCGCGCCAGCATGGCGTCATACCAGCGCCGCAGGTTCGGCAGTGCCGGCCGGTCGCCGGGCGTGTTGAACCAGCGATGCACGAAGCCGCCCAGCGCCATGTCGGCGATGGACAGGCTGCCGGCCACGTATTCCCGGCTGGCCAATTGCTTGTCCAGCATGGCCCACAGCTTGCCGGCCGCCTCAGTGGCGCGGGCGGCGGCGGGCAGGTCGCGCTCGGCTTCCGGGGTTCGCACAAAAGTCCAGAAGATGTCGCGCATCGGGGCGTTCAGGCTGGCCAGGGTCCAGTCCATCCAGCGGTCCACATTCCCCGCGGCTTCCGGTGCCGTGGGGTAGAAGGCGGCGCCGCCCGGCTGGGTGCGGGCCAGGAAGCGCAGAATGCTGTTGCTCTCCCACAGGCTGTAGCCGTTGGGCATCACCAGCGTCGGCACGCTGGGGTTCGGGTTCATCGCCACGTACTCGGCGTCCCGGGTGCGGCCGAAGGCGCCGCCGGCGTCGATGCGGGTGTAGGGAACGCCGAGTTCCTCCACCAGCCACAGCACCTTCATCACATTGACCGAGTTGGCCCGGCCCCAGATCGTCAGCATCGGGTCGCTCCTCAGGCCAGCGGCACGGCGACATGCGCCATGTAGCCGGGGTGGGTCTTCAGCCGGGCGTACCAGGCCGCCAGGTTGGGGAAATCCGGCCGGGTGATGGGCATGCTGAACCAGCGATGCACGGTGATGCCCAGCGTGATGTCGGCCAGCGAGAAGCCGCCGCAGACGTAGTCGCGGCCGGCCAGCTGGCGCTCGACCATGCCCATCAGGTGGGTCAGTTGGGCCAGGGCCTTGTCGTGCGCCGCCATGTCGCGCTCCTCCGGCTTCAGCCGGACCCAGGTGAAGAACACCGTCACCATCGGGGCGTTCAGGCTGGTCTGCTGCCAGTCCATCCAGCGTTCCACATCGGCGCGCTGGCGCGGCTCATGCGGGTGCAGGGTGCTCTGTGGCGCGCGGCTGGCGACCAGGTAGCGCAGGATGACGTTGCTCTCCCACAGGGTGTAGCCGTCATCCTCCTCCAGCGTCGGGACCACGCTGTTGGGGTTCATCGCGACGTAGAACGGCTCCTTGGTCTTGCCGAAGGCGCCGCCGGCGTCGATCCGCTCGAACGGAATGCCCAGTTCGTCGCATAGCCACAGCACCTTCATCACGTTGGATGACGTGGCGCGGCCCCAGATCTTCAGCATGGCGGTCCCTCCCATTGGGTCAGGCGGGCAGGGTAACACCGCCCGGGGCGGGCGCCAGCCGGTACGAAGCGTGCTTGTTGCATCGCACGCGACTTGGCGCGATGACTGCGCCCATGCCGCCAGCCCTCGCCGTCACGCTGCTCGCCGCCGCCGCGCCGCTGTTCGCGCGCGGCTCCGAATCGCTCTGGGGCATCGCGCCGTGCGAGCTCTGCACCTGGCAGCGCTGGCCCTATTGGGTCGCGGCCGGGCTGGGCCTGCTCGCCTGCTTCTGGCCCAATCCGCGGGTGCGCCGGGCGCTGCTGGCGTTGGCCGGGGTGGCGGTGCTGGTCTCGGCCGGGGTGGCGGTGCTGCATGTGGGGGTGGAGCAGGGCTGGTGGCCCTCCCCATTGCCGGGTTGCCAGGCGCCCAAGGCGGCCGGCACCAGCATCCAGGACATGCTCAGCGCCATGCCGCTGCGGCCGAACAAGCCCTGCGACGCGCCGACCTACCTGATTCCCTTCCTGCCGCTTTCCATGGCGACGATGAACCTCATCTATGCCCTGGCGCTGGGCGGCTTCGCCCTGAAGCGCGCGCTGCGGAAGGGCTGAAGCCGATGCCGACCACGACCCGCCACCCCGGAGACCTCAGCCCGCGCGCCCGGCTGGCGCGCTTCCTGCGCGTGGACCATGCCGGCGAATATGGCGCCAAGCGGATTTACCAGGGCCAACTGGCGGTGCTGGGCCGCGGCCCGCATGGCGACACGCTGCGCCACATGCAGGCGCAGGAGCAGGTTCACCTGGACCATTTTTCCAAGTTGATCGGCGACCGCCAGGTGCGGCCGACCGCGCTGCTGCCGTTCTGGCACGTGGCCGGCTTCGCACTGGGCGCCGCGACGGCGCTGCTGGGGCCGAAGGCGGCCATGGCCTGCACCGTGGCGGTGGAGGAGACCATCGACGAGCACTACCGGGACCAGCACGCCCAACTGGGCGAGGATGAGGCCCCGCTGCGCGAAACCATAGAAACCTTCCGGCAGGAGGAGCTTGAGCATCGCGATATCGGGCTGGAGAATGGGGCCGAGCAGGCGCCTGGCTACCGCCTGCTGACCGCCGTCATCCGCACCGGCTGCCGGCTGGCGATCAAGGCCAGCGAGAGGATTTGACGTGCCGCGCCATTGGCGCCATTCCGGTTCGGCAGGGAGAAGACCATGGCCAAGGGTAACTATTATGGGCAGTTCGAGCCGCCAGTGGACCAAATCCTGCACCAGCGCTACTTTCCCAACCCTGCTCCGGGGCGGTTGTTCGTGGAATGCGGTGCCTTCGACGGCGAGACCGAATGCAGCTGCAAGTTTTTCGAGGAGACGCAGGGCTGGCGCGGCATCAACATCGAGCCCTTGCCGCCGATCTTCGCCCGCCTGCTGCGCAACCGCCCGCACAGTGTGAACATCCAGGCCGCCCTCGCGGCCCAGGACGGTTGGGCCGATTTTACGGGCATCGACCATCCGGACTTCGGTGAATACTGCACCAATGGTTCGCTGGGCCACCTGCCCGAGCATGCCCGGCTGATCGATGAGGCCGCGTGGCAGCGCCGGCAGTACCGCGTGCGCACGATATGCTGGACGACGCTGTTGGCGGAGTACCGGATCAACCAGATTGACCTGTTGGTGCTGGATGTCGAAGGCACCGAGTTGGACGTGATCCGCGGCATGGTCGGCGCGCCAGTGCTGCCACGGGTATTCTGCGTCGAACATGGTCATCTCGGCGTGCCGGCGGTGCGGGCGGCGCTGGAACCGCTGGGCTACCGATATGATGGCAGCGAGGCGGTGAACTCCTTCTTCCTGCGCCAGGAATAGCCCTGCCTCCTTGCTAGGATACCGTCATGAACCTGCCCCTGCCTATTGCCGCCCCGGCCGTAAAGGCTGAAATCCTGGACTGGCTGGACCGCTTTGCCGCCTGTGTGCGCGACGTGGACTACAAATCGGCCTATCCGTTCTGGCACGACGACATTGTTATTTTTGGCACCTTCCAGGAACTGGTGAAAAGCCGCCAGCGCTGGACGGATACCCAGTGGGACAATGTCTGGCCGCGCACGACGGAGTTCCGCTTCGACCTGCCCAATACCGAGGTGCTGGCCAGCGCCGATGGCAGCATGGCCGTGGCCGTCACGCCCTGGACCAGCCAGGGCTGGCACCCCGATGGTGCGCCCTTCGACCGCCCCGGCCGTGCCACCATCATGCTGGCGCGCCAGCCTGACGGACGCTGGGTGGGCGTACATTCGCACATGAGCCTGGGCCGCGGCGTGCCGCAGGACAGCCACGGCAAGCGGCCGGTCAAGGCGCGCTGACCCGCGCGATCACGCTGCCATTGGCGGCTGCCGTGGTGATTGCTGGTCTACCGCTGCGACACCAGCGAGGCGGTGACCTCCTTCTTCGTCCGGGCCTGAGGCCAAGCGCCGTGGCTTGGCAGCGCCGCGATGCCGGGCGATGTTACGCTTCCATGTCCTGTGGTCTGTCGTCATGAGGCTGCCCGCGCTTGCCGCGCTGTTGTCGATGCTCGGGGCCTGCGCCGCGCCGCCGACCGAACTGACCCACCTGCCGAACCAGGAACTGTTGAACCGGCTGCCGGCGCGGCTAGGTGCAATGGCGGCGCAGGGGCCGATCAGGGTACAGAACGAAACCGCCTCGCGGTCCTATGCCGCCGTCGGCGCCCTTGCCGTGGTGACGCTGGGGCGCCCCAATGCCGCCGTGACCGTGCCGGATGGCCCTGACGACGCCGAGACCCGCGTGCTGCTGGAACGGTTGACCAGCAACCTGGTGGCCAACGTTTCGCCGGTGCCGCCCTTCGGTCCCTGGCGGCGAGAGGCCGACATCAGGGTGCAGAACCAGGATGGCCCGCCGCTGCGCTGCGCGGTGCTGCGGCGACCGCGCGGCGAGGGCGCGCAGGTGCAGTACAACTGCATCACCGGACTGTTTGCGCGCTACCTGACCGTGGCGGTGAACGTGAACCACGACGCCATGAATGCCCAAGGGGCGCAGTCCTTGGCGGCCAACCTGGCGGGGAATATCGCGCGCATGCTGGCGACCGGGAACGGGCTGGTGGTGCCGGCGGCAGCCAGCGGCGGGCAGCCAAAGGCGCCGGTTGCGCCGGCAGTGGCCAACCGCCCCGCGGTGCCGGACGACGCGGTGCCGGATTAGCTTTCCAGTTCGCTGTCCCAGTACAGATAGTCGCGCCAACTGTGGTGCAGGTAGTTGGGCGGGAAGCTGCGGCCGTTGTCCTGCAGTTCCCAACTGGTCGGCTGGCGCGGGGTCTGCCGCGGGATCATGCGGATTTCCTGCGGCAGATGGTTGCCCTTGCGCAGGTTGCACGGCCCGCAGGCGGTGCAGACATTGTCCCAGGTGGTGCGGCCACCGCGGCTGCGGGGAATGACGTGGTCGAAGGTCAGGTCATGCGTCGGGTAGTGTTCGCCGCAGTATTGGCAGGCGAAGTGGTCGCGCAGGAACACGTTGAAGCGGGTGAAGGCCGGGCGCCGCGCCGAGGGGATGTATTCCTTCAGCGCGATCACGCTGGGCAGCCGCATGGTCAGCGTCGGCGAATGCACGGCGCAGTCGTACTCGGACAGCACCGAGACACGGTCGAGGAATACCGCCTTCACCGCGTCCTGCCAGGACCAGACGGAAAGCGGGAAATACGATAGGGGCCGGAAGTCCGCGTTCAGCACCAGCGCGGGGAATCCCTGCCCTGTGAAGACTGCTCCGCCGTCTGGCAAGCGCCGCTCCTTCTGTGCGGTGCGCCACCTACAACTTGGGGACTGTCTCGACGATAAAGCCCCAGATGATGTGGCGCCGCCGTATTACGCCGCAGACGATGCCAGCCGGCGCGGCGCGGTGCAACAGGGCGGCGCTTCGTTTCACCCGGCCGTCACGAACCGGGGGCGCCGAAGGCCCGGATCAGCATGGCGATGCCGGCTTCCTGCCCGGCATCGTCGATGCCATGGCCCAACCGAGGGCTGAACACCGCCTGGACCTGCACGCCCTTGGCCCGCAGCGCCGACTCGGCTTCGCGGCTGCCGGCCGGGGGCACCACCTCATCGGCCAGGCCATGCGCCAGTAGCACCGGCGGGGCGCCCGAGAGGTCCTCCGGCAGCGGGAAGGCAAGGCGGCCGGAAAACGCCAGCAGCGCCGCGGGCGCCGGCTTCCGGCGCAACCCGCAGGCCAGGGTCATCATGGCGCCCTGGCTGAAGCCCATGATGGCCAGGGCCGAGCCGGGCAGGCCGAGCCGGGCCAGTTCCGCATCCAGGAAGGCGTTGAGCGGGGCCATGGCGGCGCCGACTCCGGCGACGATGACCGCCGGGGTGCGGTCCTGCACGCTGAACCATTGCCGGCCATAGGGCGCCAGGTCGCATGGGAAGGGCGCGTCGGGGGCGACGAAGGCGGCGTCGGGCAGCGCCTCGCCCCAGCCGGGCGCCAGGTCGATCAGGTCATGGCCGTCGGCGCCCAGGCCGTGCAGCAGCACGACCAGTTGCTTCGCCGGGCCGCCGGAAGCCGGGCCCCAACGGGGTCCGTCCAGGGGGCCGTCCGATATTGCTGCCATGGGTGCTTGCTCCTGCCTGGGGTCCACCGCTACCCGTGCGGCGTGCCGCCCGCAACCACCCGCTTCGCCCCCAGCCCGACCGGCCTGCTGCATCTGGGCCACGCCCATGCGGCGCTGTTCGCCGCTGAAGCGGGCGGGCGCTTCCTGCTGCGCCTGGAGGATATCGACCGCACCCGCTGCCGGCCGGAATACGCGGCGGCGGCGCTGGAGGACCTGGCCTGGCTGGGCCTGCGCTGGGAGCAGCCGGTGCGGGTGCAGAGCGAACACTTTTCGGAGTTCGCCGCCGTGCTGGCGGGGCTGGAGGCGCGCGGGCTGCTGTACCCGTGCTTCTGCACCCGGGCTGAGATTGCGGCTTCCGCCAGCGCGCCACACGGGCCGGAGGGAGCGCTGTACCCCGGCACCTGCCGCGCGCTTTCGGCGGCCGAGCGCGAGGCCAAGGTCGCCGCCGGGCTGCCCTATGCGCTGCGGCTGGACATGGCGGCGGCGCTGCGGGCGGTGCCGCAGCCGCTGTGGTTCGACGAAGCCGGCGAGGGCCGGCTGCGCTGCAACCCGGCGGCGTTCGGCGACGTGGTGCTGGCGCGGAAGGATACGCCGGCCAGCTATCACCTCTGCGTCTGCCATGACGACGCGCTGCAGGGCGTGACGCTGGTGACGCGCGGGGTGGACCTGAAGCCGGCAACGCAACTGCACCGGCTGTTGCAGGAGCTGTGTGGCTGGCCGGCGCCGCGCTATCGGCATCACGCCCTGCTGCTGGGGCCGGATGGACGGCGCCTGGCCAAGCGGGACCACGCACCGACATTGCGGGCGCTGCGCCAGGCCGGGCGGATACCGGCCGAGGTGCGGGCGCTGGCGGGGTTCTACCCCCCCAGCACCGCGCGATAGGCGTCGCGGGCCTTCTCATAGCGCGGCCCCACCGCCGCCTGCACCGCCGCCGAGGCGCGGGAGGGATGGCCGCAGTTGAAGGGGGGCGCCGGGTCGTATTCGATGCCCAGTTGCACCGCCTGGGCCACCGTCGGGCCGGCGATCTCGGCCAGCAGCGTCAGGCCGAAGTCGATGCCCGAGGTGACGCCGCCGGCGGTGATGACGTTGCCGTCGCGCACCACGCGTCCTGGTTCATGCGTGGCCCCGACCAGCGGCAGCAGCGCGGTATAGGCCCAGTGCGTGGTGGCGCGCTTGCCGCGCAGCAGCCCGGCGCGGCCCAGCACGAAGGCGCCGGTGCAGACCGAGGTGACGTATTTGGCCCGCTCGGCCTGGCGGGCGACGAAGGCCACCGTCTCCTCGTCCTGCATGGCGCCGACCACGCCGAAGCCGCCGGGGATGCAGATCAGGTCCAACTGCGGCGCCTCGGCGAAGGTGCCGGTCGGCATCAGGCCCAGGCCGCAATCGCTCGGTACCGGGTCACGGGTTTTCGCCAGGATATGCGTGGTGCTGTCCGGCAGCCGGTGCAGCACCTGGAGTGGGCCGGTGAAGTCCAGCTGGGTCAGGTTGGGGAAAAGTATGAAGCCGACATTCAGGCTCATGGAGGAACTCCCTGGGGTTCAGCGGCGCGCGCTTGCTGGCGGACAGCATGGCCGCAAGTGGGCCAGGCCCGAAGCGGATTTTCCGCTGGGCGGGACCGGGCTGGGCGGCTGGCGTCATCCCGCTTAGGCTCGCCCGATGTCACACACGGCCGAACGACCGCGCATCGATAGGCGCGGCCTTGCCCTGCTGCTGTTCGCGGTGGTCGGCTGGGGAAGCAACTGGGCACCGCTGAAGCTGCTGCTGCGCGAGTTGCCGCCGCTGACCGCCCGCGCCTGGGCCGGGCTGGCAGCGGCGGCCATCCTGGCGCTGGTGATGCGCGCCCGTGGCGTGGACCTGCGGGTGCCGAAGGGGCTGTGGCCGCGGCTCTGCCTGGCGGCGCTGCTGAACATCACCGCCTGGATGGGCCTGGTCAGCGTGGCGCTGCTTTGGCTGGATGCCAGCGAGGGCATCGTGCTGTCCTATTCCATGCCGGTCTGGGCGGCGCTGATCGCCTGGCCGGTGCTGGGCGAGAAGCCCACCTTGCTGCGGGTGCTGGCGCTGCTGTGCGGCATTGGCGGCGTGGCGCTGGTGATGCTGGGCAATGGGGTGGAGATCGGCGCGGCCAAGCTGCCCGGCGTGGTGCTGTGCCTGGTGGCCTCGGTCTGCTTCGCGCTCGGCACCGTCATCACCAAGCGCTGGCCGCTGGCCATGGCGCCGGGGGCTTCGGTGGTGTGGCAGGTGGCGCTGGGCATGCTGCCGCTGCTGGTCGGCGCGCTGCTGCTGGAACGGCCTGACTTCGGCGCGCTTTCCCCCGGTAGCTGGGGTGTGCTGGCCTATATGGCCGTGGTGCCGCTGTGTCTGTGCTACCTGGCGTGGTTTGCGGCGCTGCGGCGGCTGCCGGCCAGCCTGTGCACCCAGGGCAGCCTGCTGTCCCCGGTGGTCGGCATGATGGGCAGCGCCCTGATGCTCGACGAGCCGTTCGGGCCGCGGCAGATCGCGGCCTTTTTGCTGATTGTGGTTGGGGTGCTGCTGGCGGTGCGGGGCTGAAGCGCCGCCCGGGGCTGCCGGGCGGCGGGCAGGTTCAGTCGGCCGCCGCCGCCTTCATGGTCCGCTTTTCCCGCGCGCTGCGGAACAGCGCCAGCCCGCGATAGAGGCCGTGCACCATCTTGGAGTAGGGCAGGGTGATGAACAGCGCCAGCACCAGGCCCAGGTGGATGGCCAGCAGCACGCCCATCGCGCCGGTGTGGCGGATGGCGAGCAGCAGCAGCCCGGTCGCAGACACCAGGAACAGCAGGGCCAGCAGCGCGAACTCGCCGCCGGCCAGGTGCTTGGCCACCGGCACCGGGTCGGTGACGATCTTCACCCAGGTGAGGCCGATGACGCCCAGCAGCATCAGCACGCCGCCCCAGGTGCCCAATTGCACCGGGATGGAGAGGAAGGCGTAGGGCGCTTCCAGGTGCAGGAAGTGGTCGTAGATGGTGGCCACGGATGTCGACGCGAAGCAGAGCAGGAAGCCATACATCAGCGCCTGGTGCGACCAGCGGCGATGCGTGGAAAAGCCCTCATCGGTGTCGTTGCAGCCATGCCCGCCGCCGCCGAGGTTGCGCAGCGTCAGGATATCGACGGTCGCTTCTGCCGCCGGCGCCAGTATCGGGCCGGGCTTGCTGCCGGTGCCGCGCCAGTAGCGCACCGCGCCGATGGTCATGGCCAGCACCGCGAAGCCGAGCGAGCCACCGGCCAGCGCCGTCATCAGCCACCAGGGGATGACCTTGTAGAAGGCGCCGGGGCCGGTATGCGCGCCATAGAGCACGCCGGGGTCCTGGATGATGGCGGTGAGGATCAACGCCAGCGCAATACCGAGTGCCGCGACCAGCGAGACCACGGTGCCGT
>CANBNK010000152.1 GCA_947371015.1 Acetobacteraceae bacterium | reverse complement strand
ACTGCCGACCAGCAGCGAATAGCCATCCGCCCGGCTGCGCGCGATGCCTTCGGCGCCCAGCGTGCCGCCGCCGCCAACGCGGTTCTCCACCACCACCGGCTGGCCCAGCCGCTGCTGCATGCCCGGCGCCAGCATCCGCGCCACCAGGTCCGCGTTGCCGCCGGCGGCATAGGGCACCACCAGCCGGATTGGGCGTTCGGGGAAAGCGGCAAGGGCGGGGGCGGCGAGCGCAACGGCGCCAAGCACCGCGCCCCCGGTCAGCAACAGCCTGCGTGTCGGCATTGGGCGGTCCCTCCGTTTCTTTGCGGGCAATCCTGAGGCTGCGCTGGCCGCCACGCAACACAAGGGTGCCGCCCAATCATCCCAGCGCGAAGATCGCGCTTCCCCCGGCACGCGCTTTGCCTGCACGCTCTCGTACCTGCGGGAGGATCTGCGGCATGACCCTTGGCGACCGGCTCGACCGTCTGGTGAACATCGACATCGGTGGCCGCGGCATCGAATACCTCTACGACGCCGCCCGCGCCCGCAGCGGCGCCGCGCTCTGCACCGCCGCCGCAGGCATGCTCGCCGCCGTGCCGGAAGGCGCCGTGGTGCTGCTGACCACCGGTTCCGTCAGCCGCGCCTGGATCAGCGCCGAGATCGGCGAGAATGACGGCCCCGCCGGCCTCGCCGCCATCGCCCGCGCGCTCTCACTCGCCCGTCGCGCCATCCCGGTGGTGGTCGCCGAAGCCGCGCTGCTGCCCGGTATCGGCGAGATTCTCCGCAGTGCCGGGCTCTCTCTGGTCACGCTGGAGGAAGCCCGCCGCACCGCCATGCCCGGTGGCCGCCTCGCCGTCGCCGTGCTGCGCCCCTACCCGCTGGAAGACGCCGCGGCGAAGGCCGCCGCCGGACCGCTGCTGGACGAACTCGCCCCCGCGTTGGCGTTTTCCTCCGAACGCGTCGGCCGCAACGCGAAGGGCGTCTATCACAACATGCGCGGTGTCGATTTCGGCATGGGCCGCGCCCGCATCGACCACCTGTTCGACGCCGCACTCGCCCGCGGCATCCCCAGCGTTGCCGTCGGCGATGGCGGCAACGAGATCGGCATGGGCCTGGTCGCCGAAGCGGTCAGCCAGCACGTGCCCTTCGGCAACAGCTGCGCCTGTGGCTGCGGCGGCGGGCTGGGCGCCATCACCTCGACCGACGTGCTGATGACGGCAGCAGTTTCCAACTGGGGCTGCACCGCCATCGTCGCCGCCTTCGCCGCGCTCGAACGCAACCCCGCGTTGCTGCACACGCCGGAACTGGAAGCGCGCCTGCTGCTGCGCGGGACCGAGATCGGCCTGATCAACTCGGTGCAGGGCATCGTCGATGCGAATGTCGATGGCATCCCGCTCTCCACCCATCAGGCTGTGGTGGAACTGTGCCGACAACTCGTGCTGGCGGAGCTTGCCAGATGAACCGCCGCACCCTGCTGCTCACCACGCTCGCCACCCCCGCCTTGGTCAACCCGGCTTCGGCGCAAGCCTGGCCGGCGCACCCGATCCGCCTGGTGGTCCCCTTCGCCCCCGGCGGCAGCCTGGATCTGCTCGGCCGCTCGCTCGCGCCGCGCGTCTCGGCGCTGCTCGGCCAGAACCTGGTGGTGGAGAACCGCAGCGGCGCCGGCGGCAATATCGGCATCGAGGCCACCGCCCGGGCGGCGCCGGACGGCTACACGCTGATGATCTGCAGCGAGCCGATGACCATCAACCCGACCCTGTACCAGAATGTCCGCTACGACCCGGTGCGCGACTTCGCGCCGATCATCCTGCTGGCGCGGATGAGCCAGGCGCTCATCATCGATCCGCGCCTGCCGATCCCGGACCTCGCCGGCTTCCTCGGCGCCGCCCGCAGTTGGCGCAACCCGGTTACCATGGCGTCGGCCGGCGTCGGCTCGACCGGGCATCTCACCGTCGCCATGCTGAATCAGGCGGGCGTGCCGGTCACGCATGTGCCCTATCGCGGCGGCGGGCCGTCCACGGCGGCGGTAGTCAGCGGCGAATGCCAGTCTGCCATCCAGTCGCTGCCTTCGTGCCTCAGCTTCATCCGCAGCGGCGCGGTGCGGGCGGTGGCGGTCACCTCGGCGGCGCGATCCGGCTTCCTGCCGGGCGTGCCGGCGCTGGCCGAGCAACTCCCTGGCCTGAGCGTGGAAAGCTGGCAGGGCATCCTGGCCCCGGCGGGCACGCCGCCAGCCATCCTTGCCCGACTGAACGCCGCTTTCGCCGATGCCCTGGCCACGCCGGAAATCCAGGCCAGCCTGGCCCGCCAGGGGTTCGACAGCACGGGCGGTACGCCGGACGTGCTGGCGGCACAGATCACTGTCGAGGTCGCGCTGTTCCCGCCGATTATCCGAGCGACGGGGATGAAGGCGGAATAGCCGCAGGTTCCCTCAGTCCGTCGCTGACCGGCGGTAGCAGAGGCAGCATGTGGTCTGGCACCAGCGGTACCTCGATGGTGCAAACCAGGCCGCTGGGAAGCCAATCCATGGTGCAGGCGCCGCCCATCTGGTCCCGCAGCGTGCCGGACAATACCCGCGAGCCGAAGCCCCGCCGCGACGGCTGAGCTCGCGGGGCCGGGCCACCGGTTTCGGTCCAGCTCAGGCGCAGGCCGGGCGCCCTGGCAGTCTTGGTCAGCGCTTGCCACACAATGGCAACCTTGCCGCCACTGACCGAAAGCGCGCCATACTTGATGGCATTGGTGGTCAGTTCATGGATCGCCATGGAAAGTGGTTGCGCCGCGCCCGGCGGCAGCGCCACCACGGGTCCGCTGAGGGTCGTGCACGGGCCCGGCGCCTGGGCGTTGACGAAGCCTTCCAACTCGCCGCGCAGCAGCGTGTGCAGGTCGGCGCCGGCCCATTTGTCGGCGGCCAGCAGCGTCTGCGCCCGCGCCAGTGACATCACCCGTCCCTCGATCGCCTTGATAAAGGCGGGGATGTTGTCGGCCCGGGTCAGCCGCAGCGCTGCCAGCACCACGGTCAGCATGTTCTTGGCGCGGTGGTCCACTTCCCGCGCCAGCAGCAACTGCCGCTGCGCCAGCCGACGGCCGGCGTCGATATCGATCAGCACCACCAGGGCCGATGTCACTTCACCCGCATCGTTGAAGATGGGGATGCCGCTCAGTCGCCGCCACAGTGGCTCATGGTTGCCGCTGGTGTACTCGAAGTCCCGTTCGGGGCCGTCTTCGCCGCGCAGCGCCCGAGCGGAAGGATAGTCGCGCGGGGCCACCACGCGGCCGGCCTCATCGAGGCATTGCCATTCTCCGCCCTTCTCGGTGTCGGCGGAGGGCATCATGCCGCGCGGCATCAGCCGATTGAATTCGGGGTTGGCGACCATGACCCTGCCATCCGGCCCCACCAGCGCGGCGCCGAAGGGCAGGTTCTGCACCACCGTTTCCAGCCGCGTGGCGTGCTGCAACATCGCCAGGGCGCGTTCCCGCTCCGCCACCTGCAGCTGCAATGCCGCGTTCGCATCCACCAGCTCGGCAATGCGTAGCGCCACCCGGCGTTCCAATTCTCGATTGGCGTCCTGGATGTTGTCGAACACCAGCAGCCGGTCCACGGCCGAGGCCAGCAGGTTGGCGTAGCCAGTCAGGAACTGGATGTCGGCTTCGTTGAAGGCGCGCGGCACCCGGCTGTCCACCTGCAACAGGCCGAACGCCTGGCGCCCGCGCAGGCCCGGGATCGGCACATTCACAATGGCCTTGACGCCGTGGCTTTTCAGGAAGTCGGCATAGGTGAAGCGATACTCCGCGCCTTCATCCACCGAGATCACCGGCTTGCCGGTGTGCAGCGCGTAGCCTTCGGAAGACGTCGGATCAATGGGCTTGGTCTTGAACCCGACCACGCCAGGCTGCCAGCCCACGCCGGCCCGCACCAGCAGCGTGTCGCGGTCTGGTAGCACCTCCACCACCTTGGACAGGTCGGTTCCCAGCGCGTCGCCCACCAGGCGGCAGGCTTCGTTCAGAATGTCGTCCAGCTTTTCGGACTCAAGGGCGAAATGGCCGAACTTCGCCATGACGGTTTGTTGCCGCAGAAGAACGGCGGCATCATGGGCGGCTTGGGGGGCTGTGACGGGCAGGGAGAAACCCTCTGGCGGCCAGGGGTATCGAAAGCGGCCGTAGGGTAAGTGTACTACATCGATGTCGCAATATAAACGGTTTATTAAAATAAAAATGGGTCCACATTTGCGCCATATCAATCCTGGAATATCTGTTTCGTGCAGTAAATGAGAGGTAATCCAGGTTGATCCGCGGCTTCTTTTTGTTGGATCCAGCGCCAAATTGAGCGCCGCGCAGCGCCGCGCCGGATGGGCACCCCCAATACCGCGGGCTGTCCAAAATTCCACGCCTGCCAACCAGCCCGCCGTTCGGCGCCTTGGCCCCAGTCAACGCATCGTGCCGCCGGTATCACACCAGACCCAGCCGCTTCGCCAGGTCGCGGTACAGCGCCACCTGCGCCTGGACATACTCCCGCGTCTCCACGCCGTTCATCACCTTCGGCACACCGCCGATCCGCCGCACCGCCGCCAGCCATTCGCGGTCATGCGCCAGCTTTGCCAGGCAACGTTCCCAGGTGGTGGTTACCTCGGCCGAAAGCCCGGGCGGCCCGAACAGCGCGTTCCAGCCAGACAGATGCTGCATCGCCGGCAGGTCCACTTCCTTGGCGGTGGGCACGCCGGGCAACGCCGGCAGCCGCGCCGCGGTGCCCACCACCAGCGCCCGCAGTTGCCGGTTGGCAATGGCCGCGCTGGTGTCGGTCAGGTTGTTGCCGATGAACTGCACCTGGCCACCGACCAGGGCCGCCACCGCCTCGCCGCCGCCGCGGAACGGCACGGCGGTGCCCGCGTCCAGCGGCAGCCCGGCGGCGATGAACATTTGCCGCACCCCCAGGTCCAGGATCGTCGCAGGGCCGGTGGTGGCGAAGTTCAGCTTGCCCGGCTGGTCGCGCAGCGCGGCGATCAACTCCTCCAGCTTGCGGAACGGGCTGTCGGCGCGCACGCAGACCACGAAGGGGTTCTCATCCAGCAGGCCGAGCATGGTGAACTCGTCCCACGTGTAGGGCGTGCGCGGGTCCGTCGCCGGCAGGATGGCGGAGGAGCCGACCCGCGCCAGCAACAGCGTGTAGCCATCCGGCCGGGCGCGCTGGACATGGCCGGTACCGACGGCACCGGAGGCGCCCGCCCGGTTTTCCACCACCACGACCTGCGGAGTGTTGAGCAGCCGGGGCGCCTGCGCGGCCAGGATGCGCGCCGCCAGGTCCGCGGCACCGCCGGCGGAAAACGGCGCCACGATGGTGATGGACCGGTCTGGGTAGTTGGCCTCCGCGCGCGCCACCGGCACGGCCAGCAAGGGCAGGGCGGCGAGCAGCCCACGGCGCGGCAGGCCGCTGCTGGATGTCATGTCTTCCTCCCGGCGAAGCTGTTGCATACCTGAACACTGCGGCAGGATTGCGTCGCGCCGGTCCGACAAAGGGTAACATTGTGGGCACCCGCAGGCGCGCCGCAGGTCGCCGGGTTTCCGGCCCGGCCCGGCAAGGTTGCCCTTGTCGTTCCGCCTGTGCTAACGCTTGATTGATGACGCCCGCTAACGATCCGTTCGGGGTTGCCCCCGTCCGACGCTCAGCGGCGTTCCCGTGCGCGATTGCGCGGGGCGCCCTTCCCCCCGGGGGGCCGAACCGACTCGCAAGCCAGCGAGCCGGAAGGCTGTCTGCCCTGCTGCTCGCGGCGACGTTCCTGCTGCCCTGGTCCGTGGTCAGCGCGGCGGCACAATCGCCCGCCCGTCCGGTTCCTCGATTGGTGGCGGAACCGGGCAGCGCCCGTGTGCCGGCCGCCCGCGTGATCCGCACGGTGGACCGCAGTGCGGCACCCGACCGCGCCGCCGCTGAACGCCCGCAGCGCCATGCCGACCGAACGACGCCTCAGCGCGCGGACCGCACGACGCCCGAGCGCGCCGCGCCGGACCGCCGCGCCGAACGCCCGCGCACCGAGCGTGCCAATGCCGAACGCACCCGGCCCGAGCAACCCGGCCGCGCCCGGCCCGAAGCCGCGCCACACCGCCATGCCGGCCGCCATGCCGCCACGGCGGCGGACCGCGGCGAGATCCGCGCCACCCGCCCAAGTCGCCCCAGCGCCCATGGCCGCAAGCCCCGCGTGCCGCGCGAACCCGGCAGCCCGCCGGTGCTGCGCGACGCCCCGCAGGAACTGCTGCCGGCGCCGGAGAGCATGGACCTGGCCCGCGCGACGCTGCCCAACACCCCGCGCGCCGCCTGCCTGGCCGCCGCCCGCCGTGCCGAGCAGGTCCACGAATTGCCGCCCGGCCTGTTGGTGGCGGTGGCGATGAGCGAGAGCAGCCTGCACGCCCACGCCATCAAGCTGGGTAGCCACAGCTACCACCCGCGCGACCTGGAACGAGCCCGCGAAATCCTGGCCCAAGCACCGCGCCGGTCTTCCCCCATGGTGGGCTGCGTGCAGGTCAACGCCCGTGTGCATGCCAAGGGCAGCGACTGGCCGCTGGACCCGCTGCGCTCCGCCGACTGGGCTGGCGGCATGCTGCGCCGCTGGCACCAGGAAACCGGCGACTGGGTGCAGGCGCTGCGTCGCTGGCATGGCGGGTCCGCCCGCACTGAACACGCGGTGCTGTGCCGGGTTCGCGCCAAGCTGGAAGTCGCGAACCCCGACAACGACATGCTACGCAACTACGCCTGCGCCGAGTCGGAAGTTGCCAATGCCCGCCGCGCCGGCCGCGGCATTCTGGAAGTGGCGGAATACCCGGGCGACGTTGGCCCTGCTGCTGGGGCGTCACCCGAGGCCACCGCCGCGCTGCAATAGAGCGATCGCCCTTCAGGCGGGACGACCTGAACGGAATATTTTCGGGAAATGCAATGAATTTCAGGGTATGGTCCACCTAGCAGCGGATGCGGTGTGCTCCTGCTTGCTGCTTTCGACGTGCTGCGGCTGTTGGCTACCGCCCGGGTCCCCTGATTTGTGGCAGTCTGCTCGTCCGCCGTATCGGGCCGGGATCGGACGCGCTTCGCCGCTGGCGGTGAACTGACCCTGCCATTCGGGGACGCACCGGTGCCCAGAGGCGGCTCGCCCCGTTTTCCGCCAAATCCCGCCTTCGCCCGTAGTCCTGCTCAACGCAGGGGAGAGCTTCTGGCCGCCGGGCGGTCACAGCAACGGCGTCACGGGGTCGTCACAGGCTTTTCGCGCAACGCGCTTCCGCGGCTGCACTTGCAGCGTCGAAGACGGAGAGCGCCATGCCCCAACCACCCCCCCGCTACGGACCCGCGCTGCTCGTGGTTGAGGACGACGCCCTGGTTCGCCTGTCCCTGGTTGATGTGCTGACCGATGACGGCTTCGACGTGCTGGATGCCGAAGACGCGATCCAGGCGCTGGACCTGATCTGCACCAGGCCCGAGATCGCCGCTCTGCTGACCGACATCAACCTGCCAGGTGGCGCCGATGGCTTTGCACTGGCCAAGGCGGTACGGGTGATGCGGCCTGGACTGCCGGTGTTGTACGCGTCTGGCCACTTCAGCCGCATTGAATGCGGCCAGGCGGTGGCCGGAGCCCGCTTCCTGGCCAAGCCCTTGGTCGCTTCCCTGGCTGCGCTGACGCTGCGCGAACTCATCCAGCAACTCGTCACCGCGCCCGCGGCGCCGCCCGCAGGTGGCGGCCAGCGGTCGCCGTACTGACCTGGACTACAGCCGTTGGCCGCCGCTGGCGTCCAGCATCTGGCCGGTGACCCAGCCACCTTCCGTCGAGCACAGGAAGGCGACGATGCCGGCAATGTCCTCGGGCTGGCCGACGCGGCGCAGCGCCACGGTCTCCGCGATGGCCTTGCTCAGCACCGGGTCGGTGGCGCGATGGTTCATCTCGGTGGCGGTGGCGCCGGGGCGCACGGCGTTGACGGTGATGCCGCGGGGTCCCAACTGGTTGGCCAGCATCAGCGTCAGCGTCTCCAGCGCAGCCTTGGAGGGCGCGTAGGCGGCCATGACGGGGTAGGGGTTGCGCACGCCCATGGAGGACAGGTTGACGATGCGCCCGCCATCCGAGATGCGCGGGATGGCGCCCTGGATCAGGAAGAACGGCGCCTTCAGGTTCACCTGCAACACGTGGTCCAGCGCGGCCGGGTCGGCCTGCTCGATGGTCAGGCCACCGCCGGTGCCGGCATTGTTGACCAGGATGTCCAGGCGCTGGCTGCCGAAGGCGGCTTCCATCAGCGGCTCCAGCGTCTGCCAGAAGCCGGCGACCGCAGCGGGGTCACCGAGGTCTGCGCCAAACGCCAGGGCGCGGCCGCCGGCGGCGGTGATCTCCGCGACAACCTCCTCGGCGGCGGTGGCGCGGGTGGCGTAGTGCACCACCACGGCGGTGCCGGCCTCGGCCAGGCGCAGCGCAATGGCGCGGCCGATGCCGCGGCTGGCGCCAGTGACAACGGCGGTCTTCATGCCGGCCACCCGCCGCTGGCTTCGTTGGTTCGCGCGCGGTCGATCAGCGCGCGGCGGTCAACCTTGTTGGTGCCGGCCCAGGGCAGCTCCGCCAAAAACTCCACGCGGCGCGGGTGCGCGTAGGCCGGGCCGCCGGCCAGGGCGTGTTGCTTCACCTCGGCCACCGTCAGCGTGCTGCCGGGGCGCGGCACCACGAAGGCGACGGGGACATGGCTGCGTTCCTCATCCGGCAGCGGCACCACGGCGGCGGCCTGGATGGCCGGGTGTTTCTCCAACAGTTTCTCGACTTCGCCGGGGTAGATGTTCTCGCCGGAGGTGACGAACATGTCGTCCGCCCGGCCGACGAAATAGTAGAAGCCGTTGCCGTCGCGGCGCATCACGTCGCCGCTGTAGTACCAGCCTTCCTTCAGCACCTCGGCGGTCTTGGCCGGCAGGTTGTTATAGCGCGGCATGCAGGCGGGGGTGCGCATCAGCAGCACGCCCTGGTCGGCGGTGCCGTCCACCAGCTGCACCTCGGCGCCCGGCACCGGGTAGCCCAGCGCCAGCGGCGGGGTCGGGATGCCATCCGGATGCGGGCCGAAGACGCCGGGGCCAGCTTCCGTGGTTCCATAGCCGTTGGAGATAGTGGTACCGGGGAAGGCGGCCTGGATGCGGTCCAGCAGCGCCATCGTCATCGGCGCCGAGCCCAGCACCAGGCGCTTGAGCGCGCTGAAGTCCAGGCTCTCGATCAGGTCGGCTTCCTTGATGACGCGGGCGAACATGGTTGGCACCGCCATCACGGCGGTCACGCGGTATTCGGCCATGGCGCGGGTGTAGGCGCGGGCGTCAAAGCCCGGCAGCATCACCACGGATGCATTGGCGGTGAAGACGCCCTTGGCGGTGAACAGCCCGTTCATGTGGAACAGCGGCTGGCTGATCATGCCGCGTTCCTCGGCCGCGCCGACCCGGCTCGCCAGCGCCCAAATCTGCCCGGCATGGGTCAGCGGCACGCCCTTGGGCCGGCCGGTGGAGCCAGACGTGTAGAGCATCTGGCCGATCTGGTCCGGCGTGGTGGCGACCGTGGTGAAGGGGCCGGGCGGGCATTGCGCGGCGAAGCCTTCCGCGCCGTCATCGTCGAAGCTGATGACGGGGATGCCGGCGCGGACCATGGCGCGGCGCTCGGCATCCACGAAGGCCAGGCGGATGCCGGCATCCTCCATGATGTAGTCCAGCGTGTCCTGCGCCACCTTGGTGTTGACCGGCACGGCGACGAAGCCGGCGCGCATGATGCCGAAATAGGCGGCAACGTATTCCGCCCGGTTCTGCGAGAGGATGGCGATATTGGCCCCGGGCGGCAGGCCCATGGCGGTCAGCCGGCGTGCCACGCCGCGGGCCATGCCGTCGATCTCGCCATGGCTGAAGGTGCGCGGGGCTTCCGCCAGGCGCAGGTCGATGATGGCGGGGCGGGATTGGTCCAGGCCGTGGTCGGCCAGGTCGCCAAGGTTGATCCAGCGGGTCATGCGGAAACTCCCGTAGTGGCGTCGGCGAAGCCTTCGCTGAAATCGAAATGGCAGGCGACGCGTTGGTCGCCGACGGGGCGGAGCGCGGGCGCTTCGGCGGCGCAGCGGGCCTGGGCGTAGGGGCAGCGGGTGCGGAAAGTGCAGCCGCTGGGCGGGTTGACCGGGCTGGGGAGTTCCCCTTGCAGCACCACGCGCTGTCGGCTGCGGGCCAGGGCCGGGTTGGCCACCGGCGCGGCTGACAGCAGCGCGTGGGTGTAGGGGTGCGCCGGGCGGGCCAGCACATCCGCGGCGCGGCCCTGCTCCACCACGCGGCCGAGATACATCACCATCAGCCGGTCGGCGACGTTCTCCACCACCGAAAGGTCGTGCGAGATGAACAGGTAGCCGACGCCGAGCCGGTCCTGGATGTCCTTCAGCAGGTTCACCACCTGGGCGCGGACCGAGACGTCCAGCGCCGAGACTGGTTCGTCGCAGATCACCAATTTGGGCGAGAGGGCGAGGGCG
>CANBNK010000151.1 GCA_947371015.1 Acetobacteraceae bacterium | reverse complement strand
GATGACCGAAGTACCCGCCATGTCCTGGCTCTGGATCACGCCGCGGCGACGGTTGAGATCGCCCACCACGTCACCGACGTGGTCCTGCGGGGTGGTCACTTCCACGTCCATGATCGGCTCGAGGATGACCGGGCCGGCCTTCTTCATGCCTTCGCGGAAGCAGGCCTTGCCGGCGATTTCGAAGGCCAGGGCCGATGAGTCGACGTCGTGGTACTTGCCGTCCACCAGGCTGAACTTGAAGTCCACGGTGGGGAAGCCCGCGAGCACGCCGGTATCGGCCTGCACCTTGATGCCCTTGTCCACCGCCGGGATGTATTCCTTCGGCACCGAACCGCCGACCACGCCATTGACGAACTCAATACCGCTGTTCCGCTCCTTCGGCTCGAAGGTGATCTTCACCTCGGCGTACTGGCCCGAACCGCCCGACTGCTTCTTGTGGGTATAGGTCTCGGTGTGGCTCTTCGTGATCGTCTCACGATAGGCCACCTGCGGCGCGCCGATGTTGCAATCCACGCCGTATTCGCGGCGCAGCCGGTCCACGATGATTTCCAGGTGCAACTCGCCCATGCCCGAGAGGATGACCTGGCCGGTCTCCTGGTCGGTCTTGACGCGCAGGCTGGGATCTTCGCCGGCAAGCTTGCCCAGGCCGAGCGACATCTTTTCCACGGCGTCCTTGGTCTTCGGCTCGACCGAGATATCGATGACCGGCACCGGGAAGGCCATGCGCTCCAGGATCACCGGGTCGTCGCTGCTCGCCAGGGTGTCACCGGTACCGGTATCCTTCAGGCCGACAAAGGCGGCGATGTCGCCGGCGATGACTTCCTTGATTTCGTCGCGCTTGTCGGCGTGCATCTGGAACATGCGGCCGATACGCTCACGGTGACCCTTGGTGGTGTTCATCACCATGTCGCCCTGGCGCAGCGTGCCGCGATAGACGCGCACGAAGGTCAGGTTGCCGTACTTGTCGTTGATGATCTTGAACGCCAGGCCGGCAAACGGCGCGTCCGGATCGGCCGGGATGTTCGGGCGGTCGGCGGTCTCGTCCTGGCCTTCTTCCGGGGCAACCTTGATGCCGGGGATGTCGATCGGGGAGGGCAGGTAGTCGATCACCGCGTCCAGCAGCGGCTGCACGCCCTTGTTCTTGAAGGCGGTGCCGCACATCACCGGGCGGAACTCGCCGCTGATGGTGCCCAGCTTGATGCAGCGCTTCAGCGTGGCGACGGAGACGTCACCATTCTCGAAGTATTCCTCCATCGCCTTCTCATCCACGCCGACGACGCCGTCGAGCAGGATCTGGCGGTATTCCTTGGCCTTCTCGACCAGGTCGTCGGGGATCGGCGCGTCATGATACGCGGCGCCCAGGTCGTCGCCTTCCCAGATGATCGCCTTCATCTCCACCAGGTCCACCACGCCCAGGAACTTGTCCTCGGCGCCGATCGGCAGCTGCAGGGTGACCCAGTTGATGCCCAGCTTTTCCGTCAGCGTGGCGGCGGCCTTGTAGAAATCCGCGCCGGTGCGGTCCAGCTTGTTGATGAAGATGATGCGCGGCACGTTGTAGCGGTCGGCCAGGCGCCAGTTGGTCTCGGACTGCGGCTGCACGCCGGCCACGCCCTCGATGATGAAGATGGCGCCGTCGAGCACGCGCAGGCTGCGGTTCACTTCGATGTTGAAGTCGATGTGGCCGGGGGTGTCGATGATGTTGATGCGGTGGTCGTTCCACACGGCGGTCACGGCGGCGGACGTGATGGTGATGCCGCGCTCGCGTTCCTGCGCCATGTAGTCGGTCGTGGTGTTGCCGTCGTGCACTTCGCCGATGCGGTGCGACTTGCCGGTGTAGTAGAGAATCCGCTCGGTCGTGGTGGTCTTGCCGGCATCGATATGCGCGGTGATGCCGATGTTCCGGATCTTGTCGAGCGAGGTGTGCGACACGTTAGGCCTCCATACGCAAAAACGGGCCCGGCCCCGGGTCCAGCCCGATACCGCCCGCCGCAGGTCTGTTGAATCGGTTGGTCGGCCGGGCATTTGCCCCCTCCGGCCGGTTTTTGCAAGCGCGTTTCGCGCCGGCTGGCACGCCGGGCCTGGGTTGGCTCAAGGCCGCGGGGCTTAAGGCCGGCGTCTCACCTCGCTGCGCTTCTGGTCGCTTGCCATTACCGGCCCGGCCCGGAGGCCCCATGCTCAACCTGCTGCGGAATGTCAGGGTTTCCCAGAAGACCCTGTTGCCCCTGGTGCTGCTGGCGGCGCTGGCGCTGGTGGCCGGCGGGTATAGCTGGAACGCCATGCGGACCAGCGACGCGGCCTTTGCCAGCTTGCCGGAACGTGAGGCGACCGCGTCGATCTACGCTTCCCATATGACCAGCCTTGCTTCTGACCTGGGGCGAATGAGCTGGCGCAGCATGGCCTTCCCGGAGCCGGAGTTGGTGGTCGCCATTGTCCGCAACATGCAGGCGATGCCGGCGGAGGCCGTTGCCCTGGCCGCAAGGGTGCGCCCGGCCGTGGTCGGCATGCCGCAAGCCGCAGCCCTGGCCACCTACGAACGCGATTTCCCGAAGGCGCAAGCCCTGGCGCTGCGCGGCATAGCGCTTATGCAGGACCCGGCCACCAGCGACGCCGGACGGCTTTTGATGGCCACCGAGGTTCGCCTGATGGTGGACGCGCTGTGCCCCCTGGGACGTGAAATTTCCGCTGCCGTTGAGGAGCGTGCCCGGGCCCATACGGCAACGGTGACGGCGGCTTCCGCGGCCGCCGGGCGCAATGCGCTGATCATTCTGCTCGTCGCCGTCGTCGGCAGACTGACGCTCGGCGTGCTGATGACGACGCTGGGCGTGGTTCGTCCGCTGAAGGTGCTGGCCGAAAATATGCAGCGGCTGGCGGTCGGTGACCTGAGCGCCGCGACCAACCTTACCGTCAGAAGCGACGAGATCGGCACCATGGCGCAGGCGCTGGGCCAGCTGGCAGTTGCCCTGGGCGAAGCGATGGGGTTGCGGGGGCGAACAGGAAACCATTCGTCAGCGCGGCGAGGCCGGCCGCAAGGCCGCGCTGCAGGACATGGCCACCACGCTGGAAAGCAGCGTGGGCGCCGTGGTGGAAAGCATTGCGTCCGCCGCCACCGAGGAACTGGCTGCCTCGGTCGCCGAGATCAGCCGCCAGGTGACCAACAGCGCCCGCATGGCCGGTGCCGCGGTGGAGCAGGTGAACCGCACCAATGTTACCGTTACCGCGCTCAGCGAGGCCGCGGCGCGGATCGGCGAGGTGACCAGGTTGATCGGCGATATCGCCGGGCAAACCAACCTGTTGGCGCTGAACGCCACCATCGAGGCGGCGCGGGCCGGCGAATCTGGCAAGGGCTTCGCGGTGGTCGCCTCCGAGGTGAAGGCGCTGGCCAACCAGACGGCGCAGGCCACCGGCAACATCGCCCAGCAGATCCAGGCGATGCAGACGGCCACCAATGCCGCGGTCAGCGAGATCAGTGCCATCCGCGACAGCATCACCCAGGTCAACGAGGTGACATCCGCCACCGCCGCCGCGGTGGAGGAACAGGGTGCGGCAACGCGCGATATCGCCCAGAACGTGCAGCGCGTCGCGGCTGGAACCACTGAGATTGCCAGCGCCATTGAAGGCGTGACGGCCGCGGTGGGCGAGACCACCGGTGCGGCCAGCCAGGTGCAGTCCACCTCGGCCGGCCTGGCGGAACAGGCGGAAACGCTGCGGCTTCAGGTGGGCAACTTCCTTGATCGAGTGCGGGCTGCCTAGAGAAAAACGCGTTCAGATCGGATCATCTGGACGCTTTTCTTGATTTTAATTCAACGACTTCCAGAGTGCGGGCTGCGTCCAGGCGGACCCAGCCTGCGAGCAGTCTAGTCGGCACGGATGCCGAGCCGGCGGACCAGGTCGCCGTAGCGCTCCGATTCAGCGGCTGTCCAGGCCAGCAGCCCGGCCGGGTCGCTGGCCACCGGCTCGGTGCCGAGGTCGAGCAGGCGGGCGCGCATGGCCGGGGCGAGCAAGACGGTGCGGGTTTCGGCGGCGAGGCGGTCGCGGATCGTGTCCGGCAGGCCGCGCGGGCCGAGCAGGGCGTGCCAGCTCGGCACCTCCACGCCGGCGACGCCGGCTTCGGCCATGGTGGGCACCTCGGGCAGGCTGGGCCAGCGCCGGGGATAGGCCACCGCCAGCGGGCGGATGCCGCCGCCCTGCAACCCCGCCGCCAGCGCCGGCAGGTTGCCGATGGTGAAGTCCAGCCGGCCAGCCATCAGGTCCACCTGCACCGCCGCGCTGCCGCCACGATACGGCACGTGCTCCAACTCCAACCCGGCGCGGATACCGAACAGCGAGGACGCCATGTGGTCCGAGGTGCCGGTGCCCGGGCTGCCGAAGGTCAACCGGCCGCCGCGCTTGCCGTGCGCCACCAGTTCCGCCACCGACCGCACCGGGCTGTCCTTCGCCACGGCCATGATGTTGACCGCGTTCCAGAGGTGCGAGATCGGCGTGAAGTCGCGGTCGGGGTCGTAGGGCAGCCGGGCATAGAGGTGCCTGTTGACCGACTGCGTCCCGATGGTGCCGAGGAACAGCCCATAGCCGTCGGGCGCCATGCGGCTGGCGGCCTCGGCGGCGATGCTGCCGGCGGCACCGGCGCGGTTCTCGCAGATGATCGGCTGGCCCAGCCGGGCACCCAGCGGCTCCGCCATCAGCCGGCCCAGCACATCGGCCGATGAGCCGGGTGCGAAGGGCACCAGCATGCGGATGGAACGGCTGGGCCAAGCCTCATCTGCCCACGCCCGGTTTGCCGCCAGGCCAAGTGCCGCCCCCAGCAGGTGCCGCCGCTGCATGTGCCGTTCCCCGATTGTTGGAGATAGGCTGCGCGGCCGGGCGCCCGCTGGTCAAGCGCCGTTCAGCGCGGCAACCAGCGCACCAGGTGGCCCAGCTGAGGCGCGTCGGCGCGTTCCGGCTGGATCAGGGAGTTCAGGTCCAGCGACCCCCGGCCGGGGATCTCCAGCATCGGTGGTTCCATGCTGGTGATGGTGCTGCCGTCGGGGGCCTCGACATGCCCGGCCAACTGCATCTGGCTGAGGTCGGCGGGCTCGTTGCCCATCGGGTGGGCGTCGCTGGGCTCGTCGTTGCCGGCATAGCCGCCGGGACTCAGCGGCACGAACGACCATCGCGTCTCGGTTGCCCTGTCGGGGCGGCGGATTTCGTACTGATAGACGGGGAAGCGTTCGACCATGGCGCCCGAACGCGGCGACGCCGCCGTGGTTCAGCCCCGCAGCAGCCCCGCCTCCGGCGTCGCTTCGGCACCGCCGGGAAAGGCCTGGGCCAGGGCGGCGGCCGGCAGGCGCAGGTGGTCGCGCAGCAGTGCCTTGGCCAGGCTGCGCAGGTCGCGGGTGGGGGCCAGGTCGCGGTTCTGGAACAGCTGGCCGTCTGCCAGCCCGGGCCAGTCCGCCAGCACGCGGCCGCCGGCCACCGCGCCCCCGACCAGGAAGGCACAGCCGGCGGTGCCGTGGTCCGTGCCGCGGGTGCCGTTGGTGCGGACGGTGCGGCCGAACTCCGTCACCACCAGCACCGCGGTCTGCCGCCAGGCCGGGCCAAGCTGGGCCTGCAACGCCGCCAGGCCGTGATCCAACTGGCCAAGCGGCCCCGCCAGCCGGGCCGCCTGGAAGGCATGCGTGTCCCAGCCGACCAACTCCAGCGCCGCGATTCGCGGGCCGTTCGGCTGCGCCAACAGGCGGCCGGCGGCGGTGGCCAGGGCAGGGAAGCCGTTGCGGTCGCCGGGCGGTGGCTCGGTGCCGGCCAGCACCGCGGCGGAATACCCACGCGCGCGCAACCCCTCCTGCAAGGCGGGGTGCAGCAGGGGGTCCTGCGCCGTCAGCGCGGCCAGCTCGGCCCAGAGCGGCGCTTCAAGCCGGGTACTGCCCGCCGGAGCGAAACTGCCGACCTGGGTGGCCCCGCGCAGCAGCAGCGGCACTTCCACGCCCACCGCCATGGCTCGCCGGCTGGCGCCCGCCGGCTCGGGTGGCAGGTAGCGCAGGGCACGGTTGAGCCAGCCGCTTTCCATCCGCTGGTCGGCACCGGCCTCCAGCAGGTCCTGCGCCTCGAAGTGGCTGCGGCTGCGCCAGGGGCCGGCGACCGCATGGACCAGCAGCGCCTCGCCGGCGGCATACATGCGGTGCAGGTTGGCCAGCCGGGGGTGCAGGCCGAACCTGCCGCCCAGGTCCAGGGCGCCGCCATCCTGGCCGGGTTCCGCTACGGCCAGGTCGCCGCGATGCCGGGCATAGTCGGGGTCGCCGTAAGGCGGGGCGGCGGCCAGCCCATCCAGCGCGCCGCGCAGAAGCACGACCACCAGCCGGGCCTCGGCGGCGGGCGCCGGCGCGTCGGCAAAGGCCAGGCGGCTGCGGCCCAGCACGAAGGTGGAGGCCAGGCCCAGCAGGGTGCGCCGCGCGGCTTTCATCGGCGTTGGAACTCCGGGCAAGCCAGCAGCAGGGTGAGGGCTTCGCGCTGGCTGCCGGCACGGGAAATGGCGGTAACCGTTTCCGCCCGCGCGAGCGGGCCGAGGGCGAGTTCCGCCGCCGCCAGCGCCGTGCCCGTCCCGGCGCTGCGGCCGGCCAGGCCCCAGGCGAACTCCATTCGTCGCAGCAGGGCTTCGGGCGTCGCCCAGGCTGCGGCCATGTCGGGCCAGCCATTCGGCCCCGGCGCGGCCCAGAGCGGCTGGCCCAGCTGGGCAAACCCGGTCAAGGCCAGGATGCCCGGCGTCGGCGCTCCGCCGAGCAGGCGCAGCGCGGCAACCACGAAGTCCTGCGGCGAGCGCAGCTTGGTCAGCGGCGCCCAGGCGGCCGGCAAGCGGACCAGAGCGCGGGCCACGGCGCTCAGGTCGCCGCCGGTGTCCTGCAGCACGGCGGCCAGCCTGGCCACGGCTTCCGGCGGCGGGTCGTCAGCCACGAAGTGGCGGGCCAGCTTGGTGGCCAGGTGGCGGTAGGTTGCCGGATGCGTCGCCAACCAGTCCAGTGCCGCGACGCCGCCGGCTTCGCCTGCGTCGAAGGCCTGCCCCATCATCAGCTTCGGCCCCGGCTGGTGCCCAAAGGGCCGGAACATGAAGCTGCCGGAAGGCTCGTTCGGCTGCCCCTCCCGCCCGACCGACCAGCCGGTGATGACCTTGGCGAATTCGGTCACGTCGGCCTGAGTGTAGCCGGCCGCCGGGCTGACGGTATGCAACTCGAGGATCTCGCGTGCCAGGTTCTCGTTCAGCCCGGCGCCGCGCCGGGCGCCGGCGCGGCTGCCGGGGCCAACCGAGCCGGCATTGTCGAGATAGAACAGCATGGCCGGGTGCCGCGCAACGGCCAGCAGCATGTCGCCGAACCGGCCTGTGACGTGCGGCCGGATCGCGTCCCGCAGGTAGGCGCCCATCACCGGCCCTACCATGCCGGCGCGACGGGAACAGGTGAAGTGGTTGGCCCAGAACTGCACCAGTCGCTCGCGGAAGGGCTGCGCGGTGGCGACCAGCAGCGCAGCCTGGGCGGCGGCCTCGGCGCGGAAGAAATCCGTGGCCGCCTTGGGCTGCGCCTCACCACGGGCCTGCGCTTCCCGGTCGGCGCGGAACGCGGCGAAGCCTTCCTGGGTCGTCGGTGGCGCGGTGAAGCCGGCCGGCAGCGGCGGCCCGTCATTCGCGCGCAACTGGCCATCCAGCCAGGCGACGGGTTCGGGTGGCAGCACCTCACCCTGGCGGATGCCCAGGCCAAAGCGGATGGCAGCGATGTGGGCGGTCGGCTCCATGCGGTCAGCCTAGAGCGGGATGGGCTGGCGGGATGATACGCAAATCATGCCCGCCGCCCCTCTTTTCCTAGCGCCCGCTGAACTTCGGCGCACGCTTTTCCAGGAAGGCCCGCAGCGCTTCCTTGTGGTCCTCGGTCTCGCGGGTGCGCATCATGCCGATGGCCTCGGCGTCCAGCGCCTCCGCCAGCGTGCCTTCCTCGGCGATCTTCATGTTGCGCTTCATGTAGCGCCAGGCGACGCGCGGGCCGTTGCCCAGCTGGTGCGCCAGCTTCATCGTCTCCTCGCGCAGCTGTTCGTCCGGCACCAGGCGATTGACCAGGCCCAGCTTGTCCATCTGCGCCGCGTCGAGCTTGGCGCTGGTGAAATAGAGCTCCCGCGCCTTGGCCACGCCGACCAGCCGGGCCAGGAAGTAGTGCCCGCCGAAATCGCCGGAAAAGCCCATATTGGCGAAGGCGGTGGTCATCCGCGCGCTGCTGCCGGCCACGCGCATGTCGCAGGCCAGGGCGAGCGACATGCCGGCCCCGGCGGCCACGCCGTTCAGCATGGCGATGGTCGGCTTGGGCATCTCATGCAGCAGGCGGGAGCATTCCATGCGGGCGCGGAGTTCATCGGCGCCGGCTTCCGGGGTGCTCGGCGGCGGCTTGGCGCCGGTGGCGCGGGCCTTCATGTCGCCACCGGCGGAAAAGCCGCGGCCGGCGCCGGTCAGCACCACGCAGCCGACCTCGCCATCCTGCGCCGCGTCCGACAGCGCCTTGACCATGTCCCACATCATGTTGCCGCCCAGCGCGTTCAGCGCCTCCGGCCGGTTCATGGTCAGCAGCAGCACGCCGCCATCGCGTTCGACCAAAAGTTCGGGTTCCATTCCCCTGCGTCCCTCCGTTGCGGGCGGCAGGGTACAGTGGTTAGGCTGGCCGGCAACAGGGAGAGGAAGCCAATGAAGGCCGCCGTACTGCACGCCGCGAACCAGCCGATGACCATCGAGGATGTCACGCTGGACAAGCCCAAGGGGCATGAGGTGCTGGTCCGCACCGTCTTCGCGGGGTTGTGCCACTCCGACCTGCATTTCATCGAGGGCCTGTACCCGCACCCGCTGCCCACCGTGCCGGGGCATGAGGTGGCCGGGGTGGTCGAGCAGGTCGGCGACCAGGTGACCTACCTGAAGCCCGGTGACCACGTGATCGGCTGCCTCAGCGTGTTCTGCGGCCATTGCAGCCAGTGCACCACCGGCCGGCCGGCGCTGTGCGAGAATACCAGCGTGAAGCTGCCGCCCGGCGCCTCCACCCGGCTGAGCTGGAAGGGCGGCGAGCGGATGCACCAGTTTCTCAACCTGTCGGCCTTCGCCGAACAGATGCTGGTGCATGAAAACGCCCTGGTGAAGATCGACGCCGAGGTGCCGCTGGACCGCGCCGCGCTGGTCGGCTGCGGCGTCATCACCGGGGTCGGCGCGGTGTTCAACACGGCCAGGATCGAGGCGGGGACCACCGTCGCCGTCATCGGCTGCGGCGGCGTCGGCCTGGCGGCGGTGAACGGCGCGGCGCTGGCCGGGGCTGAACGCATCATCGCGCTGGACCGGCTGCAATCCAAGCTGGACCTGGCCAGGCAGATGGGCGCGACCGATACGATATTGGTGGGTAACGAAGACCCGGTGGCGATGGTGCGGGAGCTGACCAAGGGCGGCGTGCACTACAGCTTCGAGGCGCTGGGCATGAAGCGCACCGCCGAGCAGGCCTTCGAGATGCTGCGTCCCGGCGGCACGGCGACCATCATCGGCATGGTGCCGTTCGGCGTGAAGATCGAACTGCACGGCTTCGACTTCCTGCGGGAGCGCAAGATCCAGGGGTCCTCCATGGGCAGCAACCGCTTCCGCGTGGACATGCCGCGGCTGCTGGGGCTGTGGCGCCAGGGCCGGCTGAAGCTGGACCACCTGATCTCCAGCCATATCAAGCTGGAGGAGATCAACCAGGGCTTCATCAACCTGAAGGGTGGCGAAGTGGTGCGGCAGATGATCCATTTCGGCTAGCGCCTGATCACTCCGCTGCATTGCTGCGCTTGCACATCGGCGCGGCGATGGCTATCTGAAAGGTTCACCGCTGCCCGGAGTCCGGGCGGCGCCAAACGTTCACGGAGCCGTCATGGCACGCGTCACCGTCGAGGACTGCATTGTCCAGGTCCCGAATCGCTTTGAACTGGTCCTGCTGGCCGCCCAGCGCGCCCGCAACATCAGCCGCGGCGAAGAACTCACGATCGACCGCGACAACGACAAGAACCCGGTCATCGCCCTGCGTGAGATCGCCGAGCAGACGATCGAACTGCCGGGCCTGGAGCAGGATCTGATCAAGTCGCTGCAGCGCGTCTCGGAGCCGGAGCCGGCGGAGGAGGAGGTGCTCGACCTCATCGCCACCGACGAGAACATCTTCGGCGTCATGGACGTGAACGAGGACATGCCGGCCGAAGGCCAGGGCCTGGACGACCTCTCGGCCGACGACATCGAGGCGGCGATTGCCGCCGAGCTGGGCGGCAAGCGCTAAGGCCATCCGGGCATGACAGCGCGCGACGCCGGGCCGCCCTTTGCCCCGGTACCGCGCGCGCCGGAAGGCATCGCGGCGTCCGCCAGCCGGCCGCCGCCGCCCGGGCTTGAGGAACTGCCCGGGCTGCTCGCCGCTGTCGCGGCCTATGACCCCAAGGCCGACCTCGACCTGATCGAGCGTGCCGGGCGATTTGCCTGCGAGCAGCACCGCGAACAGAAGCGCGACGACGGCACGCCCTACATTACCCACCCCATCGCGGTGGCCCATATCCTGGCCGGCTATCGGCTGGATGCTGCCTCCATCGCCACCGCCCTGCTGCACGACACGGTGGAAGACACCGGCTGCTGCCTAGGCGATATCGAGCAGCGCTTCGGCAAGGATGTCGCCCGCCTGGTGGATGGC